>NZ_JBHXTJ010000062.1:0-38079 GCF_042677525.1 Streptomyces sp. NPDC127114
GCCCGGTTACATTCCGAACCCGGAAGCTAAGCCTTTCAGCGCCGATGGTACTGCAGGGGGGACCCTGTGGGAGAGTAGGACGCCGCCGAACAATCTTTCAGGACCCGTGGTCCCAGCGTTCACGCTGGGCCACGGGTCCTTTTTGTTTTCTCTGAATTTTCTGAAAGCGCGGTGCGGTGCCGGCTGCGCGAGAATGACTGCAGTACCCGAAGACAGGAGTCACGTCGATGTCCACCAACTCTCCCGACGACCGTCCGGAGCGCGAGCCGCGTCGCCGGGACGGTGGCGAGCGGGGCGGCTTCCGTGGGCCGCGTCGTGACGACAACCGTGGCGGTGGCTACCGCGGCCGCGACGACCGCCCGTCCTTCCGTCGCGACGACCGTCGTGACGATCGCCGTGACGACAACCGCGGTGGCGGTGGCGGTGGCTACCGCGGCCGTGACGACCGCCCCTCCTTCCGTCGCGACGACAATCGTGACGACCGGCCTTCCTACCGTCGTGACGATCGCCGTGACGACAACCGCGGTGGCGGCGGCTTCCGTGGCCGCGACGACCGTGGGCGTGACGACCGCCCGTCCTTCCGCCGCGACGACCGTCGTGATGACCGCCGCGATGACCGTCGTGACGACCGCCCGTCCTTCCGTCGTGACGAGCGTCGTGACGACCGCCCGTCCTTCCGTCGTGACGACCGTCGTGACGATCGCCGTGACGACAACCGCGGTGGCGGGGGCTACCGCGGCCGTGACGACCGCCCGTCCTTCCGTCGCGACGACCGTCGTGACGAGCGGCCCGCTTTCCGTCGCGACGAGCGTCGGGACGACCGGCGTGACGACCGTCGTGACGAGCGGCCGGCCTTCCGTCGCGATGACCGTCCTTCGTACCGGAGCGACGACCGGCGCGACGACCGCCGTGACGACAACCGCGGTGGCGGCGGCTTCCGCGGCCGTGACGACCGTGGCCGCGATGACCGTCCGTCGTTCCGTCGGGACGACCGACGTGACGACCGGCGCGACGACCGTCGTGACGAGCGACCCGCCTTCCGTCGCGACGAGCGTCGGGACGACCGGCGTGACGACCGTCGTGACGAGCGGCCCCGTGGGCCGCGGCGTGAGGACGATCGGCGTGGTGGTGGCGGGTTCCGCGGCCGTGACGACCGGCGTGACGACCGTGGGCGTGGGCCGCGTCGTGACGACCGGGGTGGCTACGGGCGCCGTGACGACCGGAGCGACCGGGGCGAGCGTCGCGGTGGCGACCGCGCGCCCATCAAGCGCCTGCCGATTCCGCCGGAGGTCACCGGTGAGGAGATCGACGCGGACGTGCGGCAGGAGCTGATGAGCCTGCCCAAGGGACTGGCCGATGACGTCGCCCGTAACCTCGTCATGGTGGCCCAGCTGATCGACGAGGAGCCGGAGAAGGCGTACGAGTACTCGCGCATCGCCCTGCGGCTCGCGTCCCGCGTCGCCGCCGTCCGCGAGGCGGCCGGCTTCGCCGCGTACGCGACCCAGAAGTACTCCGAGGCGCTGGCCGAGTTCCGCGCCGCGCGGCGGATGACCGGCAGCGTCGAGCTGTGGCCCGTCATGGCCGACTGCGAGCGCGGTCTCGGCCGGCCCGAGCGTGCCCTCGCCATGGCCGGTGAGCCCGAGGTGCAGAAGCTGGACAAGGCCGGGCAGGTCGAGATGCGGCTCGTGGCCGCCGGCGCCCGCCGGGACTTGGGGCAGCTCGACGCCGCCATCGTGACCCTGCAGAGCCCCGAGCTGGCGTCGAACGCCAACCACCCGTGGACCGCCCGACTGCGTTACGCGTACGCGGACGCGCTGCTGGCGGCCGGGCGCGAGGACGAGGCGCGCGAGTGGTTCGCGAAGGCGCTGGAGGCCGACAAGGACGGTTCCACGGACGCCTCCGACCGGCTCGCCGAGCTGGACGGCGTCGAGTTCGTCGACGCGTTCGACGACTCCGACGACGTCGAGGAGAGCGACGACTCCGAGGACTCCGCGGGTTCCGAGGGCTCCGACGACTCGCAGGAGTCCGGCGCGTCCGGTGACGCCGACGCGGACGAGCGCGAGAGCGGCCAGGGCGGCCCCGCCGACGGCGACAAGAGCTGACGCCTGCGGTACGACATGAAGGGCGGCACCCCTGCCGGGGTGCCGCCCTTCGTCGTTTCCGCCGGAAGGCAGGCGGTCAGTCGAGGGCCAGGCTCCTGAGCACCAGGCCGGTCGCCGGCTTCGGGCCGAAGGAGGTCGATTTGCGGGGCATGGTGACGCCCTGCCGGGCCAGGTCCCGTACGACCTCCTCCTTCACGGGGTGCATGAGCACGGCCGTGCCGCCGCGGCGCTCCGCCTGGGCGACGGCCGCCTCGGTGTCGTGGATGTAGGCGATGTCCTCGGGGGCGTCCGGGATGCGCCACACGTGGTCGAGGAGCGTGGAGTGCAGGACGGTCGCGTCCAGGGTGCGCCAGGCCTCGGGCCGGTCCGTGCGGACGGTGCGGGCGAGCAGCGCCGGGTCGGGGCGGTCGAGCAGGTGGAAGGTGCCGTCACCGGCGAGGAGGAAGGCGTTGCCGTCGGCGGTGGCGGCGGCCAGGGCCTCCTGGGCGGCGGGCAGCGGGCCGTCGACGCGGGTGACGCGGAAGCTGTCGCCGATGGCGGCGAGCGCGTCGGGGACGGGGAGCCGGTTGAGGAGGCGGTGGATGGCGCGGACCCGCAGCGGGTAGCGGGCGGTGTCGATGAGGAGCACCAGGCCGTGGTTCCACGGGCCGGGTGCGGTGTGCTCCTCGCGGAGCCGGAGGTAGGTGGCCCAGCGGTGGTGCCCGTCGGCGATGAGGGCCTGGTGCCGGCGGAGCTCGGTGGCGACGGCGGTGAGGTCGGCCGGGTTCGTGACGGACCAGAGGCGGTGGTGGAAGCCGTCCTCGGTGGTCGTGGACAGCAGCGGTTCGCGTTCGACGACCCGGTCGATGACGGCGCCCGCGCCGTCGCCGTCGCCGCGGTAGGTGAGGAGCAGCGGCTCCAGGTTGGCGGCGGTGGTGCGCATGAGGTCGGCGCGGTCCTCGACGACGTGCGGCATGACGTCCTCGTGGGGGAGGACGATGCCCTCGGCCGGGGTGGAGAGTTCGAGTGCGCCGATGAGGCCGCGCTGGAGGATGCCGTCGCCGCGCTGCTCGTACACGTAGAGGGCGGGCTCGGGGTCCGGGGCGAGGATGCCGTCGGCGAGCCAGCGGTCGAGGGTGACGGCGGCCTTGCGGTGGCGGGTGCCGGCGGTGATGGCCTGCGGGAGGATCAGCCGGACGATGTTGTGGGGGTCGGCCGACTCGAGGTGGTGCAGTCCGTCGGGCCGTACCACGACGTCGTACGGCGGTGAGGTCACGGCGGCCAGGCTGCCGACCCGTTCGGGGACGTACCTGATGCCCCGGAAGGGGTTCAGGCGGAGACCGGGGGCGCGGACGTCGTCGGCCGCGTGACCTGAGGTGTTCATCTCGTCATCCTATGTGGCGGGTGGTCATGAGCGATGATCAGGGGAGCGGGGCATTTTCACCTGCCGAAACGTGAGGAGTACATGGAATGACGGGATTCGGCCAGGGACGGCAGGGCAGAAACCGGCCGGACGGGAGTGCGCGCGCGCTGAGCGAGGCGTACGACACGGCGCTGCTCGACCTGGACGGCGTCGTGTACTACGCGGGTGGCCACGCGATCCCGTACGCGGTCGAGGCGCTGGGCGCGGCCCGGGCCGGGGGCATGCACCTGGCGTACGTCACCAACAACGCGCTGCGGACGCCGGACACGGTGGCCGCGCACCTGACCGAGCTGGGTGTGCCCGCGGAGCCGGGCGACGTGATCACCTCGGCGCAGGCGGTGGCCCGGCTGATCGCGGACGAGGTGCCGCCGGGCTCGCGGATCCTGCTGATCGGCGGCGAGGGGCTGCGGGTGGCGCTGCGCGAGCGGGGGCTGGTGCCGGTGGAGTCGGCGGACGACGATCCGGTGGCGGTGGTGCAGGGGTACGGCGGCCCTGATCTGCCGTGGGGCCGGCTCGCGGAGGCGAGTTACGCGGTGGGGCGGGGGCTGCCCTGGTACGCGTCCAACACGGACCTGACGATTCCGAGCGCGCGGGGCATCGGGCCGGGCAACGGGGCCGCGGTGGAGGTCGTGCGGATCGCGACGGGCGCGGAGCCGAAGGTCGCGGGCAAGCCGTTGCCGCCGATGCACCGCGAGACGGTGCTGCGGACCGGCGCCCGGCGGCCGCTCGTGGTCGGAGACCGGCTGGACACGGACATCGAGGGTGCGTTCAACGGTGGCGTGGACTCGCTGCTGGTCCTGACCGGGGTGACCGATGTGGCGCGGCTGCTCGCGGCGGTGCCGGAGCACCGGCCGACGTATGTGGCGAGGGACCTGCGCGGTCTGCTGGTCGCCCAGCCGGAGGTGGCGGAGGGCGCGGACGGCGCGTTCCGGTGCGGGGGCTGGACGGCGACGGTGAGCGGGGGCGCCTTGCTGCTCGAGGGCGAGGCGCGCGAGACGCATGAGGCGGCTGAGGCGGATGCGGCGCGCGAAGAGGGCGCCGCGGGTGGCTCGCTGGATCCGCTGGACGGTGTACGGGCGCTGTGCGCGGCCGCCTGGACGGAGGCCGGGGCCGGCGCGTGCGGTCTGGACGCGGCGAAGGCGTTGGAGCGGCTGGGCCTGGGGGCGGGGCCGGCGTAAGGGACGCGGCTGCCCGCGGAGGCCGAGGCGCGGCGGCCTGTCGGCGACGGTCTTCGCGCCGTGCCTCGTTTCCGCAAGGCGTTCCCGTACGGGCGGGCCGGAGCCCGCTCGGGCGGCCCCGCCTGGATGCGGCCGGCTCCTCGTTCGTACAGGGGATCGATCATCAATGGGAGGGTAGGCTAACCTAACCTCGTGTTGGTCGAGACTCCCTCCCGTGCGAGCGCGGAGCCGGCCGGCCCTGTCCGGAATCCGAGGCGCCGGAACTCGCTGCGCGCCGTCGGACTGGTCGTGGCCGTCGGGATCCTGCTGCTGATCTGCGTCCTGAGCATCATGATCGGTGCCAAGCCGGTGCCGCTCGGCGACGTCTGGCACGGCCTCTTCCACAACAGCGGCATCCGCAACGACGTCGTCATCCACGACGTCCGCGTCCCCCGCACCCTCCTCGGCCTGCTCGTCGGTCTCGCCCTCGGCCTGTCCGGCGCGGTGATGCAGGGACTCACCCGCAACCCGCTCGCCGAGCCCGGCCTGCTCGGCGTCAACGCGGGCGCCGCCGCCGCGGTCGTGTCCGCGATCGCCTTCCTCGGGGTCACCGACGCCGCCTCCTACGTGTGGTTCGCCTTCGTCGGCGCGGCCGTCGTCTCCGTCGTCGTGTACGTCCTGGGCGGCAGCCGCAGCGCCACCCCCGTGCGCCTCGCGCTCGCCGGCACCGCCGCCACCGCCGCCCTGTACGGCTACGTCAACGCCGTACAGCTGCTCGACTCCGCCGCCCTGGACCGGCTGCGGTTCTGGACCGTCGGCTCGCTCGCCGACGCGAACATGGACACCGTCCGCCGGGTCGCGCCCTTCATCCTCCTCGGCACCGTCCTCGCGCTGCTGATCGCCCGGCCCCTCAACGCCATGGAGATGGGCGACGACACCGCGCGGGCGCTCGGCGCCAACCTCAACCGCACCCGGGTCACCGCCATGCTGTCGGTGACCCTGATGTGCGGCGCCGCGACCGCCGCCTGCGGGCCGATCGTGTTCGTCGGCCTGATGGTGCCGTACATCGTGCGGTCGATCACCGGCCCCGACATGCGCTGGATCCTGCCGTACGCGGCGGTGCTCTCGCCCGTCCTCCTCCTCGGCTCCGACGTCATCGGCCGGGTCGTGGCCCGCCCCTCCGAACTCCAGGTCGGCATCGTCACGGCGCTCGTCGGCGGGCCCGTCTTCATCCGTCTCGTCCGCCGCAAGAGGATGGCCAAGCTGTGAGCACCAAGACCCTGCGGGCCGGCGGCCTCTCCGTACGCTACGAGCCGCGCGCCCTGTTCTCCGTCCTCGGCCTGCTCGTGCTCGCCCTGGCCGTCGCGGTCGTCCTCATCGGCAGCGGCGACTTCCCGATCGCGCCCGGCGACGTCGTCGCCACCCTCCTCGGCGACGGCACGCCCGTGCAGGAGTTCGCCGTCATGGACCTGCGGCTGCCCCGCGTGCTCGTCGCCGTGTTCGTCGGCGCCGCGCTGGGCATCGGCGGCGCCGTCTTCCAGTCGGTCTCCCGCAACCCGCTCGGCAGCCCCGACGTGATCGGCTTCGGCCAGGGCTCCACCGTCGGCGCGCTCGCCGTCATCGTCCTCTTCCAGGGCAGCGCGGCGGCCGCCGCCGCGGGCGCCGTCGTCGGCGGGCTCGTCACCGGCGCCGTGATCTACCTGCTCGCCTGGAAGCGCGGAGTGCACGGCTACCGGCTCGTGCTCGTCGGCATCGGCGCCGCCGCCATGCTCACCGCCGTCATCCACTACCTCATCACCAAGGCGCAGCTCGTCGACGCGACGCGTGCGGTGGTGTGGATGACCGGCTCGCTCGACGGCCGCGACTGGGCGCAGTTCTGGCCGCTGTTCGCCGTCAGCTGCGTGCTGCTGCCGCTGGTCCTCGGGCACGGGCGGGCGCTGCGGATGCTGGAGATGGGCGACGACGCCGCGTACGCCCTCGGCGTCAAGGTCGAGCGGACCCGGATCGTCCTCATGGCCGCCGCCGTGCTGCTCGTGGCCGTCGCCACCGCCGCCGCGGGCCCCATCGTCTTCGTCTCGCTGAGCGCGCCCCAGCTGGCCCGCCGGCTCACCCGCTCGCCCGGGCCGAACCTGGCCGCGTCCGCGCTCATGGGCACGGCCCTGCTGCTCGTGGCCGACTGGGCCGCCACCAACGCCTTCGGCGAGCGCCAGCTCCCGGTCGGCGTCGTCACCGGCGTCCTCGGCGGCTGCTACCTGCTGTGGCTGCTCGTCAGCGAGCGGAAGGCGGGCCGCATATGACCACCGCGCACACGAACGACACGATCAGGAGCCAGGGTATGAACGGGCAGCAGCAGGCGGGGCAGCGGACGCAGCGGCTCAGCGCCGAGTCGGTCACGCTCGCCTACGACCAGCGGGTCATCGCCCGCGACCTGAGCGTCGCCATCCCCGACAACTCCTTCACGGTCATCGTCGGCCCGAACGCCTGCGGCAAGTCGACGCTGCTGCGCGCCCTGTCCCGGATGCTCAGGCCCACCGAGGGCCGGGTGCTGCTCGACGGGCAGGCGATCCACTCGATGCCCGCGAAGAAGGTCGCCAGGACGCTGGGCCTGCTGCCGCAGTCCTCCGTCGCGCCCGACGGCATCACCGTCGCCGACCTCGTCGCCCGCGGCCGCTACCCGCACCAGGGACTGCTGCGCCAGTGGTCCCCCGAGGACGAGCGGATCGTGCAGGAGTCGATGGCCTCGACCGGCGTCGCCGAGCTGGCCGAGCGGTACGTCGACGAGCTGTCCGGCGGCCAGCGCCAGCGGGTCTGGATCGCGATGGCGCTCGCCCAGCAGACGCCGCTGCTTCTCCTCGACGAGCCGACCACCTTCCTCGACATCCAGCACCAGATCGACGTGCTCGACCTGTGCGCCGAACTGCACGAGACGCAGGGCCGGACGCTGGTCGCGGTGCTCCACGACCTCAACCACGCGGCCCGGTACGCCACCCACCTCATCGCCTGCCGCGGCGGCGAGGTCGTCGCCGAGGGCCCGCCGAGCGAGGTCGTCACCGCCGAGCTGGTCGAGCGGGTCTTCGGACTGCGCTGCCAGGTCATCGAGGACCCGGAGACGGGCACTCCGCTGGTCGTCCCGGCGGGCCGCAAGGCCCGCGCGAAGGGGAAGGCCGAGGCCGCCGGAACCACGGCCGCGGAGCCGGAGCCCGCGTCGGCGACGTGAGGGAGGCGGGCGGCTGAGGGCGGGCTCCCGGCGCAGGGACCCGCTCCGGGGCTCGCGGCCGGCGGGCTCCTCGCTCCGGTGCTTGCGGCTCAGGCGCTCCCGGTCCCGGGCTTGCGGCCGGCGGTTTCCCGGCTCCGGGGCTTGCGGCCGGCGGTCTCCCCGCTCCGGCCCCCGCCCCCGGCCCGTAGCCGTCGTGCGCAAGCGCCTCCTACAGCAGCTTGCGCAGGCGCAGCAGGTCGCGGAAGCCGGCTTCCAGGGCGACGCGGCCGGAGGCCCAGGCCTTGGCGAAGTTCAGTTCGCCGTCGACCATCGACACCAGGTCGTCGCCCGTCATGCGGAGCCGGATCTCGGCCTTCTGCGCCGGCGGGCCCGCGAGCGTGGACTCGACCTCGATGCGGCCGTCGGCCAGGCGGCCCGTGAACGTGGTGTCCAGATCCGTGATGTGGCAGCTCAGGCTGCGGTCGAGCGCGGCCGCGCCGCGCACCTCGCCGTTCGCGCCGGCCAGGTTGTCGGAGAGTCTGTCGAGTGCCGCACGGCACTCCGCGATCGTTGCCATCGGGTCGACCGTACCCCAGGGCTTCGCGGTAGCGTCGGGGCATGAGCGACGCGTATCGGGCAGGCGACGACCCGGCCCGCCCCGACGACCCGGCCGGCCCCGGCGAGCAGGACTCCCCTCACGCGCCGGGCGGCCTCGACGAGGCCGGGCCCGCCCCGCTCGGCGTCGTCCGCACGCCGACCGGCCGGCCCGCCGTCGACGCGCTCCTGGACCGGCTCGGCGACGCCGACCACCTCACGGCGGACGGACACCTCGACGTGTACGAGGATGTACACCGAGGGCTGCGCGCCGAGCTGACCTCGCTCGACGCACCGCCCGGACCTCGTCCGTACGACAACAGGAGCTGAACCGAACGTGGCAGGACCGGCACGCCGCCGTCTGGACGCCGAGCTGGTACGGCGCAAGCTCGCGCGCTCGCGCGAGCACGCCAGCCAGCTGATCGCCGCGGGCCGGGTGACCGTCGGCAAGACCGTGGCCACCAAGCCCGCCACCCAGGTCGAGACCGCGGCGGCCATCGTCGTCGCCCAGGACGACGCCGACCCGGACTACGTCTCGCGCGGCGGCCACAAGCTGGCCGGTGCCTTCGCGGCGTTCGTGCCGCGGGGACTGCGCGTCGAGGGCCGGCGCGCCCTCGACGCGGGCGCGTCCACCGGCGGCTTCACCGACGTGCTGCTGCGCGCCGGCGCCGCCCATGTCGTCGCCGTCGACGTCGGCTACGGGCAGCTCGCCTGGTCGCTGCAGAGCGACGAGCGCGTCACCGTCAAGGACCGTACGAACGTGCGCGAGATGACCCTCGACTCCATCGACGGCATCCCGGTCGACCTCGTCGTCGGCGACCTGTCCTTCATCCCGCTCGGTCTCGTGCTGCCCGCCCTCGTGGCCTGCACCGCGCCCGACGCGGACCTGGTGCTGATGGTCAAGCCGCAGTTCGAGGTCGGCAAGGAGCGGCTCGGCTCCGGCGGAGTGGTGCGGAGCGCCGAACTCCGCGCCGACGCCGTGAAGAACGTCGCCCGCCGGGCGGCCGAGCTCGGGCTCGGCGTCCTCGGGGTCACCGCGAGCCCGCTGCCCGGCCCCTCCGGCAACGTCGAGTACTTTCTGTGGCTGCGGGCCGGGGCGCCCGCTCTCGATCCCGCGGAAGTCGACCGCGCCGTGGCGGAAGGACCTCGTTGAGCACAGCTTCGAGCACGTCTAGCGAAAGCAGCCGCACCGCAGGCAGGCGCACCGTCTTCCTGCTCGCGCACACCGGCCGGCCGGCCGCCGTGCGCAGCGCCGAACTCGTCGTCCTCGGGCTGCTGCGCAGCGGCATCGGGGTGCGCGTCCTGGAGGCGGAGGCGGCCGACCTGCCGCTGCCGCCGTCCGTCGAGAAGGTGCCGGAGGCCTGCTCCGACGCGCTCGACGGCTGCGAACTCCTCGTCGTCCTCGGCGGCGACGGCACCCTGCTGCGCGGCTCCGAGTTCTCCCGCGCCTCCGGCGTGCCGATGCTCGGCGTCAACCTGGGCCGGGTCGGCTTCCTCGCCGAGGCCGAGCGCGACGACCTCGACAAGGTCGTCGACCGGGTCGTGACCAGGGCGTACGAGGTCGAGGAGCGGATGACCCTGGACGTCACCGTCTACCAGAACGGCGACGTGCTGCACCGGGACTGGGCGCTGAACGAGGCCGCCGTGCAGAAGGTGTCCCCCGAGCGGATGCTGGAGGTCGTCCTCGCGATCGACGGCCGGCCGGTGACCGGATTCGGCTGCGACGGGGTGATCTGCGCGACGCCGACCGGGTCGACGGCGTACGCCTTCTCCGCGGGCGGCCCGGTGATCTGGCCCGAGGTGGAGGCGCTGCTCATGGTGCCGATCGGGGCGCACGCCCTGTTCGCGAAGCCGCTCGTCACCACGCCCCAGTCGGTGCTCGCGGTCGAGGTCGAGCCGCACACGCCGGACGGCGTGCTGTGGTGCGACGGCCGGCGGACGATCGAGCTGCCCGCCGGAGCCCGGGTCGAGGTGCGCCGCGGCGCCGTCCCGGTCCGCCTCGCCCGGCTGCACCACGCCTCGTTCACCGACCGTCTGGTGGCGAAGTTCGCCCTGCCGGTGTCGGGGTGGCGCGGGGCGCCGCACTAGCGACGTGTCCAGGGGCCCGTATCCACGGGCCGACGAGGCGGTGCCCGGAATGGGACGCGTCACCTCGGCGAGCGGTGAATTCGCCCCCGAAGGGGGGTGGCGTGGCACCGGGCGGCGAAAACCTCGTATGGTCTGGGGCGTGCTGGAGGAGATGCGGATACGGTCGCTGGGTGTCATCGACGACGCCGTCGTCGAGCTGTCGCCCGGTTTCACCGCGGTGACCGGCGAGACCGGTGCGGGCAAGACCATGGTCGTCACCAGCCTCGGGCTGCTGCTCGGCGGGCGGGCCGACCCGGCTCTGGTGCGGATCGGGGCGGGCTCCGCCGTGGTCGAGGGGCGCATCACGCTGCCCCCCGGCGCGTCGGCCGCCGCGCGCGCCGAGGAGGCGGGCGCCGAACTCGACGAGGGTGCGCTGCTGGTCAGCCGTACCGTCTCGGCGGAGGGCCGCTCCCGCGCCCACCTCGGCGGGCGTTCGGTGCCGGTCGGGCTGCTCGCCGAACTCGCCGACGAGCTCGTCGCCGTACACGGCCAGACCGACCAGCAGGGCCTGCTGAAGCCGGCCCGGCAGCGCGGCGCGCTCGACCGTTACGCGGGAGACGCCGTGGCCGTGCCGCTCGCCGCCTACGGCGAGGCGTACAAGAGGCTGCGGGCCGTCGCCGCCGAGCTGGAGGAGATCACCACCCGGGCCCGGGAGCGGGCCCAGGAGGCGGACCTGCTGCGCTTCGGGCTCGGCGAGATCGAGGCCGTCGAACCGCGCGCGGGCGAGGACGTCGAGCTGGCCGCGGAGGCGGAGCGGCTCGGGCACGCCGAGTCGCTGGCCTCCGCCGCCGCCCTCGCGCACGCCGCGCTCGCCGGGCAGCCCGAGGACCCCGAGGCCGTGGACGCGACGACGCTCGTCGCGGGCGCGGGCCGGGCCCTGGAGGCCGTGCGGGCGCACGACCCGGCGCTCGCCGCGCTCGCGGACCGGATGGGCGAGATCTCCATCCTGCTCGCCGACGTGGCCGGTGAGCTGGCCGGCTACGCCGACAACCTGGACGCCGACCCGCTGCGGCTCGCCGCGGTCGAGGAGCGGCGCGCCGCGCTGACCCAGCTCACCCGCAAGTACGGCGAGGACATCACCGCCGTCCTGGCGTGGGCGGAGCAGAGCGCGGCCCGGCTCACCGAGCTGGACGGCGACGACGAGCGCATCGACGAGCTGACCGCCGAGCGGGACCGGCTGAGCGACGAGCTCTCGGCGCTCGCGCAGCGGCTCACCGACGCCCGTACGGAGGCGGCGGCGCGGTTCGCCGAGGCCGTCACCGCCGAGCTGGCCTCGCTGGCCATGCCGCACGCGCGGGTGTCCTTCGCGATCCGGCAGACCGAGGACCCGGACGGTGTCGAGGTCGGCGGCCGCCGGGTCGCCTACGGCCCGTCCGGTGTCGACGAGGTCGAACTGCTCCTCGCGCCGCACCCGGGCGCACCGCCGCGGCCGATCGCCAAGGGTGCGTCCGGCGGTGAGCTGTCCCGGGTGATGCTGGCGGTCGAGGTCGTCTTCGCCGGTACGGATCCGGTGCCGACGTATCTCTTCGACGAGGTCGACGCGGGCGTCGGCGGCAAGGCGGCGGTCGAGATCGGCCGCCGGCTCGCCAAGCTCGCCAGGACCGCGCAGGTCGTCGTGGTCACCCACCTCCCGCAGGTGGCGGCCTTCGCCGACCGGCAGCTGCTCGTGGAGAAGACCAACGACGGCTCGGTCACCCGCTCCGGCGTCACCGTCCTGGAGGGCGAGGACCGGGTCCGCGAGCTGTCCCGGATGCTCGCGGGCCAGGAGGACTCCGAGACCGCGCGGGCGCACGCCGAGGAGCTGCTGGCGACGGCGCGGGCGGACGCCTGATGCCGAGGCCGTGGGCGGGTGTGACCGGAGCGGTCGCGGGCCGGTCCGCGGCCCGCCCGGCAGGGGCACGCCCGGCCGGGGCGCTCTCCGCGGTCACGGACCGGGCGCTCCGCTTCGCCGTCGCCTTCGGTGCGACGCGGGTGGCGCACGGACAGCTGCGCCGGCGCCCGCCGGGCAACCCGGCGAGCTGGCAGCGCACCAACCACGCCGGCCGTACCGTGCACACCCAGGCCGGAGCGGCGGTCGCCTTCGGCACCGCGCTCGCGGCCCTGCCCGCCGCGCCGGCCGTGCTCGCCACCGCCGCCGGGGCCGTCTGCGGGCGCCACGACGACCTGCGCGGTGACGAACGGCGGGGCTTCCGGGCCCATCTGACGGCGCTGCGGGACGGCGAGGTCACCAGCGGGGCCGTCAAGCTCCTCGGGATCGGCGCCGCCGGGCTCGCGGCCGGGGCGCTGCTCAGGGAACGCCCGCTGGACAAGGTCCTCGCGGGTGTCGTCGTCGCCGGGACGGCCCACCTCGTCAACCTGGTGGACGTCCGGCCCGGGCGCGCCGGACTGCTCGTGCTCGGGCTCGGCGCACCGTGGCTGCTGCGCGGGTCGCTCGCCGCGGTGCCCATGGGGGCCGCCGCCGCGGTGCTCGCCGACGACCTGGCCGAGCGCACCATGCTCGGTGACATGGGCGCCCACGCGCTCGGCGCCGCCCTCGGCACCGCCGTCGCGGCGGCCGGCGGGCGGTTTGCCCTCGCCGTCCACGCCGCCGGTCTGGTCGCCGCGGCGGCATATGGGGAGCGTGTGAGCGAGCTTGCGCGCGCCTCCCTGCCCGCCCATGCGCTCACCCGTGTGGGTGATCCCGGCCGGTAAGTTGCGGCGGGCGACACGGCAACGCGGGGACTTCGGTGCCGGAACGTGCGTACGGACTGGCATTCTTGGGCGCGTGACACAGCTCCGTACGGTCCAAGTGCTGGGCGGCGGCAGCGCGGGCAGCAGCGCGCACGTCAGATCGCTTGCCTCGGGGCTCGTGGCGAGGGGCGTGCGGGTGACCGTGTGCGCCCCGCCCGAACTCGACCATGTCTACGACTTCACGGGCGCCGGCGCGCATTTCGTGCCCGCGGCGCGCCGGGGCGGCCCGGCGGTGGTCGCCGTGCTGCGCAACGCGTTCATCGGTGCCGACGTCGTGCACGCGCACGGCCTCGACGCCTCGGTGCGGTCCTCGCTCGCGCTGTCCGGCGCCCCCGCGCCGCGCACCCCGCTCGTCACGACGTGGCACACGCGCAGCCATGTGGCGGGCGCGCGGGCCGGGCTCGTACGGCTCCTGGAGCGCAGGACCGTTCGGGCGGCGTCCGTCGTCCTCGGCACCTCGTCCGAACTCGTTGACCGGGCCCGGCGGCGCGGCGCCCGCGACGCCCGGCTCGCGCCGGTCACCGTGCCCGCCTCGCGGGCGCCGGTCTGCCTGCACGACGGAAAGGCCCGGGCCGAACTCGGCGCGGTGGACCGGCCGTTGCTGATGGCCGTCGGTGCGCTGGAGCCCGGGCGGGGTTACGGGATGCTGCTCGACGCGGCGCGGCGGTGGCGGGAGCTCGACCCGCCGCCGCTGCTCGTGATCGCGGGCGAGGGCCCCGAACGGCCCGCGCTGCAGCGGCGGATCGAGGCGGAGGGCCTCGCGGTGCGGCTGATCGGACGCCGGGACGACGTGGCGGAGCTGCTCGCGGCGGCGGACGTGGCGGTCCTGCCGTCGCGCTGGGAGGCCCGCTCCCTGCTCGCCCAGGAGGCACTGCGGCTCGGCGTGCCGCTCGTCGCGACGGCGGTGGGCGGAGTGCCCGAACTCGTCGGCGACGCGGCGGAACTGGTTCCGTACGGCGACGCGGACGCCCTCGCGGGCGCCGTGCGGGGCCTGCTGGAGGACGCGGACCGCCGCCTCGACCTGGCGGCGGCGGGCCGGGTGCAGGCGGGCACCTGGCCCACGGAGGACGAGACGATCGCGCACGTGCTCAGCGTGTACGACGAGCTGTCGGACCGGGCGGGGGAGGCGCGGAGGCACTGACCGCAGGGGCCGGGGGAGCCCCCGCGGCGCGGTCACGTCGTGTGGCGGCGGGCTCGCAGGGCCAGGCTCAGGGCCAGGACCGTCTGCGGGTCGTCCAGGTCCGTGCCGAGGAGTTCGGAGATGCGGGCCAGGCGGTTGTAGAGGGTCTGCCGGTTGAGGTGGAGTTCGCGGGCCGTCTCCGCCTTGCGGCCCGCGTGGGCCAGGTAGGTCTCCAGGGTCGGCAGCAGGGGAGGCCTGGACGTGCGGTCGTGGTCGCGGAGCGGGCCGATCGCACGGTCCACGAAGGCCGCCAGGTCCGGGTGGTCCCGCAGGCGCCACAGCAGCAGGTCGGTGTCCAGGCGGCGGGCGTCGTACCAGGGGCGGTCCGACAGGCCCTGCGCGGCCGTCGCCGTCTCCGCCGCGTGCCGCAGGCCCGCCGAGGCCGCCGCCCAGCCGCCCGCGACGCCCACCACCACGACCGGCGGGTGGGCGCCGGCGCGCTCCAGGCCGGCCCGCTCGACGCCGGCCCGCAGCGCCGCCGCGACCCGGTCCGCGACCGCCGTGCGCTCCGACTCCGAGCGCAGCCCCAGCAGGAGCGGGACCCGGCCTTCCACCGGGCGGACGCCGAGGAGGACCGGGACGCCGACCGAGGACAGTTCCTCGAGCACGGCTCGGGCGAGCAGTGCCCAGTTGCCCGAAGGGGACAGCTCGGAGGCCAGTCGCATCACGACCGGAAGGAGCGGCCCGTCGCCCGGCTTGAAGCCGAGGACCCGGGCCTGCGCCGGCGCGTCCTCCGCCGTGATCCGGCCCTCCGCGAGGTCCGTCAGGAAGTCGCCACGGCCACGGGCCGCCAGCTCCTCCTCCTGCCGGGCCTGCATCAGGACGACCGCGAGCAGGCCCGCCGCCCGCTCCGCCGCCATCCGGTGCACCGGGGACAGCGACGACGAGACGGCCAGCAGCACCAGCCTCGCCCGCACCGACGACGTGCCAGGGCCTCCGCCCGGCACGTCGACCAGGACCGCGCCGGCCGGCGGGCCCGACTCGCGCGCCGCGCGCTGCCCGCGCAGCCCGTCCCACACCTGGAGCGGGTCGGCGGGCTCGGTCTCGGTGCCCGCCGCGTACAGCAGCTGGCCGTCGGCGGTCTCCAGGAAGACCGGGTTGAGCGCGAAGTCGGCCAGGATCCGCAGCACCTGCGGCACCCCGCCACCGCCGAGCAGCGCCTCGGTGCACTGCCGGTGGACCTCCTCCGCCTGCCGCAGCAGCGCGTAGTGGCCGTTGACGATCTCGGTGTGGATCTCCTCCGTCACGGCGACGAAGGGCACCTCGCGGTGCAGCTGGACCAGCGGCAGCCCGGCGGTCCGCGCCGTCTCCACGATCGTCGCCGGGAGCCGCGCGAACCGCGGGCCCAGCTCCACCACGAGCGCCGCGATGCCGCGCTCGGCGAGCCGCCGCACGAAGGCCCGCTGCTCCGCCGGGCGCGTGCCCAGGCCCATCCCGGTGGTGAGCAGCAGCTCGCCGCCCTTGAGCAGCGAGGCGATGTTCGGCACCTCGCCGGCGTGGACCCAGCGGACGGTGCGGTGCAGCCGGTCCGCGCCCGCGACGACCTCGGGGAGCCCGCTGCGCAACCCCGGGAGTTCGAGCGCCCGCTGCACGGTGATCCCGCCCTGACTTTCCATGGACATGGACGGACGCTACCCGCCGGGCCCGTCACCGCGACATCACCGGGCGGTTAACGGGCCGGACACTTCGTACAGGGGGGCGACAACTCGTCGGCCCCTGGCGGGAATTGTGCGACCGAATGTCGATTGTGGCCTACGTCACCCAAGAGGATGCTCTCGCGCCATGGCAGAGAACCCCACCCCAGAGGTCCACCGGCTCAAGGCGAACTCGGTCGGGCTCGTCGGCGTCGTCTTCATGGCCGTCGCCACCGCCGCGCCCATCACCGCGATGACCGGCAACCTCCCCATCGCCGTCGGCTTCGGCAACGGCACCGGCGCCCCCGCCGGCTATCTCTTCGCGACCGTCGTCCTCACCGTCTTCTCGGTCGGATACGTCGCCATGGCCAAGCGGATCACCGCCGCCGGCGCCTTCTACGGCTACATCTCGCACGGCCTCGGCCGGATCGCCGGCATGGCCTCCGGCATGCTCGCCGTCCTCGCGTACATCGTCTTCGAGGCGTCCATCGTCGGCGTCTTCGCCTACTTCGCCAAGACGACCGTGGCCGACCAGCTGGGCGTGGACCTGCCGTGGATCGGCTACGCGGCCGCCATGCTCGCGGTCACCGCCGTCCTGTCGTACTTCGACATCAACCTCACCGCCAAGGCCCTCGGCGTGATGCTGGTCGCCGAGATCGCGGTCCTCTTCGCCGTCGCCACCGCCGTGCTGATCGCCGGCGGCGGACCCGACGGCATCCCGGCCGAGCCGATCGACCCCAGGAACGCCTTCACCGGCGCCTCCGCCGGCCTCGGCCTCTTCTTCGCCTTCTGGTCGTGGGTCGGCTTCGAGTCCACCGCGATGTACGGCGAGGAGTCCCGCGACCCCAAGCGGGTCATCCCGCGGGCGACGCTCATCTCCGTCATCGGCGTCGGCCTCTTCTACATCTACGTGTCGTGGATGACCATCGCCGGCAACGGACTCGCCGGCTCCGTGAAGCTGTCCGCGTCCTCCTCGCCGCTCGACCTGTTCTTCGCGCCCACCCAGTCCTTCATCGGTGCCTGGGCCGTCGACGCCTTCCAGTGGCTGCTGCTCACCGGCTCCTTCGCCTGCGGCATGGCCTTCCACCAGTGCGCCTCCCGCTACCTGTACGCGATCGGCCGCGAGGGCTTCCTCCACCCCGCCCTCGGCCGTACGCACGCCAGGCACGGCTCGCCGTACATCGCGTCCTTCGTGCAGAGTGCCATCGCGGTCGTCCTCGTCGGCGCCTTCTGGCTGACCGGCCAGGACCCCTACATCCACCTCTACACGCTGCTCGCGATCCTCGGCACGATGGCCATCCTCATCGTGCAGACCCTCTGTTCCTTCGCCGTCATCGGCTACTTCCGCAGGAACCACCCCGAGGACCGGCACTGGTTCAAGACGCTGACCGCGCCGCTGCTCGGCGGCATCGGCATGACCGCCGTGGTCGTGCTGCTGATCATGAACATGGAGACCGCGGCCGGACTCGCCGCCGACTCCCTCTTCTTCAAGGCCATCCCCTGGATCGTCGGCGCCGTCTTCTTCGGCGGCCTCGGTCTCGGCCTCTACCTCAAGGCCAGGCGGCCCGACCGCTACGAGATCATCGGCCGCATCGTCCTGGAGGACGCCACCGAGCGCGCCGACGACAGCACGGAGACCACCGCACCCGCCGCCGTACCCCAGAGCTGATCCCTCACCTCCAGGAGCGCCCCCATGGCACGCACCAACCCGATGCACCTCCTGAAGCGCCTCGCCGCCGAGCACGCCGACGCCCGACGGCTCGGCGTCCCCGTGGACGAGCTGCGCGGCCTCCGGTCCGACGCGCTCGGCCGCCGGACCCTCCTCAAGTACGCCGCCGCGGCCGGCGTCGCCGTCTCCGCCGGGACGGCCGTCGCCGCCCCGGCGGCCGCCAGGGCCGCCACCCCCGCCCGGATCGCCGTCGTCGGCGCCGGCATCGCCGGCCTGACCGCCGCCCTCACCCTCCAGGACGCGGGCCTCAGCCCCGTCCTCTACGAGGCCAACCCGTCCCGGGTCGGCGGCCGCATGTGGACCCAGCGCCAGCACTGGGCGTACGGGCAGACCTCCGAGATCGGCGGCGAGCTCATCGACACCAGCCACAAGAAGATCCTCGAACTCTGCCGCCGCTTCGGCCTCGCCACCGAGGACTTCCTCGGCGGCGGGCCCAACGGCGCTGAGGAGGTCCTCTGGTTCGACGGCGCCTACTACCCGCGCGAACAGGCCGACGAGGACTTCAACGCGGTCTACCAGGCCCTCCACCGCGACCTGCTCGAAGCGGGCGAGGTGAAGTGGAACCAGACCACGCCCACCGGCACCGCCCTGGACGACATGTCGATATACGAGTGGATCGAGAGCCGGGTCCCCGGCGGACACTCCTCCCCGCTCGGGAAGTTCATGGACGTCGCCTACAACGTCGAGTACGGCGCCGACACCACCGACCAGTCCTCGCTCGCCCTGGTCCTGCTGATGGGCTACCAGACGAATCCCGGCAACTTCAACATCTGGGGCCTGTCCAACGAGCGTTACCACGTCGTCGGCGGCAACGACCGGCTCCCGAACGCCATCGCGGGGGCCCTCAAGCCCGGCACCCTGAAGGCCGGCTGGTCGCTCGACGCCCTGCGGGCCAACGCCGACGGCACCCAGACGCTCACCTTCACCGAGGCGGGCAGCACCCGGACCGTCACCGCGGACCACACGATCCTGTGCGTGCCGCTGCCCGTCCTCCAGCGGCTCGACCTCACCCGGGCCGGCTTCGACCCGCGGATGACGAACCTGCTGCGGGACGCCCGCATGGGCTACTGCACCAAGCTCAACATGCAGTTCGCCACCCGGCCCTGGCGCGGCACCGGCCCCTGGCCGGGAGTCTCCGCGGGCGACTGCTTCACCGACAGCGAGGTCCAGCAGACCTGGGACACCACCAAGATCCAGGGCGCCACCGGCGGCATCCTCATCCAGTACGGCGGCGGCACCCTCGCCAGGTCCCTGAACCCGGCAGGGCCGTTCTCCACCGAGTCCGACCCGTACGTCAGGGACCTCGTCACCCGCTACCTGAAGGGCATCGACGCCTTCTTCCCCGGGACCTCCAAGGCCTACACCGGCCGCGCCCAGCTGTCCGCCTGGCACAAGAACCCGTACGCGCTCGGCGCCTACTCGTACTGGCCGGTGAGCTACCTCCACCGGTACGCGGGCTACGAGGGCACCGCCCAGGGCAACGTCCACATCGGCGGCGAGCACTGTTCCTACGACTTCCAGGGCTTCATGGAAGGCGGCGCCACCGAGGGCGAACGCGCCGCGCGGGAGGTGATCGCCGCCCTGAGGTGACCGACGGGTTCAGACGGCCGGCGCGATGTTGTGGTTGAAGCGGAAGACGTTGTCGGGGTCGTAGTCGGCCTTGACCCGGGCCAGGCGCCGGTAGTTCTCGGCGCCGAAGCCCTCCACCACCCGCTGGCGGCCCTCGTCGCCGGTGAAGTTGAGGTACACGGCGCCGGTCGACCAGGGGAGGGCGTCCGCCCGGACGTCCCTGACCCACTGGATCGCCCGCTCGTCGTCGGCCGGGTCCTCCCACACCGCGAAGGGGTGCAGGGCCCAGGCCGCCGACCGCCAAGGGATCGGGGAGTCCGCCGGGCCGCGGGCGACCTGCCCGCCCAGCGGGAACAGCACGTGCTGCATGCCCGAGGGCACGATCATCCCGGCCGAGCGGGCGCAGAACACGTCCACCGCCGTGTCCGGGAAGGTCGACAGGTACTCGGCCGACCAGTAGTTCCGCATCCCTCCGGGGTCGTCCATCATGCACTGGAAGTCCACGTACGGCATGTCCGCCAGCAGCTCCACCGACGGCGACAGCGCGTACAGCGGGTCGGCGAACGCGCGGGCCTCGGCCGCCGGCCCCGCCCAGCTCACCAGGGCGCCGCTGAGCAGCGTGCCCTGCAGCTCCTCGGGGATGAACTCCTCGGGCGGCGCGTTGAGGTAGATGCCTCCGCCGCCGGCCTCGTCCGGCGCGTCCGCCATCAGGTCCCGGTACGCCCGGATGACCTCGGGGCCCGCCTCCTTCGGGAACAGCAGCATCGCGAAGCCGAACTCGGGCAGCGGATGCACCCGCAGGGTCATCGAGGTGGCCACCCCGAAGTTTCCGCCGCCGCCGTGCAGCGCCCAGAACAGGTCCGGGTTCTCCTCGGCGTCCGCGTGCACGTGCTTGCCCTCGGCCGTGATCAGCTCCACGGCCAGCAGGTTGTCGCACGCGAGTCCGAACTTCCGCTCCAGCCAGCCCGATCCGCCGCCCAGCGTGAAGCCGCCGACGCCCGTCGTCGACGCCCGGCCGCCGGTCACGGCCACGTGGAACGGCTGGCAGGCGTGGTCCAGGTGACTCATGGTGGCCCCGCCCTCCACCCGTACCGTCATCGCCTCCGGGTCGACGACCACCGCGTGCATCCGCCGCAGGTCCACCACGAGCCCGCCGTCGTTGAGCGCCGTGCCGGCCACGCTGTGCCCGCCGCCGCGCACGGCGATCGGCAGGCCGGCCTCGCGTCCGAAGAGCACCGCGTTCGACACGTCCTCGGGCGTCTCGCACTGGGCGATGACGGCGGGACGCCGGTCGATCATCGCGTTGTAGACGACCCGCGCCTCGTCGTAGCCCGGATCGCCGGGTACGAGCACCTCGCCCGCCAGGTCCTCACGAAGACCCGCCAGGGCGCTGTCCGGAACGGTGGTCTGGGGAGCCATGGGAGTGCCCCCCTTTCGCGTGCGACACGGGGGACAGGACCCCTTCATCGTAGGTCCGCGCCCCGCCCCCCGCCGCTCGGGGCGTCAGCCTCCGTACGCGCCCGAGGCGGTGAGCCGCAGGGCCGTGTCGATCAGCGGGACGTGGCTGAAGGCCTGCGGGAAGTTGCCCACCTGGCGCTGGGCCCGCGGGTCCCACTCCTCGGCGAGCAGCCCCAGGTCGTTGCGGAGCGAGAGCAGCCGCTCGAACAGCTTGCGGGCCTCGTCGACCCGGCCGATCATCGCCAGGTCGTCGGCGAGCCAGAACGAACAGGCGAGGAACGCGCCCTCGTCGCCCTCCAGGCCGTCCACGCCCGCCTCCTCGCCGGCGGTCGGGTAGCGCAGCACGAAGCCGTCCTCCGTGGACAGCTCCCGCTGGATCGCCTCGATGGTGCCGATCACCCGCTTGTCGTCCGGCGGCAGGAAGCCCATCTGCGGGATCAGCAGCAGCGAGGCGTCCAGCTCCCGCGAGCCGTAGGACTGCGTGAAGGTGTTGCGCTCCGGGTCGTAGCCCTTCTCGCAGACGTCCCGGTGGATCTCGTCGCGCAGCTCGCGCCAGCGCTCCAGCGGCCCGTCCGCGTCACCGGACTCGATGAGCTTGATCGTGCGGTCCACCGCCACCCAGGCCATCACTTTGGAGTGGGTGAAGTGCCGGCGCGGGCCGCGCACCTCCCAGATGCCCTCGTCGGGCTGGTCCCAGTTCTTCTCCAGGTAGTTGATCAGCTTGATCTGCAGCAGCGAGGCGTAGTCGTTGCGGGACAGGCCCGTCATGTGCGCCAGGTGCAGGGCCTCGGTGACCTCGCCGTACACGTCCAGCTGGAGCTGGTTGGCGGCGCCGTTGCCGACCCGGACCGGGCCGGAGTTCTCGTACCCCGGCAGCCAGTCCAGCTCCGCCTCGCCGAGCTCGCGCTCGCCCGCGATGCCGTACATGATCTGCAGGTTCTCCGGGTCGCCCGCGACCGCGCGCAGCAGCCAGTCCCGCCAGGCGCGGGCCTCCTCGCGATAGCCGGTGCGCAGCATCGAGGAGAGGGTGATCGCCGCGTCCCGCAGCCACGTGTAGCGGTAGTCCCAGTTGCGGACGCCGCCGATCTCCTCGGGCAGGGAGGTGGTCGGCGCGGCCACGATCCCGCCGGTCGGCGCGTACGTGAGCGCCTTGAGGGTGATCAGGGAGCGGACCACCGCCTCCCGGTACGGGCCGTGGTACGTGCAGTGCTCGACCCACTCGCGCCAGAAGTCGGCGGTCGCCTCCAGCGAGCCCTCCGGGTCCGGCAGCGGCGGCGGCTCCTTGTGCGAGGGCTGCCAGGACAGGGTGAAGGTGATCCTGTCGCCGGGCGTGACGGTGAACTCGGAGTACGTGGTGAGGTCCTTGCCGTGGGTCTCCACGTCGGTGTCCAGCCACACGGAGTCGGGCCCCGCGACGGCCACCGTGCGCTCGCCGACCTTGTGCACCCAGGGCACCACCCGGCCGTAGCTGAAGCGCATGCGCAGGCTGGAGCGCATCGGCACCCGGCCGCTGACGCCCTCGACCACCCGGATCAGCTGCGGGGCGCCGTCACGCGGCGGCATGAAGTCGGTCACCCGGACCGTGCCGCGCGGGGTGTCCCACTCGGACTCCAGGATGAGCGAGTCGCCGCGGTAGCGGCGCCGGTCGGCGGGGGCCGCAGGGGCGCCCTCCGGGCCGGCCGGGCCGACCCGCCAGAAGCCGTGCTCCTCGGTGCCGAGCAGTCCCGCGAAGACTGCGTGCGAATCGAAGCGGGGCAGGCAGAGCCAGTCGACACTGCCGTCCCGGCAGACCAGGGCAGCGGTCTGCATGTCTCCGATGAGTGCGTAATCCTCGATGCGCCCGGCCACGTGCTTCACTCCAGATCGAACGGCCACGTCCGCCCCGCGGGGCGTTTTTCGCCCCGGAGGGCGATTCCTACAGGTCAGCGGGTCAAGGGATCGTTGACGAGCTCTTGGTCCGGCTGACAGGCGGGGGTGGTGCCGTGCCGGTCCGGCTCGGCAGCGCATGTCCGAGCAGGATACGACGCCCACCCTAGTGACCGGCGGCGCCGATCTTGTAACGCCCTTGCGCCGTTCGGGTGAGCAGGTCTTGACCCGGCCCGGGCCACGGCTGTGCCCCCACCCATGGTGCCGGAGGCGCCCGCTCCGGTCACGGCGTGTCGCCGACCGTATGCACCCGACTGCCCCGTGTGGCCGGAAGCGGTCTCCGGATGTCGCTGATACCCTGGTACCCCGTGGACCGGTGGGAAACGGCGACAGCCGAGGACCCCGAAACCGCAGCGACGGCACCCCCCGATTCTTCCGGAGGGGACGCCGGAACGCACTTCCAGAACGCGACCACGGGAGCCCCCTCTTGGCGATGCCGCCCAACACCACGACGACCAAGCACATCTTCGTCACCGGGGGTGTCGCCTCCTCCCTCGGCAAGGGCCTGACCGCCTCCAGCCTGGGTGCGCTCCTGAAGGCCCGGGGCCTGCGGGTCACGATGCAGAAGCTCGACCCGTACCTGAACGTCGACCCCGGCACGATGAACCCGTTCCAGCACGGTGAGGTCTTCGTCACGAACGACGGCGCCGAGACCGACCTGGACATCGGCCACTACGAGCGCTTCCTCGACGTCGACCTCGACGGCTCGGCCAACGTCACCACCGGCCAGGTCTACTCCCAGGTCATCGCCAAGGAGCGGCGCGGCGAGTACCTCGGCGACACCGTCCAGGTCATCCCGCACATCACCAACGAGATCAAGTCGCGCATCCGCCGCATGGCCACCGACGACGTCGACGTCGTCATCACCGAGGTCGGCGGCACCGTCGGCGACATCGAGTCGCTGCCGTTCCTGGAGACCGTCCGCCAGGTCCGCCACGAGGTCGGCCGCGACAACGTCTTCGTCGTGCACATCTCGCTGCTGCCCTACATCGGCCCCTCCGGCGAGCTGAAGACCAAGCCGACCCAGCACTCCGTCGCCGCCCTGCGCAACATCGGCATCCAGCCCGACGCCATCGTGCTGCGCGCCGACCGCGAGGTCCCGACCGCCATCAAGCGCAAGATCTCGCTGATGTGCGACGTCGACGAGGCCGCGGTCGTCGCCGCCATCGACGCCAAGTCGATCTACGACATCCCGAAGGTCCTGCACTCCGAGGGCCTGGACGCCTATGTCGTCCGCAAGCTCGACCTGCCGTTCCGCGACGTGGACTGGACCGTCTGGGAGGACCTCCTGGACCGCGTCCACAACCCGGAGCACGAGGTCACCGTCGCGCTCGTCGGCAAGTACATCGACCTGCCCGACGCCTACCTGTCGGTCACCGAGGCCATGCGGGCCGGCGGCTTCGCCAACAAGGCCCGGGTCAAGGTCAAGTGGGTCACCTCCGACGACTGCAAGACCGAGGCCGGCGCCGAGAAGCAGCTCGGCGACTGCGACGCCGTCCTGATCCCCGGCGGCTTCGGCGACCGCGGCGTGGCCGGCAAGGTCGGCGCCATCCGCTACGCCCGCGAGAACAAGGTGCCGCTGCTCGGCATCTGCCTCGGCCTCCAGTGCATCGTGATCGAGGCCGCCCGCAACCTGGCCGACATCCCCGAGGCCAACTCCACCGAGTTCGACCCGGCCACCGCGCACCCCGTCGTCTCGACGATGGAGGAGCAGCTGGCCTACGTCGAGGGCGCCGGCGACCTGGGCGGAACGATGCGCCTGGGCCTCTACCCGGCGAAGCTCGCCGAGGGCTCGGTGGTCCGCGAGACCTATGCCGGCGAGCCGTACGTCGAGGAGCGCCACCGCCACCGCTACGAGGTGAACAACGCCTACCGCGCGGAGCTGGAGAAGAAGGCCGGTCTGGTCTTCTCCGGCACCTCCCCGGACAACAAGCTCGTCGAGTTCGTCGAGTACCCGAAGGACGTCCACCCCTACCTGGTCGCCACCCAGGCGCACCCGGAGCTCAAGTCCCGCCCGACCCGCCCGCACCCGCTGTTCGCGGGCCTCGTGAAGGCGGCCGTCGAGCGCAAGACCGGCCAGTCCGCGCAGTAGATCACTGGCGTTAACGTTGCCGGGGTACGGGTCCTGTGGACCCGTACCCCGGCTTTCGTACGAGAGGACTACCGATGCAGGTGCAGGACACCCCCGAGGAGTGGCGGGTCGTCGCCACCGCCACCCCCTTCACGGGCAACAAGACGAGTGTCCGCACGGACGACGTGGTCATGCCGGACGGCGCGGTCGTCCGCCGCGACTACCAGGTCCACCCCGGCTCGGTCGCCGTCCTCGCCCTCGACGCCCAGGACCGGGTCGTGCTGCTCAAGCAGTACCGGCACCCGGTGCGGCAGAAGCTGTGGGAGATCCCGGCCGGCCTGCTCGACGTGCCCGGCGAGAACCCGCTGCACGCCGCGCAGCGCGAGCTGTACGAGGAGGCGCACGTCAAGGCCGAGGACTGGCGGGTGCTGACCGACGTCTACACCACGCCCGGCGGCTGCGACGAGGCCGTGCGGATCTTCCTGGCCCGCGACCTGTCCGAGGCGGAGGGCGAGCGCTTCGAGGTCGCCGAGGAGGAGGCCGACATGGAGCTCTCCCGGGTGCCGCTGGACGAGCTCGTCCGCGGTGTCCTGGCCGGCGAGCTGCACAACAACTGCCTGGTCGTCGGCGTGCTCTCGCTGGTGGCCGCCCGCGCCGGCGACGGCGTGGACGCCCTGCGCCCGGCGGACGCGCCCTGGCCGGCCCGGCCCTTCGTGGCGTAGGGCAGACGCGGCGGACGGGTGCGGACGGCCGGTCTGAACATCTGCTGATCCGATCGGGGGATGTGTCCGCCGCGCTCCGCCGGGTCCGGCTCGTGCCCTGAACTACGCTCGACATCGCCCGTGAGGAGCCCCCGCGGGATGGTCGTGCGCAGGTGGACGGGAGCGTGGCCCGTGACGGATCAGGCGGTTGGGGGTGCCCCCGGACGGCGTCCGGGGGAGGCCGGCGCCTCGCAGTTCTACGGTCGCCAGCGGGAGCTGAAGGCACTGCGGGCCGACATCGAACGCACCGGGCTCGACACCCTGACCGGCCGCAAGGCGCCCCGCGCCCGGGTCCTGCTCATCGCGGGCAAGCCCGGCTCGGGGCGGACCGCGCTCGCCGAGGAGCTGGTCGGCCGGCTCGCCGCCGACTATCCCGACGGCGTGTTCCGGGCGCGGCTCACCGAGCCCGGCGGCGAACCCGTCCCCACCGCCCGCGCCGCCCAGGAGCTCCTCGCCGCGCTCGGCGTCGCCGAGCCGCCCGGCGCCGCCGAAGACGAACTCACCGCCCTGGTCCGCGGCGCCTTCGACGGGCGCAGGGCGCTGCTGCTGCTCGACGACGCCGTCGACGCCGAACAGGTCGACTCGCTGCTGCCCGACAACCCCGACAGCCTGGTCGTGGGCGTGGCGCGCGGCCCGCTCACCGGCATCCCGGACGTCCGGCCCTGCACGGTCGGCGGTCTCGACCCCAAGTCGGCCATCGAACTGCTCACCGTCTACACCGGCTCCGTCCGCGTCACCGTCGACCCGCAGGCCGCCGAGAGCCTGGCCGAGGAGTGCGGCGGACTGCCCGGCGCCCTGGTGCTGGCCGGCGGCTGGCTCGCCGCGCGCCCCAAGGCCTCGGTCGCCGATCTCACCAAGCGGCTGCGCGGCCTCACCGGCGACCCGGTCGCGCGGGCCTTCGCCCTGGTCCACGAGTCGCTGCCGCAGCCGGCCGCCCGGATACTGCGACACCTGAGCCTGGCCCCGCTGGGCCGTGCCGACGCCCACACCGCCTCCGCCCTGGCCGGCTGCTCGGTGTCCGCCGCCGCGACCACCCTCGCCGACTTCGCCGCACTCGGTCTCGTACGGGAGATCCCCGGCCGGGACGGGCGGTCAGGAGAGGGGCAGTACGAGGTCCCCGGGCACCTGGTGCCGCTGCTGCGGGCCGAGCTCGCGGAGCACGACCGGCCGGCCGAGGTGCAGCTGGCCCGGGCCCGGATGCTGGAGCGGACGGTGCGGCTGCTGCAGTCCAGCCGCGCCGTCACGGAGGCCGAGGGCTCACCGGCCCGCCGCAAGCTCGCCGGGCTGCCCCGCGCCCTGCGCTTCCCGAACACGGCGACCGCCCGAGCGTGGCTGGACAGCCGCCGGCCCGTGCTGCTCGCGGCGGCCCGGCTCGCGGTCGCCGACGGGGAGCTCGACACCCTGGCCCGCCGGCTGATCGCGGCGCTCGTCCGGGCGCTCGCCGCCCATCGGGGCGCCGAGGCCGCCGCGCCCGACCTCTACGGGCTGCACCGGCTGGTCCTGGACGTCGCCGAGCGGCGCGGGCTGTACCGGGAGCAGGCCGCGGCCCTGCTGAACCTGGCCGACCTGGATGCCCGGACCGGACGCACCCAGGAGGCCCTGCTGCGATATCGGTCGGCTTTGGATGCCGGACGCAAAGCAAATGACCCGTACGCCACCGGTCGCGCAATGGAATCCGTAGGTGGCAGCTATCAGGAGCTGGGGGACTGGCAGCGGGCCGGCGACTGGTACGGCCGCGCCCTCGCCCAGCGGCTCGCCCGCGACGAGCGCGCGGACCAGGCCCGGCTGTACGGCCGGCTCGGCGCGGTGCACACCTATGCCGGACGGTACGGGGAGGCGCTGCGCAACTGGCGCGCCGCCGCCGCGGGCTACCGGCGGCTCGCCGATCTCCCCGGCTACGCACGGGCGTTGAGCGAGGCGGCCCGGGTCCAGGAGTACGCCGGCCGGCCCGAGGAGTCGCTGCGGACCTGCGAGGAAGCGGTGGAGTGGGCGCGCCGCGCGAAGGACGAGCGGCTCCAGGCCGCGCTGCAGCTGAGGCTGGCCGACACCCTCGACCGGCTCGGTGACCCGGCGGCGGCCCGGCTGCACAGGTCCGCGGCGGAGAGACTGTTGGGAACCGAGTCCTCCGCCTACGAAATCCGCAGTGGTTCCGGTGAAGATTAATACTTTGAAAGGCTAGACAGCGGGAACTCCTTCATTAGACTGGTCGCGCCGCGTTCGAACGTGGTCTGCCCCGGTGCGCCGCAGTGCATCCGGGTATGAATGGCTTTGTCACACCTTTTGGCTCTGACGCGCCACTGCACCCCCAGTTGTCCCCCCGATACAAGGACCGTGATCGACGATGAAGGTCGGCATCCCCCGCGAGGTCAAGAACAACGAGTTCCGCGTGGCCATCACCCCTGCCGGTGTCCACGAGCTCGTCCGCAACGGTCACCAGGTCTTCATCGAGCAGAACGCCGGTGTCGGCTCCTCGATCACGGACGAGGAGTACGTCGCCGCCGGCGCCGAGATCCTCCCCACCGCCGACGAGGTCTGGGCCACGGCCGACCTGCTGCTCAAGGTCAAGGAGCCGATCGCGGAGGAGTACCACCGCCTCCGCAAGGACCAGACGCTCTTCACCTACCTGCACCTCGCCGCCTCCAAGGAGTGCACGGACGCCCTCCTGGAGTCCGGCACCACCGCCATCGCGTACGAGACCGTCGAGACCGCGAACCGCGCGCTCCCGCTGCTCGCCCCGATGTCCGAGGTCGCGGGCCGCCTGGCCCCGCAGGTCGGCGCCTACCACCTGATGCGCTCGGCCGGCGGCCGCGGCGTGCTCCCGGGCGGCGTCCCCGGCACCCACGCCGGCGAGTGCGTCGTCATCGGCGGCGGCGTCTCCGGCTGGAACGCCGTGCAGATCGCCATCGGCCTGGGCTTCCACGTGACCCTGCTCGACAGGGACATCAACAAGCTCCGCGAGGCCGACAAGATCTTCGGCACGAAGGTCAAGACGATCGTCTCCAACGCCTTCGAGCTGGAGAAGGCCGTCATCGAGGCCGACCTCGTCGTCGGCGCCGTCCTCATCCCGGGAGCCAAGGCCCCGAAGCTGGTCACCAACGAGCTCGTCGCCAAGATGAAGCCCGGAAGTGTCCTTGTCGACATTGCCATCGACCAGGGCGGCTGCTTCGAGGACTCCCACCCGACCACCCACGCCGAGCCGACCTTCCAGGTCCACAACTCGGTCTTCTACTGCGTCGCCAACATGCCGGGCGCGGTCCCGAACACCTCCACCTACGCCCTCACCAACGCCACGCTGCCCTACATCGTGTCGCTGGCGAACAACGGCTGGGCCGAGGCGCTGCGCCGTGACGCCGCCCTCGCCAAGGGTCTCAACACCCATGACGGCAAGGTGGTTTACAAGGAGGTCGCCGAGGCGCACGGCTACGACCACGTCGAGCTGAGCAGCCTCCTGGGCTGACCTACGGGGACGGAGGGTCAACCCTCACCGTCAACCTCGCGCACCGGGCCGGACCTTGTCGAGCAAGGTCCGGCCCGATGTGTGTCCGGCCACGTTCCGACGCTCGGTCAACTCGCCTCGAACGTAACTCTTTAACCGTTTCGCGCAGCCCTGAAACGTGCGGTTCCCTGCCTGCGCACCCTTGACAGCGGGGTGTTCGGTTGCCGACACATCGGGCCGGGTCCGGCGGATTGTGTTGCTGCGGACCGGTGACACGCCATAGAGTCGCCAACCGTCGGCATGGTGCCACGCTGACCTATCGATAAATGTTCCTGACCACATCCAAGGAGGTAAGACGACTTGTGAATGAGTCGACATTTACTCCCGAGGGTGGCGAGCCAGGGGCCCCGATCGGCTCCGTCGCGGTGCGGACCTTCGCGACGCACCAGCCCATGACGACAGCCCATACGATGAAGATGACGGACGGCCTACACGTGAACGCCACGGCCGGCAACGAGATGGGCCGAGAGTCCACCCACTTCGCCGCCTACGACGAGGTGCCCGAGGGGCACTTCTACGACCCTGACGCCGAGTACGAGCCCGACCCGGAGTACGCGGCCACCCTCGCACCCGACGCTGCCCGGCAGCGCCGCGAGCGGATCGGCCCCACCGGACGGCCCCTGCCGTACTTCCCGATCCCGGGCCCGCTGACCGACCACGGCCCGGCGAAGATCATCGCGATGTGCAACCAGAAGGGCGGCGTCGGCAAGACCACGTCGACCATCAACCTGGGCGCCGCGCTCGCGGAGTACGGACGACGGGTGCTGCTCGTCGACTTCGACCCGCAGGGCGCCCTGTCGGTCGGCCTCGGCGTGAACCCGATGGAGCTCGACCTCACCGTCTACAACCTGCTCATGGAGCGGGGCATGTCGGCGGACGAGGTGCTGCTCAAGACGGCCGTGCCCAACATGGACCTGCTGCCGAGCAACATCGACCTCTCGGCCGCGGAGGTGCAGCTGGTCTCCGAGGTCGCGCGCGAGTCCACGCTGCAGCGGGCGCTGAAGCCGCTGATGAACGACTACGACTACATCGTGATCGACTGTCAGCCCTCGCTCGGCCTGCTGACCGTGAACGCCCTGACGGCCGCTCACAAGGTCATCGTGCCGCTGGAATGCGAGTTCTTCGCGCTGCGCGGCGTCGCCCTGCTGACCGAGACCATCGAGAAGGTCCAGGAGCGGCTCAACCCCGAGCTGGAGCTCGACGGCATCCTCGCCACGATGTACGACTCGCGGACGGTGCACTCGCGCGAGGTGCTCGCGCGCGTCGTCGAGGCCTTCGACGACCACGTCTACCACACGGTGATCGGCCGGACCGTGCGCTTCCCGGAGACCACGGTCGCCGGCGAGCCCATCACCACGTACGCCTCGAACAGCGTGGGCGCCGCCGCCTACCGTCAGCTCGCCAGGGAGGTGCTCGCCCGGTGTCACGCCGAGTGAGTCTGCCCGGCGCCGACGAACTGTTCCGTACGACCGGGGGGATGGCGCTCCAGGCCTCCTCGCCGCGCCGGACCGTACCGGCACCGGCGGGCGAGAGCGACTCGGCGGCGGCCGCGAACGCGGCGGCGGAGGGCCCCGCGGAGCACGCGGCCGCGGACACGGAGGCGGCGGAGCCGCGCGCCCGGACGGCGGAGCCCGCCGCACCGTCCGCGCCCGCTCCCGCGTCCGCGGCGGCCAAGGCGGCGGCCGCGCCCGCCGCGAACGCGGCCCGTCGGCGCGGCCGCACCGCCAGCCGGCGCCCGAGCGGGCGCGAGCGCCACGACGAGAAGATCACGGTCTACGTCTCCGCCGAGGAGCTGATGGACCTGGAGCACGCGCGACTGGTGCTGCGCGGCGAGCACGGCCTCGCGGTCGACCGCGGCCGGATCGTCCGTGAGGCGGTCGCGGTGGTCCTCGCGGACCTGGAGTCCCGCGGCGACGCGAGCATCCTCGTGCGCCGCCTGCGCGGCCGCTGACGGTAGCCTGCGGGCTGCCGCACCTCCGCTCCACCAGGACCCTCCGATGCCCCCTGCCCCTCCCTCTGGCGAAACGTCCCGCCCGGCGCGCCGTCGCGCCCTGGGGCGGGGGCCGGGCACGTCACCGTCGACCGCCCCCGCCCCGCAGACCCCGCCCGAGCCGGCCTCGCCCGAGCCGCCTCCGCTGCCGGTCCGGTCCGAGCCGGCCCCGCCTGCGCCGGCCGCCCCGGCTCCCTCCGGGCCGCCGCCGGCCCCGGTTCCGGCGGCTCCGGCCCCCTCCGAGCCGCCTCCGCTGCCGGTCCCGTCCGACCCGGCCCCGGCTTCGACCGGGCCGTCTCCGGCCGCGGCTCCGTCCGAGCCGGCTCCGGTCCCGTCCGAGCCGGCCCCGCCTGCGCCGGCCGCCCCGGCTCCGTCCGAGCCGGCCCCGGCCCCGTCCGAGCCGGCTCCCGCTCCCTCCCCGGCGTCGCCGGCGGAAGGGCCGGGCGAGGCCGGGGACGGGCGGTTCACCGTGCGGCTCGCGAACTTCGAGGGGCCGTTCGATCTGCTGCTGCAGCTGATCGCCAAGCACAAGCTGGACGTCACCGAGGTCGCCCTGTCCAAGGTGACCGACGAGTTCATGGCGCACATCCGCGCCATGGGGCCCGACTGGGACCTCGACCAGACGACCGAGTTCCTGGTCGTCGCCGCCACCCTGCTCGACCTGAAGGCGGCGCGGCTGCTGCCGGCCGCCGAGGTCGAGGACGAGGCGGATCTCGCGCTGCTCGAGGCGCGGGACCTGCTGTTCGCGCGACTGCTGCAGTACCGCGCGTACAAGCAGATCGCCGACATCTTCGGCGAGCGGTGGGAGGCCGAGGGGCGGCGCCACCCGCGCACCGTCGGCCTCGAGCCGCAGCACGCCGAGCTGCTGCCCGAGGTCGTCATCTCCATCGGCGCGGAGGGCTTCGCCCGGCTCGCCGTGAAGGCCATGCAGCCCAAGGCCAGGCCGGAGGTGTACGTCGACCACATCCACGCCCCGCTCGTCAGCGTCCGCGAGCAGGCCGCCGTGGTCGTCGCGCTGCTGAGGGAGAAGGGCACGGCCACGTTCCGGGAGCTCGTCACCGGCGTCGACGACACCCTGACCGTCGTCGCCCGCTTCCTCGCCCTGCTGGAGCTCTACCGCGAGAAGGCCGTCGCCCTCGACCAGGAGACCGCCCTCGGCGACCTCACCGTGTCCTGGACCGGTGGGGAGGCGGACCCGTCCGGGGCCGTCACCGACGAATTCGACCAGGAGGACGCCACGTGAACGATCCCGGGCCCGCGATCAAGCCCGCCCTCGAAGCCGTCCTGATGGTCGTCGACGAGCCCGTCACCGAGGCCCACCTCGCCAAGGTCCTCGACCGGACCCCGCGCGAGGTCGGCGACGCGCTGCGCGAGCTCGCCGACGAGTACGCCGCGCAGGGCCGCGGCTTCGAGCTGCGCCTGGTCGCCGGCGGCTGGCGCTACTACACCCGCCCCGAGTACGCCCCGGCCGTCGAGGCCTTCGTCCTGGACGGCCAGCAGGCCCGGCTCACCCAGGCGGCCCTGGAGACCCTCGCCGTCGTCGCGTACCGCCAGCCGGTCAGCCGTTCCCGCGTCTCCGCCGTACGGGGAGTGAACTGCGACGGGGTCATGCGCACCCTCCTCCAGCGCGGTCTGGTGGAGGAGGCGGGCGCGGAACCCGAAACAGGTGCGATCCTGTACAGGACGACGAACTACTTCCTGGAGCGGATGGGCCTGCGCGGCCTGGACGAGCTTCCGGAACTCGCGCCCTTCCTCCCCGAGGCGGAGGCGGTCGAGCCGGACTCCCTGGAAGGCGTTCCGTCGTTCGACCCGGATGCCGACGACAAGACGACGGAAGTTTGATGCGAAGCAGCAGCGGCAGGAACAGCGGAAGCAACGGCGGGAGCCGTGGTGCCAAGAGCGGCGGCCGCGGCAACTACAGGGGCGCGGGGAACAGCCGCGACGACCGGGGCGGTCAGGGCGGCCAGAGCGCCGGCCGCCCGCGCCGGCCCCGTCCCGAGGAGCGCTCCTACGACGTGGACGGTCTCGCCGGCCGTCCCTCCGACGGCCCGAAGCGCGGCCGTGGCGAGGCCGCCCGAGGCGGCGCCAAGGGCGGTCCCAAGCAGTCCCCGAAGCGCGGCGGCGGCCGCACCGCCCCGGCGCGCTCGCGCGAGTACGACGCCCGGGCGGAGGAGCGCAACCGCGAGCGGTACGCGAACAAGCCCCAGATCAAGACCCCGAAGACCTTCCCGGGCGCCGAGCAGGAGGGCGAGCGCCTGCAGAAGGTGCTGGCCCGCGCCGGCTACGGCTCGCGCCGCGCCTGCGAGGAGCTGGTCGAGCAGGCGCGCGTCGAGGTCAACGGCGAGATCGTCCTCGAGCAGGGCCTGCGCGTCGACCCGGAGAAGGACGAGATCAAGGTCGACGGCCTGACCGTGGCGACCCAGTCGTACCAGTTCTTCGCGCTGAACAAGCCCGCCGGTGTCGTCTCCACCATGGAGGACCCCGACGGCCGGCAGTGCCTCGGCGACTACGTCACCAACCGCGAGACGCGGCTCTTCCACGTCGGCCGGCTCGACACCGAGACCGAGGGCATCATCCTGCTCACCAACCACGGCGAGCTGGCCCACCGTCTCACCCACCCCAAGTACGGCGTGAAGAAGACCTACCTGGCCGCCATCACCGGCCCGCTGCCCCGCGAGGTCGGCAAGCGGCTCAAGGAGGGCATCCAGCTGGAGGACGGCTACGCGCGCGCCGACCACTTCCGCGTCGTCGAGCAGACCGGCAAGAACTACCTGGTCGAGGTCGTGCTCCACGAGGGCCGCAAGCACATCGTGCGCCGCATGCTCGCCGAGGCGGGCTTCCCGGTGGAGAAGCTGGTCCGCACCGCCTTCGGCCCGATCACCCTGGGCGACCAGAAGTCGGGCTGGCTGCGCCGGCTCAGCAACACCGAGGTCGGCATGCTGATGAAGGAAGTCGGCCTGTAGCCGTACCGGCTCCCCGCTCCACGCAAGGCCCGTGACCGCCCGCCCGGCGGTCACGGGCCTTTTTCGTACTTGTGGTCGAGCCCCGCCGCCATTTATAGTCAAGGTGACTCTTAAAGGCTCAAGGAGGCGGCCATGAGTCCCACGAACTTCCCCACCGCCCTTGCCGCGCGCGGCCGGCGGACCTGGACCCACGGGGGTGGACCAGGCTTCGGCATCCCGCCCGCGGCGGGGGCGGTGGGGAACCGCGGGGGAGCGGGCCGGGAACGGGAGGGGCGGGCGTGAAGCGCTACGGGCACGGCCTCGTCCTCGGCAGGTTCCGTCCGCCGCACGCCGGCCACCACCACCTCGTCCGCACCGCGCGCGAGCGGTGCGAGCGGCTCACCGTCCTCGTCCGCGCCTCCGGCGCCGCCGCCGAATCCCCGTCGCTCGCCGACCGCGTCGCCTGGATGCGCGAGATCCACCCCGACGCGCTGGTCCTCGGCACCGTCGACGACGCACCCGGCGACCTCCACGCTCCGGGCCCGACGGACCCCGACGCGTGGGAGGCCCACACGGCGGCCGTCCGGGCCGCCGTGCCCGAACCCGTCGACGCCGTCTTCACGTCCACGCCGTACGGCGAGGAGCTCGCCCGCCGCCTCGGCGCCGCGTGCGTCCGCGTCGAGCCCGACCGGACCCGCCACCCCGTCTCCAGCGCGGCCGTCCGCGCCGACCCGGTCGCCTTCTGGGACGACCTCGAGGCGCCGGTGCGGGCCGCGCTCACCCGACGGGTCGTCATACTCGGCGCCGGGTCCACCGGAGCCACCACCATGGCGCGCGCCCTCGCCGACCACTACCGGCGGCGCGGCGGCGTCTGGGCCCGCACCCGCTACGTCCCCGACTACGGACACACGTACGGCGAGCTCAAGCTCGCCGAGCTCCGCGCCGAACGGCCCGGCGCAGGCCGGTCCGACGTCGCCTTCCACTCCGCCGACTTCCCCGTCATCGCCCTGCGCCAGGCCGAACTGGAGGAGGAGGCCGCCCGTGACGGCTCGCCCGTCCTCTTCTGCGACGCCGACGCCTTCGCCACCACCATCCGGCACGAGCGGTACATGGGCACCAGCAGCCCCGGCACCGGCGAGATAGCCGCCCGCGGCCGGCAGCACCTCTGGCTGCTCACCGACCACCGAGGCGTGCCCCTCCCGGACGACGGGGAGCCCGACGAGGAGCACCTGCGGCCCTGGATGACCGCGCGCCTCCTCACCCAGCTCGCCCACACCGGCCGCCGCACCGTCGTCCTCACCGGCCCGCACGAGGAGCGCCTCGCGACGGCCGTCGCCGCCGTCGACGCGCTGCTCGCCGAGGCCCGGCACTTCACCGACCCCCTGCCGGAGCACCGATGACCAGCGCCTCCCCGGGCGTCGAGGGCTACGACAAGCACGCCTTCGAGCCCTTCGCCCTCACCGCCGACCTCGCCGTCCTCACCGTCCGGGAGGGCCGCCTGCACGTCCTGCTCGTCGAACGCGGCCAGGAGCCGTACGCCGGGACCTGGGCGCTGCCCGGCGGCTTCGTGCTGCCCGACGAGTCCGCCGAGCAGGCCGCGCGCCGCGAACTCGCCGAGGAGACCGGCCTGTCCGGCGACACCGCGGCCCGGCTCCACCTGGAGCAGCTGCGCACCTACAGCGACCCCGGCCGCGACCCCCGGATGCGGGTGGTCTCCGTCGCGTTCACCGCGCTCGTCCCCGACCTGCCCGAGCCGCGCGGCGGCGGCGACGCGGCGCAGGCCCGCTGGCTGCCGTACGAGGAAGCCGGTCATCTGGCCTTCGACCACGACCGGATCCTCGCCGACGCCCGCGAACGGGTCGGCGCCAAGCTCGAGTACACGTGTCTCGCCACCGCCTTCTGCCCGGCCGAGTTCACCCTCGGCGAGCTGCGGCAGGTGTACGAGACGGTCTGGGGCGTCGCGCTCGACCGCCCCAACTTCCGGCGCAAGGTCCTCGCGACGCCCGGCTTCGTCCGGCCCGTCGAAGGCCCGCCGCGCCGCACCGGCGGACGGGGGAAACCGGCCGCTCTCTACCGGGCGGGCGAGGCCACGGCCCTGCACCCGCCGCTGCTGCGACCGGAAGGACGGACGGAAGAATGACGAAGCAGGCCGCGACCGGCTCGTTGATCGGGCTGGCGCTGGGGGACGCGCTGGGCCGACGTACCGAGTTCAGCGACGTACCGATGATCATCCGCTGGTACGGGCCCTGGCGCGAACTGGCGCTCCCCAAGGACGCGAAGGTCACCGACGACACCCAGATGACCCTCTCCGTGGCGCGGGCCGTCCGTGCCTGCGAGGAACGCGGGGTCGCCGGGCCGGAAAGGTTCGCCGACATGCTCCGCGAGGAGTTCGTCGACTGGTACCGCTCTCCCGAGAACAACCGGGCCCCCGGCCGCACCTGCCTGACGGCCTGCGCTCTCCTCATGACCAGCCGCCCCTGGCAGGACGCCAGCCAGATCGGCTCCAAGGGCTGCGGCGCCAACATGCGGGTCGCGCCCCTCGGGCTGCTCCGCGAGTACGGGGACTCCGCCGCCGGCGCCGCCCAGCTCCAGGCCGCCCTGACCCACGGCCACCCCACCGGCCTCGCCGCCTCCGACCTCACCGCGCGGGCCGTGTGGCTGCTCGCGCAGGGGGTCGACCCGACAGGGCTCGTCGGACGGCTCCGCTCGTACGCGTACGAGAACCGCGACCGCTACCACGAGCGCTGGCTCGGCGACCTGTGGACCCGCTCCCAGGACCCCAGCGCCACCCACTTCATCCGGCGCGGCTGGGACGAGTGCCTGACCGTCCTGGAACGTCTGGACGCCGTCCAGCGCACCGCGGACCCGGAGCTCGACCCCTGCGAGTACACCGGCGACGGCTGGATCGCCGAGGAGGCCCTCGCCACCGCCCTGCTCTGCTTCCTGCTCTTCCCCGACGAGCCCCTGACCGCCCTCCGGCGCGCCGCCTGCACCCGAGGCGACTCCGATTCCATCGCCGCCCTCACCGGCGCCTTCGCGGGCGCCCACCTGGGTGCGGACGCCTGGCCGGCGGACTGGGTGGAACGGATCGAGCACCGGGACGAACTGCTGGCCTTCGGCGCGTTCTGGGACGCGTGAACCGCGAGCGGCCGCACGGGTCGGAGGCGGAGCGGCCGCGCGGGGTGATCGACGCCGCGCAGGCCGCGTCAGGACTGCCGGACGAGGCCGGCGCCGTCGCCGTCCCGGAGGACTTCCCCGCCCGGGCCCGGCGGGAGCTCGCGCAGGGCTGAGGCGCGGCGGGCGCGGGTCAGGAAGTCCTCGACGCGGGGCTGGTCCGGGGCGTCGGGGAGGGGGCTGGTGGAGTGGGCGCGGTCGGACTCGTCCTGGAGGCGGTTCATCCAGGACGCCACCTCCGGCCACGACACCTCGCCGCGCTTCACCGCGAGCAGGCGCTCCCGCTCCTCGCTCACGTCGATCCGCAGCTCCCCGCTGCGCAGCAGGTCCCGGCAGCTGGTCAGCAGGCGCAGCAGGTGCATCGCGTGCTTCCAACGGGGCGCGCCGTACTGGCGGACGTCGGCCTCCAGCTTGCGGCGCTGGCCCTCGGCGTAGCGGACGAAGGTGGTGTGCGAGCGGCGCGAGAGGAACGCGTCGCGGAGCGAGAGCAGTTCGCGGCCGGTGGCGTCGGCGTGCTCGACGATAGGAGAGTGCAGGCACTCCAGGACGTTCGGGTTGTTGCGCAGGGCCAGCTCGCAGAAGCGTTCCAGCTCCCAGCTGAACTGCTCGTCGGCCGGGCCTTCCACGTGCGCCGGCGGCTTGTCGAAGCGCCAGAACAGCGGCGTCGGGGCGAGGTACACGCCCCGGCGGTCGGTGTCGCTGTCCTCGGTCGCCAGGCCGAACGCGCGCGAGCCCATCACACAGGAGTAGATCGTGTGGTCGCGCACCAGTTCCTCGGGATTCATGCGCGCCAGACTAGGGCCTGTCCGGCGGATCATGGCCGGGTCCGGCCCTGATCCGC
>NZ_JBHXTJ010000063.1:0-34956 GCF_042677525.1 Streptomyces sp. NPDC127114
AGACCCACGGGAGCGGGCCCGCACCCCCTGGGGTGCGGGCCCGCTCGCGAGAATCGTCCGAAGAACGCTTACGCGTCCTTCGACTCCTCCTCGGTCGCCTCGACCGCGGCGGCCTCGTCGGCCTCCTTGACGGCGCGCTTGGTGGCGGCCTCGGCCTCGGCGACGGTCGCCTTCTTGGCGATCTCGCCCTCGACCAGCTCGATCACGGCCATCGGGGCGTTGTCGCCACGACGGTTGCCGATCTTGGTGATGCGGGTGTAGCCACCCGGGCGCTCGGAGTAGCGCGGGGCGATCTCGGTGAAGAGCGTGTGGACGATGCCCTTGTCCGTGATCGTCTGCAGCACCAGGCGACGGTTGTGGATGTCGCCCTTCTTCGCCTTGGTGATCAGGCGCTCGGCGACCGGACGCAGGCGGCGGGCCTTGGCCTCGGTCGTGGTGATGCGGCCGTGCTCGAAGAGCGACTTCGCCAGGTTGGCGAGGAGCAGCTTCTCGTGCGCGGCGGAGCCGCCGAGGCGGGCGCCCTTGGTGGGACGCGGCATGGTGTTTCTCCTTGAGATCTGCACCGGCCGTATCAGGTACCGGTGTCAGGGCCCCGCAGGCGGATGCCTACGGGCAGCTATCAGTACTGCTCGGTCTCGACGAACCCGGCGTCCGCGTCGTCGTCGGCGCCGAAGGCGTCGGCGGCGGCGGTCGGGTCGAATCCGGGCGGGCTGTCCTTGAGGGCCAGGCCCATGCCGGCCAGCTTCGCCTTGACCTCGTCGATCGACTTCGCACCGAAGTTGCGGATGTCGAGCAGGTCGGCCTCGGAGCGGGCGACGAGCTCACCCACGGAGTGGATGCCCTCGCGCTTGAGGCAGTTGTAGGACCGAACGGTGAGCTCGAGCTCCTCGATCGGCAGCGCCAGGTCGGCGGCCAGGGCGGCGTCCGTCGGGGACGGGCCCATGTCGATGCCCTCGGCGTCGATGTTGAGCTCGCGGGCCAGACCGAACAGCTCGACCAGGGTCTTGCCGGCCGACGCCATGGCGTCACGCGGGCGCATGGCCTGCTTGGTCTCGACGTCGACGATCAGCTTGTCGAAGTCGGTGCGCTGCTCGACTCGGGTCGCCTCGACCTTGTAGGTGACCTTGAGCACGGGGCTGTAGATGGAGTCGACCGGGATGCGGCCGATCTCCTGGCCCACCTGCTTGTTCTGGACGGCGGAGACGTAGCCGCGACCGCGCTCGACGGTCAGCTCCATCTCCAGCTTGCCCTTGCCGTTGAGCGTGGCGAGGACCAGGTCGGGGTTGTGCACCTCGACACCGGCCGGCGGCGCGATGTCGGCGGCGGTGACCACACCGGGGCCCTGCTTGCGCAGGTACATCACGACCGGCTCGTCGTGCTCGGAGGAGACGACCAGCTGCTTGATGTTCAGGATGAGGTCGGTGACGTCCTCCTTGACGCCCGGCACGGTGGTGAACTCGTGCAGGACACCGTCGATGCGGATGCTGGTGACAGCAGCGCCGGGGATCGACGAGAGGAGGGTGCGGCGGAGCGAGTTGCCGAGGGTGTAGCCGAAGCCCGGCTCCAGCGGCTCGATGACGAACCGGGAGCGGAACTCGTCGACGACCTCTTCGGTCAGCGAAGGACGCTGAGCGATAAGCATGTCTGTGTTCCTTCAGTCGTGGACGCCCGCTATTTGACGTCCTCTGGTACTGCAAGGGTACGGGCGGTACGGCTCCTCACGGAGCAGTACCGCCCGGACACTCGGTGACGCGCAGGCGTCGTCGCGTCAGACGCGGCGGCGCTTCGGCGGACGGCAGCCGTTGTGCGGGGTGGGGGTGACGTCCTGGATCGAGCCGACCTCGAGGCCGGTGGCCTGGAGGGAGCGGATCGCGGTCTCACGGCCGGAGCCGGGACCCTTGACGAAGACGTCGACCTTGCGCATGCCGTGCTCCTGCGCGCGGCGGGCGGCCGACTCGGCGGCCATCTGCGCGGCGAAGGGGGTGGACTTGCGCGAGCCCTTGAAGCCGACGTGGCCGGCGGAGGCCCAGGAGATCACGTTGCCGGACGGGTCCGTGATCGAGACGATCGTGTTGTTGAACGTGCTCTTGATGTGCGCGTGGCCGTGAGCGACGTTCTTCTTTTCCTTGCGGCGCACCTTCTTGGCAGCGCCCTGACGTCCCTTGGGGGGCATCTACTTACTCCTACGGGAGGTGGTCGGTCCTACAGCGAAGACCGTGGGAAGTGCGGGGGTCCGGGGGTCGCCCCCCGAAATCCGCAGTGTCCGCTGTGGACTACTTCTTGCCCGGCTTCTTCTTGCCGGCGATGGCGCGACGCGGGCCCTTGCGGGTACGGGCGTTCGTGCTGGTGCGCTGACCGCGGACGGGCAGGCCACGGCGGTGACGCAGACCCTGGTAGCAGCCGATCTCGACCTTGCGGCGGATGTCGGCGGCGATCTCACGGCGGAGGTCACCCTCGGTCTGGAGGTTGGCGTCCACGTACTCGCGGATCTTGACGAGGTCTTCCTCGGCAAGGTCGCGGACACGGGTGGACGGGTTCACGCCGGTGGAGGCGAGGATCTCCTCGGACCGGGTGCGCCCGATACCGAAGACGTAGGTGAGTGCGACCACCACACGCTTGTCACGCGGGATGTCAACACCGGAAACGCGTGCCATTCAATGGCTCCTGTGTGTTCGGGGGTCTTCCGCAGAACCGGCCCCGGCCGCCGTACGAGGTACGAACCGGGTCCCCGGCCCCCGCCGGAGGTGCCGTCAGCCGTGGTGCACGGCCGGACGGGCTCTGCGTATGTACGTGTTGCTATGCGTCGCGCGAAGAACTGCGAGATGCAGGTCGGTCGGCGTGCGTCAGCCCTGGCGCTGCTTGTGGCGCAGGTTGTCGCAGATGACCATGACCCGGCCGTGGCGGCGGATCACCTTGCACTTGTCGCAGATCTTCTTGACGCTCGGCTTGACCTTCATGGGATGTGAGGTTCTCCGGGTCAGTGCCACCACCCGCTCGGAACGCGGGTGCGGGCAAGATCTACTTGTACCGGTAGACGATCCGGCCACGCGTCAGGTCGTACGGAGACAGCTCCACGACGACCCGGTCGTCCGGGAGGATCCGGATGTAGTGCATCCGCATCTTGCCGGAGATGTGCGCGAGGACCTTGTGACCGTTCTGGAGCTCCACCTTGAACATGGCGTTCGGCAGGGACTCGATCACGGTGCCCTCGATTTCGATGGCACCTTGCTTCTTGGCCACGCTTCGCCCTTCGAATCGGCTACCTTGATCGACTCTCGCCTCCGGGTGCGGACACACGGGTACACGAGAGCCGACGCATCAGTCTACGCCAGGCCCCGTGAAAACACGAATCGGGAAGTCTGCCCAGCACAGAAGATCGTTACGCGAGCGGGTCCGGCGCCGCCGTCACGCCCAGCTCGGCCAGCTTCGCCTTGCCGCCGTCGACGGCCGTGAGGACCAGCGGGCCCTCCTCCGTCAGGGCCACGCTGTGCTCCCAGTGGGAGGACCAGGTGCCGTCCGTCGTGATGACGGTCCAGTCGTCGGCGAGGACCTCGGTGCGCGGGGTGCCGAGGGACACCATCGGCTCGATCGCCAGGCAGAAGCCCGGCACCAGCTTCGGGCCCTTGCCGCGCTTGCGGGAGACGTAGTTCAGGAGGTGCGGGTCCATGTGCATCTCGGTGCCGATGCCGTGGCCGCCGTAGTCCTCGATGATCCCGTAACGGCCGAGGCTGTGGTCGCCGACGGCCGGGCGCGGCTGGCGCTTGATGTAGGTCTCGATCGCCTTCGAGATGTCGACCAGGCGGGCACCCAGACGCATCGCGGCGATGCCGGCCCACATCGACTCCTCCGTCACCCGGGAGAGCTCGACCAGCTCCGGGGCGTGGCCGGTGCCCACGAAGGCCGTGTACGCGGCGTCGCCGTGCCATCCGTCGACGATGGCGCCCGCGTCGATGGAGATGATGTCGCCGTCCTTGAGGACGGTCTTGTCGTCCGGGATGCCGTGGACGACGACCTCGTTCACCGAGGTGCAGATGGTCGCGGGGAAGCCGCCGTACCCGAGGAAGTTCGACTTCGCCCCGTGGTCGGCGATCACCTTGCGCGCGACCTCGTCCAGGTCCTTCGTCGTCGCACCCGGCACCGCCGCCTCGCGGGTCGCCGCGTGGATGGCGGCGACGACCAGCCCCGCCTCGCGCATCTTCGCGATCTGCTCCGGGGTCTTGATCTGCACCATCTCGGCCGCGGCCTTTCCTCGATTACAGGGGTCGGAACAACGATACGGCCGCGGTGCCCCTCACGGGCACCGCGGCCGTACCGCAGCGATCAGTGGTTACTTCTTCAGCGCGGCCATGGCGCGCGCCGTGACCTCGTCCACCTTGCCGAGCGCGGAGATCGTCACGACCAGGTTCTGCGCCCGGTAGTAGTCGATGATCGGCTCGGTCTGCGTGTGGTAGACCTCCAGGCGCCGGCGGACGGTCTCCTCGGAGTCGTCCGGACGCTGGAACAGCTCGCCACCGCAGGTGTCGCAGACGCCCTCGGTCTTCGGGGCGTTGTACTGCACGTGGAAAACGTGCGCGGAGTCGTTGCGGCAGACGCGGCGACCCGCGATCCGCTTCACGACCTCGTCCTCGGGGACCTCCAGGTCCAGGACCGCGTCCAGCTGCATGTCCTCGGCCTTCAGGACGACGTCCAGGGCCTCGGCCTGCGCCACGTTCCGGGGGAAACCGTCGAGCAGGAAGCCGTTCGCGGCGTCGTCCTGCTCCATGCGGTCCTTGGCCATCCCGATGGTGACCTCGTCCGGGACGAGGTCACCGGCGTCCATGAACGCCTTCGCCTTGAGGCCCAGCTCCGTGCCCTGCGAGATGTTGGCACGGAACAGGTCGCCCGTGGAGATGTGCGGGATGTCCAGGTTCTTGGCAAGGAACGCGGCCTGCGTTCCCTTGCCGGCCCCGGGCGGTCCGACGAGGACGATTCGCATCAGCGGAGGAACCCTTCGTAATTGCGCTGCTGGAGCTGGCTCTCGATCTGCTTCACGGTCTCAAGACCCACACCCACGATGATGAGGATGCTGGTGCCGCCGAACGGGAAGTTGGCATTGGCACCGCCGAAGCCTGCCAACGCCATCGTCGGCACGAGAGCGATCAGACCCAGATACAGCGAGCCCGGCCAAGTGATCCGGTTGAGCACGTAGCTCAGGTACTCGGCAGTAGGTCGACCAGCCCGGATACCCGGGATGAAGCCACCATACTTCTTCATGTTGTCGGCAACTTCCTCGGGGTTGAACGAGATCGCCACGTAGAAGAAGGCGAAGAACACGATCAGGAGGAAGTACGTAGCGATGTAGTAGGGGTGGTCACCCTTGACGAAGTGGGCTTCGATCCAGGTCTTCCAGCCGGCGGTGCTGTTCGAGAACTGAGCGATCAGCGCCGGGATGTAGAGCAGCGACGACGCGAAGATGACAGGAATCACACCTGCCTGGTTCACCTTCAACGGGATGTACGTGGACGTACCGCCGTACGACCTGCGGCCGATCATCCGCTTCGCGTACTGCACCGGGATGCGGCGCTGGGCCTGCTCGACGAAGACGACGAGGGCCACCATCACGAAGCCGATCAGGATGACGGTGCCGAACTCGATCCAGCCACCCGCCAGGTCGCCGCTCTTCTTGATGGCCCACAGGGCGCCCGGGAAGCCGGCGGCGATCGAGATGAACATGAGGATCGACATGCCGTTGCCGATGCCACGGTCGGTGATGAGCTCGCCGAGCCACATCACGACGCCGGTGCCGGCGGTCATGGTGATCACCATGGTGGCGGTGGTGAAGATCGACTGGTCGGGAACGACCTGGCTGGCGACGGTGCAGCCGCTGAACAGCGCGCCGGTACGGGCGGTGGCGACGAGGCCGGTGCCCTGGAGGATCGCGAGGGCGACCGTCAGATAACGCGTGTACTGCGTGATCTTGGCGGTGCCGGACTGACCCTCCTTCTTGAGGGCCTCCAGGCGCGGGATCACCACGGTCAGCAGCTGCAGGATGATGCTCGCCGTGATGTACGGCATGATGCCGAGCGCGAAGATGGTGATCTGCAGCAGCGCCCCGCCACTGAACATGTTGACCAGGCCGAACAGGCTGTTGTTGCCCTGGCTCGCCTGGTCCACACACTGCTGGACGGCCTCGTAGCTGACGCCGGGGACGGGGATGTGTGCCCCGAGCCGGTACAGCACGATGATGCCGAGCGTGAAGAGCAGCTTCTTGCGCAGGTCGGGCGTCTTGAACGCCCGGGCGAACGCGGTGAGCACGGTGCCTCCTGCGACCCCCGCGCACGTGCGTCAGAGGTGACGGTCTTGAGGTTCGACTGGATAGTGATTCCGCCCAGAGGGCCTTCGGACCCACCTCACGCACTCTGGACAGTGGAGGCCACCTTACCGGCGACTACGCCCCCCTAGGAACGACCAACCGGGGATGCCCCTTTTGAGAGGCATCCCCGGTCGGATGTTCAGGCCATCGAGTCGTCTCAGACGAGCTCGGTGACGGTGCCGCCGGCGGCGGCGATCTTCTCCTTGGCGGAGCCGGAGACGGCGTCGACCGTCACCTGCAGCGCCACGGAGACCTCGCCCTGGCCCAGGACCTTGACGAGCTGGTTCTTGCGAACCGCACCCTTGGCGACCAGGTCGGCCACCGTGACCTCGCCACCCTGCGGGTAGAGCGCGGCCAGCTTGTCCAGGTTCACGACCTGGTACTCGGTGCGGAAGGGGTTCTTGAAGCCCTTCAGCTTCGGGAGGCGCATGTGGAGCGGCATCTGGCCACCCTCGAAGCGCTCCGGAACCTGGTAGCGGGCCTTCGTGCCCTTCGTACCACGACCGGCCGTCTTACCCTTCGACGCCTCACCACGACCCACACGGGTCTTGGCGGTCTTGGCGCCCGGGGCGGGACGGAGGTTGTGGACCTTCAGCGGGTTGTTCTCCGCCATGTCAGTCGACCTCCTCGACCGTCACGAGGTGGCGGACGGTGTGCACCATGCCGCGGAACTCGGGGCGGTCCTCCTTGACGACCACGTCGTTCAGGCGCTTGAGCCCGAGCGAACGCAGGGTGTCGCGGTGGTTCTGCTTGCTGCCGATGTACGACTTCGTCTGCGTGATCTTGAGGCGAGCCATTACGCACCCGCCCCGGCACGCGCACGAAGCAGAGCCGCGGGAGCGACGTCCTCGAGGGGCAGACCGCGGCGGGCCGCGATCTCCTCGGGACGCTGCAGGCCCTTCAGGGCCTCCACGGTCGCGTGCACGATGTTGATCGCGTTGTCGGAGCCGAGCGACTTCGACAGGATGTCGTGAACGCCGGCGCACTCGAGCACGGCACGCACCGGGCCACCGGCGATAACACCGGTACCGGGGGAAGCCGGCTTGAGCAGGACGACGCCCGCCGCCTTCTCACCCTGGATCGGGTGAGGGATGGTGCCCTGGATACGGGGGACCTTGAAGAAGTGCTTCTTGGCCTCCTCCACACCCTTGGCGATGGCGGCCGGCACCTCCTTGGCCTTGCCGTAACCGACACCCACGGTGCCGTCACCGTCACCCACCACGACCAGCGCGGTGAAGGAGAAACGACGACCACCCTTGACAACCTTGGCGACGCGGTTGATCGCGACTACGCGCTCAACGTACGCGGTCTTCTCGGCGGCAGCAGCGCCACCGTCGCGACCCTTCCGGTCCCGCCGCTCGCCGCCACCGGCACCGCTGCCGCGGCGCTGGGGTCCAGCCATTGGAATACCTCTCTCTGTTACGTCCGTTAGTCCCGGAACCGGGGCTTAGAACTTCAGCCCGGCTTCGCGGGCGGCGTCAGCCAGAGCGGCAATGCGCCCGGCGTACCTGTTGCCACCACGGTCGAACACGACGGCCTCGACACCGGCGGCCTTGGCGCGCTCGGCGACCAGGGCGCCGACCTGCTTGGCCTGCGAGGACTTGTCGCCCTCGCCACCGCGGATCGACGCGTCCAGGTGGGACGCCGACGCCAGGGTGTGGCCCTTCAGGTCGTCGATGACCTGCGCGGTGATACCGCGGTTGGAGCGCGTCACGACGAGGCGCGGACGCTCCGCCGTACCCGACACGTTCTTGCGGATGCGCAGGTGACGGCGCGCCTTGGCAGCGCGCTTGTAAGCGTCGCCCTTGGCGATCTTCACACCGTATGCCATGGCTTTACTTACCAGCCTTTCCGACCTTGCGGCGGATGACCTCGCCCGCGTACTTGACACCCTTGGCCTTGTACGGGTCGGGCTTCCGCAGCTTGCGGATGTTGGCGGCGACCTCGCCGACCTTCTGCTTGTCGATGCCCTCGACCGAGAACTTGGTCGGCGACTCGACCTTGAAGGAGATGCCCTCGGGGGCCTCCACCAGGATCGGGTGGCTGTAGCCGAGCTGGAACTCCAGGTCGGAGCCCTTCGCGGCCACGCGGTAACCGACACCGCTGATCTCGAGCGCCTTCGTGTACCCCTGGGTCACACCGGTGATCATGTTGGCCACCAGCGTGCGGGACAGGCCGTGAAGGGCCTTGTTCTGACGCTCGTCGTTCGGACGGGTGACGTTCAGAACGCCGTCCTCGCCCTTAACGATCTCGATCGGAGCGGCAACGGTGTGGGTCAGGGTGCCCTTGGAACCCTTGACGGTGACCGTGCGGCCCTCGATGGTGACGTCCACGCCGGCGGGAACCGGGATGGGGAGCTTGCCAATGCGAGACATAGCTTTTCCTCCGTTCCCGACTACCAGACGTAGGCGAGGACTTCCCCACCCACGCCCTTCTTCTGCGCCTGCTGGCCGGTCAGGAGACCGTGGGACGTGGAGATGATCGCCACGCCCAGGCCGCCGAGGACCTTCGGCAGGTTGGTGGACTTCGCGTAAACCCGGAGGCCCGGCTTCGAGATCCGCTTGATGCCCGCGATGGAGCGCTCACGGTTCGGACCGAACTTGAGGTCGAGCACGAGGTTCTTGCCGACCTCGGCGTCCTCGACCTTCCAGCCGGAGATGAAGCCCTCCTGCTGCAGGATTTCCGCGATGTGCGACTTGATCTTGCTGTGCGGCATCGTCACGGAGTCGTGGTACGCCGAGTTCGCGTTGCGCAGACGCGTGAGCATGTCTGCGATCGGATCAGTCATGGTCATGAATTGGCCTTCGGCCTCTCTCGCCGGGGTTTCCTGGTGCACCATCCCTCTCCCCGATCCGAGACGGGGCGGGTGCGGTGCGGTGGACCTACGGCGTAGTAAGTCGTACGGGCGGCGGACGCCCAACCCTTCAAGCCTACGGCATCAAGGGTCGGGCCTCCGCCAGCCCACTGCTTACCGAGAGACTCCGGTCATTCACCAACGCCCAGTGGGCGAAGGGGAATTACCAGGAGCTCTTGGTCACGCCCGGCAGCTCGCCACGGTGAGCCATCTCACGAAGGCACACGCGGCACAGGCCGAACTTGCGGTACACGGAGTGCGGGCGGCCGCAGCGCTGGCAGCGGGTGTACGCACGCACACCGAACTTGGGCTTACGAGCAGCCTTGGCAATCAGAGCCTTCTTCGCCATCTCGCTTACGCCTCCTTGAACGGGAAGCCGAGGTGACGCAGAAGGGCACGGCCCTCGTCGTCGTTGGTCGCCGTGGTGACCACGGTGATGTCCATACCCCGGACGCGGTCGATCTTGTCCTGGTCGATCTCGTGGAACATGACCTGCTCCGTGAGACCGAAGGTGTAGTTGCCACGGCCGTCGAACTGCTTCGGGGACAGGCCGCGGAAGTCGCGGATGCGCGGCAGCGCGAGCGACAGGGTGCGGTCCAGGAACTCCCACATGCGGTCGCCACGGAGCGTGACGTGGGCACCGATCGGCTGACCCTCACGCAGCTTGAACTGCGCGATGGACTTGCGGGCCTTGGTGACGGCCGGCTTCTGACCGGTGATCGTGGTGAGGTCGCGGATGGCGCCCTCGATCAGCTTCGAGTCACGGGCGGCGTCGCCGACACCCATGTTGACCACGATCTTCACGAGGCCCGGGGTCTGCATGACGTTCTCGTACTTGAACTCGTCACGCAGCTTGCCCGCGATCTCCTCGCGGTACTTCGTCTTCAGACGCGGAGTGGTAGCCATCAGATGTCCTCACCCGTGCGCTTGGCAACGCGGATCTTGTTGCCCTCGTCGTCGAAGCGGTAACCGACGCGGGTGACGACCTTCTTGCCGTCCTTCTCCACGACGAGCTGAACGTTGCTCACGTGGACCGGGGCCTCGGTGGTCACGATGCCACCGGCCTGGTTCGGGCCGGCCTTCGTGTGCTTCTTGACCCGGTTGACACCCTCGACCAGGACGCGGGACTCGGCGGGGTAGGCCGCGATGACCTTGCCCTGCTTGCCCTTGTCCTTGCCGGTGATGACCTGGACCAGGTCGCCCTTCTTGATCTTCATGCTTACAGCACCTCCGGCGCGAGCGAGATGATCTTCATGAACTTCTTCTCGCGCAGCTCACGGCCGACCGGGCCGAAGATGCGGGTGCCGCGAGGGTCGCCGTCGTTCTTCAGAATGACGGCGGCGTTCTCGTCGAAGCGGATGTACGAGCCGTCCTGGCGGCGGCGCTCCTTGACGGTGCGAACGATGACCGCCTTGACGACGTCACCCTTCTTCACGTTGCCACCGGGGATCGCGTCCTTGACGGTGGCGACGATGACGTCACCGATGCCCGCGTAGCGGCGACCCGAACCACCGAGAACACGGATGCAAAGGATCTCCTTGGCACCAGTGTTGTCGGCGACGCGAAGTCGCGACTCCTGCTGGATCACGTCTATCTCCTGATTGTCTGCCGGTTCCCGGTGGGGGCCTCAGCGAGTGAGGCCCCACACCGAGCCTGGCGGAACTGTTCCTAGGGGGTCCCCCTAGGAGGGATGTGCTTGTCCTTTGAATTCCCTGACGGGAATTACTTGGCCTTCTCGAGGATCTCGACGACGCGCCAGTGCTTCGTCGACGACAGCTTCCGGGTCTCCATCAGGAGGACGCGGTCGCCGACGCCGGCAGCGTTCTGCTCGTCGTGAGCCTTGAGCTTGTTCGTACGGCGGATGACCTTGCCGTACAGCGCGTGCTTGACGCGGTCCTCGACAGCGACGACGACGGTCTTGTCCATCTTGTCGCTGACGACGAGGCCCTCACGGACCTTGCGGGCGTTGCGCTCGGTCTTCTCAGTCACGTTGTTCTCGCTCATCAGGCGTTCTCCACCGTCTCGATGCCCAGCTCGCGCTCACGCATCAGGGTGTAGATCCGGGCGATGTCCTTACGGACGGACTTGAGCCGACCGTGGTTCTCGAGCTGGCCCGTCGCCGCCTGGAAGCGGAGGTTGAACAGCTCTTCCTTGGCCTCGCGGAGCTTGGCGACAAGCTCCTCGTTGCCCAGCTCGCGCAGCTCGGACGCCTTGGTACCGGCCGACATCACAGCTCACCTGCCTCGCGCTTAACGATCTTGCACTTCATCGGCAGCTTGTGAGCCGCACGAGTCAGAGCCTCACGCGCGATCTTCTCGTTCGGGTAGGACAGCTCGAACATCACCCGACCGGGCTTGACGTTCGCGATCCACCACTCCGGCGAACCCTTACCGGAACCCATGCGGGTCTCGGCAGGCTTCTTCGTGAGCGGACGGTCCGGGTAGATGTTGATCCAGACCTTGCCGCCACGCTTGATGTGGCGGGTCATCGCGATACGCGCGGCCTCGATCTGGCGGTTGGTCACGTAGGCCGGGGTGAGGGCCTGAATGCCGTACTCGCCGAACGCAACCTGCGTGCCACCCTTGGACATACCGTTGCGCTTCGGGTGGTGCTGCTTGCGGTGCTTGACCCTACGGGGGATCAGCATGTCGGTCAGGCCTCCGTTCCGGTGCTCTCAGCAGCCGGAGCGGCGGCGGGAGCCTCGGCCTTGGGGGCCTCGGCAGCCTGAGCCTGCTGCGGCTTGCGACCGCGACCGCCACGCTCGCCACCGCGGCCACCGCGGCCGGCCGGACGGTCAGCGCCGCCACGGGCCGGGCGGTTGCCCGCACGGGCAGCAGCGTTCTCGGCGCGGACCTCGGCGATGTTCTTGACGTCGCCCTTGTAGATCCAGACCTTCACGCCGATGCGGCCGAAGGTCGTCTTGGCCTCGAAGAAGCCGTACTCGACGTTCGCGCGCAGCGTGTGCAGCGGCACACGACCCTCGCGGTAGAACTCCGAGCGGGACATCTCGGCGCCGCCGAGACGGCCACCACACTGGATCTTGATGCCCTTGGCGCCGGCCTTCATGGCGGACTGCATGCTCTTGCGCATGGCCCGACGGAAGGAGACGCGGGAGGACAGCTGCTCGGCGACGGCCTGGGCCACCAGCTGAGCGTCGACCTCGGGGTTCTTGACCTCGAGGATGTTCAGCTGGACCTGCTTGCCGGTCAGCTTCTCGAGCTGGCCACGGATCTTGTCGGCCTCGGCGCCACGGCGACCGATGACAATGCCCGGGCGAGCGGTGTGGATGTCCACGCGGACACGGTCACGGGTGCGCTCGATCTCCACCTTCGAGATGCCGGCGCGCTCCATGCCGGACGTCAGCATCCGACGGATGGCGACGTCTTCCTTGACGTAGTCCTTGTACAGCTTGTCGGCGTACCAACGCGACTTGAAGTCGGTGGTGATGCCGAGCCGGAACCCGTGCGGGTTTACCTTCTGGCCCATTACCGGGTTCCTTCCTTGCTGCTGACGACCACGGTGATGTGGCTGGTCCGCTTGCGGATCCGGTAGGCACGGCCCTGAGCACGCGGACGGAACCGCTTCAGGGTCGGACCCTCGTCGACGAACGCCTCGCTGATGTACAGCGAAGAAGCGTCCGTGTGGTCGTAGTTGTGCGCGGCGTTGGCGATGGCGCTGTCGAGCACCTTGCCGACCGGCACGGAGGCTGCCTGCGGAGCGAATCGCAGAACAGCCTGAGCCTCCGTGGCGTCCATGCCACGGATCAGGTCCACCACGCGGCGGGCCTTCATGGGCGTGACGCGGATGTACCGCGCCTGGGCCCTGGCTTCCATGGTTGTCCCTTCAGTTACTTACGTGTCTGAATGCGATCCGCTACTAGCGGCGCTTCGACTTCCGGTCTTCCTTGACGTGACCCCGGAAGGTGCGCGTCGGCGAGAACTCGCCGAGCTTGTGGCCGACCATCGACTCGGTGACGAACACCGGGATGTGGGTCTTGCCGTTGTGCACCGCGAGCGTGTGGCCGAGCATGGCCGGCACGATCATGGAGCGACGGGACCAGGTCTTGATGACGTTCTTGGTACCGGCCTCGTTCTGAGCGTCCACCTTCTTGATGAGGTGGCCGTCGACGAAGGGTCCCTTCTTGAGACTGCGCGGCATCTAAACCCGCTCCTAGCGCTTCTTGTTCGTCTTGCGGCGGCGGACGATGTACTTGTTCGAAGCCTTCTTCGGCGAACGAGTACGACCCTCCTTCTGACCCCACGGGGAGACCGGGTGGCGACCACCGGAGGTCTTGCCCTCACCACCACCGTGCGGGTGGTCAACCGGGTTCATCGCCACACCGCGGACGGTCGGGCGAACGCCCAGCCAGCGCTTGCGGCCGGCCTTACCCCAGTTGATGTTCGACTGCTCGGCGTTGCCGACCTCACCGATCGTGGCGCGGCAGCGGGCGTCGACGAGACGGATCTCGCCGGACGGCATGCGGAGGTGGGCCATCGTGCCCTCCTTCGCGAGCAGCTGCACGGAGGCGCCGGCGGAGCGGGCGAACTTGGCGCCACCACCGGGACGGAGCTCGATCGCGTGGATCGTGGTACCGACCGGGATGTTGCGGAGGGCCAGGTTGTTACCGGGCTTGATGTCGGCCGTGGGGCCGTTCTCCACCCGGTCGCCCTGCGAGAGACCACGCGGGGCGATGATGTAGCGCTTCTCGCCGTCCGCGTAGTGCAGCAGCGCGATGCGAGCGGTGCGGTTGGGGTCGTACTCGATGTGAGCGACCTTGGCCGGCACGCCGTCCTTGTCGTGACGACGGAAGTCGATCACGCGGTAGGCGCGCTTGTGGCCACCGCCCTGGTGACGGACGGTCACACGACCGGTGTTGTTACGGCCGCCCTTGCTGTGCAGCGGGCGGACCAGCGACTTCTCCGGCGTGGACCGCGTGATCTCGACGAAGTCGGCTACGGAGGAGCCACGGCGGCCCGGCGTAGTCGGCTTGTACTTGCGGATACCCATTTCTCAGTCCTCGTCCGATATCGGACGACTCGACCGCCGTCAGGCGGTCGGGCCGCCGAAGATGTCGATTCGGTTGCCCTCGGCGAGGGTCACGATGGCGCGCTTGGTGTTGGCGCGCTTGCCGAAACCGGTGCGGGTGCGCTTGCGCTTGCCCTGGCGGTTGATCGTGTTGACCCCGGTGACCTTGACCGAGAAGACCGCCTCGACGGCCTGCTTGATCTGGGTCTTGTTGGCGGTGGGCGCGACGATGAACGTGTACTTGTTCTCGTCGAGCAGCGCGTAGCTCTTCTCGGAGACAACCGGCTTGACGAGGACGTCGCGCGGGTCCGTGAAGGTCTTGCTGGTGATCTCGGCCATCAGGCCTCGCTCCCCTCGTTGTTGTCGGCCTTGGGGCCAGACACGAAGGACTCGAGGGCGGCCTGGGTGAAGACCACGTCGTCGGATCGCATCACGTCGTACGTGTTCAGCTGGCCCGGCTCCAGGATGTGCACCTGGGGCAGGTTGCGGGCGGACAGCCACGCGGCCTCGTCCGAGCGCTCGGCGACCAGGAGCAGGTTCTTGCGCTCCGAGATCTTGCCGAACAGCGTCTTGGCGGCCTTGGTGGAGATGCCACCCTCGACCACGCCGGTGACGACGTGGATGCGGGAGTGGTTCGCCCGGTCGGAGAGGGCACCGCGGAGGGCGGCGGCCTTCATCTTCTTGGGGGTCCGCTGCGAGTAGTCACGCGGCACGGGACCGTGCACGACGCCACCACCGGCGAACTGCGGGGCGCGGGTCGAACCCTGACGGGCGCGGCCGGTGCCCTTCTGGCGGTAAGGCTTCTTGCCACCACCGCGGACCTCGCCACGCGTCTTGGTCTTGTGGGTGCCCTGGCGGGCAGCCGCAAGCTGCGCGACGACGACCTGGTGGATCAGCGGGATGCTGACCTTGGCCTCGAAGATCTCGGCCGGGAGCTCGATGGTCCCGGTCTTGTCGCCGGAGGGCGACAGAATGTCAATGGTGCTCATATCCTCAGGCCCCCTTGGCCGCGGTGCGGACCAGGACGAGGCCGCCGTTCGGACCAGGAACCGCACCCTTGATGAGGAGCAGGCCCTTCTCCGCGTCAACGGCGTGAACGGTCAGGTTCTGGGTGGTCACGCGCTCGTTGCCCATGCGGCCGGCCATGCGCATGCCCTTGAAGACACGGCCCGGGGTGGCGCAGCCACCGATCGAACCGGGCTTGCGGTGCACGCGGTGGGCACCGTGGGAAGCCTTGCCACCACGGAAGTTGTGGCGCTTCATGGCACCGGCGAAGCCCTTGCCCTTGCTCTTGCCGGTCACGTCGACCTTGATGCCCGCCTCGAAGACCTCGGCGGTGATCTCCTGGCCGAGGGTGTACTCGCTGGCGTCAGCGGTACGGATCTCGACAAGGTGACGGCGCGGGGTGACGTCGGCCTTGGCGAAGTGGCCCTTGAGGGGCTTGTTCACCTTGCGCGGGTCGATCTCGCCGAAGGCGATCTGGACCGACTCGTAGCCGTCGACGTCGTTCGTACGCACCTGGGTCACGACATTCGGGCCGGCCTTGACGACGGTCACCGGGACGACCCGGTTGTTCTCGTCCCAGACCTGCGTCATGCCGAGCTTCTCGCCCAGGATGCCCTTGATGTTCTTAGCCATCTCGCGCGTCACCTCAGAGCTTGATCTCGATGTCGACGCCAGCCGGCAGGTCGAGACGCATCAGCGAGTCAACCGTCTTCGGCGTGGGGTCGAGGATGTCGATGAGGCGCTTGTGCGTGCGCATCTCGAAGTGCTCGCGCGAGTCCTTGTACTTGTGCGGCGACTTGATGACGCAGTACACGTTCTTCTCAGTGGGCAGCGGCACCGGGCCCGCGACCGACGCACCAGTACGGGTCACCGTCTCGACGATCTTCTTCGCCGAGGAGTCGATGACCTCGTGGTCGTAGGCCTTGAGCCGGATGCGGATCTTCTGTCCCGCCATGGCTACTTCGTAGTCCTGTCTCTCGTTAACGCTCTGGAACCCGGCCGGTCGCGCCTGAGCGCTGCCTCTCCTCCGACCCACGCGGTCGGGCGTGTCGCACTCCCTCTACGAAGAAGCCCGGAGGACTTCCCAACCAAGGGGGTGCGGTCCAGGACCGCGAGACGGGGGCGAAACACCCACCGGGTGCCTGGTCGGGGCCCCGCTGACACTTCCCGGAAGATTCCCGTACGTCCGCCCCTGACAAGGGGCGACGAGTACTGTGGGACTCGCTTCCGGTCCTCCCGGCGGGAGGCGCGCAGCATCGGCACTCAACCGAGCAACCCCGCTAGTCTGCCATACCAGGCCTGGCGGCCGCCAATCGGGGCGAAGACTGTACCCCACGTCACGCCGGGGTACACACAGAGGCGCGCCTCGGGCGGGGACGCGCGCCGCGGTCACCCGGGCTCGGACGTCCGCCGCGCCGGTACGGCCCAGAACGTCACGCCCAGGACCAGCGCCAGCGCCCCGGGGACGATCAGCACCGCCGCCGGCCGCACACCCTCGTGGAGCAGCCAGGCCCCGAGCAGCCCACCGGCGAACATCGCCACGACCGAGGCGAACCGCCGGCCCTCGTGGCGGGCTCCCACACCGATGCGGTTGTCCGCGACGGTCGGCAGACCGCCGAGGAAGGCGGTCAGCGCCCGGGTGGACAGCGTGGTGGGCACGTCGGGCACCCGTACCCGCAGCGTGGTCACGTTGCGTACGCCCATCGCCGCCGCGGCCAGCGCGACCACGGCGAAGTGCCGGCCGTCGACCGGCCCGTCGAGGCCCGCGCGCCCGTCGACCCCCGCTCGCCACGCGACCAGCGCGGCGAGCGCGAGGAGCAGCCCCTCTCCGAGCAGCGCGGGGCCGAACCAGCGCCGCCCGTGGACGTCCACGCTCGTCTCGAGCCGCGAACCGAGCACCGCCCCGATCACGAAACCGCCGCAGGAGACCCCCGCGGCGGCGGGCGAGAGGCCGGCGGCGCCGGTGAGCGCGAAGGCGAGCAGGAGGATGTTGCCGGTCTGCATGGCGGTGAAGACCGGACCCAACGCGAGGAAGCTGACGGCTTCGATCATGCCGGTCGTCACCGTGAGAACCACCATGACGGAGGTGAGGACGCCCCCGGCTCTGGGCTTCATGGCTGGACCCTACGACGCCCCCCGCCGCGCCGCGCGGCGGAACCGCCGACGGCCCGGGTCAGGTGCGGGACGAGGTGCCGCACTCCTGCGGCAGATCGTCGATGTCCTTGCTGCGGTCGTACGGGTCCACGGCGGGGCCGGTAGCCTCCGGCGCGGCCGGATCGGCGGTCCAGTCCTCGTCGAACGTCGGGTGGAAGAAGCCGTCCTCAGGGCGGTCGCAGTCGTCGTTGCCGACGTTGGCGCTCCACTCGTGCACCGAGAGCTTCCCCTTGGTCACGACGAACTTCGCGGGATCGGGCAGCGAGAACGTGATCTGGCGGCGGACGATCGTGCGGGCCACCTCGTCGGCTCCCGCCCGCGCCTTCACCACGGGGTAGACGAAGGTGTAGTCGGTGCGGATGAGCACCATGCCGGCGTTCTCGCCCTTGCCGTTCTCGACGGTCATGCGGCCGCGGGTCTTCACGACGGATCCGACGGGCCGCACCTCGGACGGCGAGAAGCGGCTGAAGAGCAGGGTCGGGTCGTTCGCCTCGGTCGGCTTGGCGAGGGACTTCTCCAGGTCGGACCGGAAGTCCGGCTGCTGCGGGTCCAGCAGGTCCAGCGCGGCGGCGGGTCGTCCGCCCCGGAGTACGGCCGGATCGAGATTGGCGGCCGTCAGGAAGTCCTTGGTCTGCTTCAACGCCACGGCGACCTGCTTCCGCGACATCCAGCCCGTCGCCTTCGCCTCCGGCAGCGTGATCCCCGCCGCGCCGTCCGCCCAGCGCAGGGCCGGTGCCCCTCGGAACGGCTCCTGAAGCGTCCCTCGGTCCGGAAAGGCCTCCTGTGAGGGCGCGTCGGAGGGGCGCTCCGTCTCCGCGGCCAGCGGAGTGGTGTCACCGGCGTCCCGCCACGGCATCAGCTCGGGCCGGAGCACCAGAATCGCCAGCCCCGCCGCAACGACGATCCCGACCGCCCCGGAGACCGCCCGACCGGCCGCGCTCTGCCCCGAGCCGCCGCCGTCGTAGTCCCATCCCATGTGTCCCCACCCCTTGTCGTACGTGTCGCGACGAGGACGTTCTCACGCCTCGCGACGAGCGGAAAAGCCTGGTCAGAGAGTGTTGATCGGTTCGTGACCGATCGCGGCCGCGGCGCCGTGGAGCGGGCGGTCAGCTGCGGGTGACCGTCCCGCAGCCCTTCGGCTCCTGGTCGAGGGGCTTGCTGCGGTCGTACGGGTCGACGGCGGGGCCCGTCTGGGCGGGGTCGGGGGCGGCGGTGTGGTCCTCCGCGAACGACGGGTGGTAGAAGCCGTCGCTGTCGTCGCAGGAGCTGTTGCCGGCGCTGCTGATGTAGTGGTTCAGGATCAGCCGGCCCTTGGTCACGGCGTACCGCCCCGGCTGGTAGAAGGCGAAGGTGACCTCGCGGCGGACGATCGTGCGGGTGACCTCGTCGGCTCCCGGCCGGGCCTTCACCAGCGGATAGACGAAGGTGAGGTCGGCGCGGACCAGGACCGCGCCCTTCTCCCTGCCCTTGCCGGGCTCGACGGTCAGGTGCCCCCGGGTCTTCACGACGGAGCCGACGAGGCTGACCTCGGACGGCGCGAAGCGGCTGAAGAGCGACGTCGGGTCGTTCTCCTCCGTCGGCTTCGCCAGCGCCTTGTCCAGGCGCTCGTGGATCTCCGGCTGCTTCGGCTCGATCAGCTTCAGCGCCGCCTCCGGCCTGCCGCCCCTGAGGACGGCGGGGTCCAGGTTCGCCGCCACCAGGAAGTCCTTCGAGCGCTTCAGCGCGGCCTCGACCTGCGTCTTCGACATCCAGCCCGTGGGCTTCGCCGCCGGCAGGGTGATGCCCGCCGCGCCGTCCGCCCAGCGCAGGGCCGGGGAGCCCTTGAAGGGTTCCTCCAGGGTGGGGCGGTCGGGGTCGACGTACTCCGGGGGTGCCGTCGGGGCGGCCGTCTCCGCGGCGAGCGGCGTGGTGTCCTGCGGGTGGTCCGTCCAGCTCGACGGCAGGGCCGAGGTGACGCTCTCCGGCAGCACGCCGGTCACCAGCTGCGGCCGGACGGCGACCAGGGCCACGGCCGCCACCAGGGTGATGCCGAGGCCGGCCTTGATCCGGCGCCTGCGCTGGGCCCGGCCGTTCATCTCCTGCCAGGCCGGGCCGGTGCCCCAGCCCGCCGGCTCCTGGCGCCTGGCCGCCTTCGGCGCCTTGGGGGCCTTGGGCTGCTTCTTCGGCTTCGCCTTGCGCAGGGCGCGTTCCTGGGCCTCCGTGCCGAGGCCCTGCTCCTTCGCGGCCTCCACGAAGGAGGCCCATTCCTCGTCCGAGACCGACGGTCTGTCGGGCCCCATGTCGGACGGCTTGTCGCTCATCTTTCCCACCCCTGGTGTCGCATAGTGCGAAGCGGACGTTCTCACGCCCTCCGACCTGCGGAAAAGGCGGGTCCGGAACCCTTGATCGGTTTGTGACGTACGGAGGTCCCGTGCCCGTGCCCGAGGTCCCGGTGCTCGCCGCCGAACCCACGTACCGGACCGCCGTGGCCTGGCTGCCGCCCGACGAGCTGTGGCCGGCCATCCAGGCGATCCGGCGCGTGCACGACCGGCAGATCCGGCGCTGGCCGCCGCACGTCAACGTCGTTTACGGGTTCGTGCCCGAGTCCGAGTTCCCGCGGGCGCTGCCCCTCGCCGCCGAGGCCCTTCGCGCGCTCCCGCCGTTCACCGCGCGACTGTCCGGAGTGCGCTGGTTCCGGCACCGGCACGACGCGACCGTCTGGCTCGACCCCGCCGCCGCCGGCGCCGTTCCGTGGCTCGCCCTGCGCGAGGCGCTGGAGGAACGCTTCCCCCGCTGCGCCGACCCGCGTCCCTTCACCCCGCACCTCTCCCTCGGCCGCAGCCGCGAGCCCGCCGCCCTGGCGGCCGAGTGCGCCGCGCTCCTCGGCACGGCGACCGCGCCCGTAGGCGAACTCGTGCTGCTGTCGCGGCGCGGCGACGGCCCCATGGTGGTGCGCGCGACCGTGCCGCTCGGCGGACCCGCCGCGCCGAACCGAACCCGCCGCGCCGGACTGAACCCCGTACCCGGAAAATCCGTCTAGCCGGTCGCACGAGGGACACGACGGACCAGACCGGGCACGACGAGCACGCACGGGGGCGCAGGAGCGGTGGACGACAGAAGACCGGCACGGCGCACCGTGCTCGTGGGAGCCGCGGCCGGGGCCGCCGCGGCCGCCGTCGCCGGATGCTCCGTACCCGCCCCGCCCGGCCGGACGGCCTCCGCCGACCCGGCGCCCGGCCGGCCCATCTCCACGGGCCACCGGGCCCTGCTCATGCAGTTCGCCGCCCACCCGGACGACGACCTGTACTTCATGAACCCCGACACCCAGCGGCTGCTCGACGCCGGGGTGCCCGTCGTCTCCGTGTACGTCACCGCCGGGGAGCACACCGGCAAGAACCGGATCAAGGGCATGCCGGAGACGCCGCCCGACAAGGCCGCCTACTCCTCCGCCCGCCACCAGGGGCTGCGCCAGGCCTACGCGGACGCGCTCGGCGCGGACAGGTTCACGCCCTGGCGGAAGCGGGTCGCCACCCTCGCCGGCGGGCGCCGCGCCGAGGTCGACACGCTGGAGCACGAGGGGCGCCGGGTCGAGCTGGTCTTCCTCAACCTGCCCATGCACACCCCGCGCCGCTACATGGCGCTGCCGGCGCTCTGGCAGGACCGCGCCCTCGAACTGCGCACCCACCTGTCCGCCGGCTCCCCCGTCACCCGCGCCGACACCTACGACCACACCGGCCTGATCGAGGTCCTCGCCGGGCTGCTCGCCGAGTACCGGCCGACGGTCGTGCACACCCTCGACCCGGACCCGGACATCCAGCACAGCTCCGAGGCCACCCGCAAGCGCGACAGCGAGCAGCCCGGCTACTCCGACCACGGCGACCACACCGCCGTCGCCTCCTTCACCTGGGCCGCGCTGCTGCGCCGGGTCGCCGACGCCACCGCGGACGGCGGCCCCGTCCCGGCGTTCACCACGACGGCCTTCCGCGGCTACTACAACCGTCACTGGCCCAAGAACCTCCCGCCGCGGGTCCTCGCCGAGAAGGCCGCCCACCTCGTCCCGTACGGCGGCGACCCGTCCTGGGAGTGCGGCAACCCGTCCGGCTGCGGCGACTACGGCGTGGGCGGCGACCGCCCGCTCACCAACTGGAAGGGCTGGGTGCGCGCCACCCACCACCGCTGGCCCGCCGCCGGCCCCGCGGTCACCGAGGAGGCGGGCGGGCGGCTCGTCGCGTACGGGGTGCTCGGGCTGCGCGCGGTCCGCTGGCGCGAGCGGGAGGAGCGCACCGGCGTGTTCGAGGAGCCGGAGGACCTCGGCGGCGGCCCGCTGGCGCCGGTCCTCGCCCCCGCGGTGCTCGCCGACGGCCGGGTGCTGCTCTTCGGCGTGCGTTTCGCCGCGCTCTCCGGCCGGGGCGGCGCCGACCGGCGGGAGCTGGTGCTCCTGGAGCAGCGCTCCCCCGGCGGGCCCTTCCTCGCCTGGCGCGGCCTCGGCAGTCCGGAGCGCGGCGACGACCGCGGCCGCCGGATCGGCGCCCCGGTGGCCGTCGCCGCTCCCGACGGCCGGGTCCATCTCTTCGTACGGAACGCGGACAAGGGCGTCTCGACGCGGGTACGGGCGGTCGACGGGTCCTGGGGCCCGTGGCGGGCGCTGCCGGTCCAGGAGGAGGTGCAGGACGGTCTGACGGCGCTGGTCGACGCCAGGGGCCGGGTGCACCTGCTGGCGGCGGGCCGCACGGCCGTACGCCACTGGGTGGACGGCGCGCCCGCCGCGCCGCTCCCGCTCGCCGGCGACCCGGTCGCCGCGGTCCCGGCAGGCGACGGCGACGTCGAGGTCTTCTACCGCGCGCCCGCCGACGGCCGGCTGCGGTCCGCCTCCGGCACGGCGCCCGCCTTCGCGGGGTACGGGCCGCTGGCCGCCGCGCCCGGCGCCCGCGGTCCGGTGCTGCTCGGCCGGGACGAGCGCGGCCGGGTCCAGCTGCACCGCGACGGCCGGCTCCTCACCCGGACCCACGGCACCACCCCGGCCGGCCCCGCCCCGGTGCTGCACCGCGGCCAGGCGGTGGTGGGCCTCGGCGCGGACGCCCGGCCCTGGGTCTGGCGGCCCGGCCTCCGCGCCTGACCGGCCCGGCGGCGGCTCCCGCACGCGGAAGGGCCCGCCTCCCGGAACGGGAAGCGGGCCCTCAAGTCGGCCTGGAATCAGGTCACTTGATGAAGTAGCCGGTGATGTCGGCGATCAGGTCGACCGAACCGGACTTGTTGTAGAAGTTGACCTTGCCGTCCGCGCCGACCGGCACGATCACCAGGTTCGGGATCGTCTGGCCCGCGACGAAGTTCAGGTTCGACGCGCTCGTCCGGGTCTCGCCCGACGGGTACACGGAGACGAAGCTGCCCGCCGTCGGAGCGGTCGCCGTCACGTTGAGCACCACGGCCTTCACGCCGGTCGCCGGAACGCCCTGGGCGCCGGCCACCTGGAGCGACACGACACCGCCGGGGCCGACCTTGGCCTTCGGCACGCCGAGACCGGCGCGGGTGTCCATCATCCGCAGCGGACCCAGGTTGACGTGCGAGGCGCCCGCCGGGTCGGTCGAGAAGTAGCCGGTGATGTCGGCGATCAGGTCGACCGAGCCCGCACGGTTGTAGAAGCTGACCTTGCCGTCGGCGCCGACCGGCACGATCACCAGGTTCGGGATCGTCTGGCCCGCGACGAAGTTCAGGTTCGACGCGCTCGTCCGGGTCGTCCCCGCCGGGTACACGGACACGAAGCTCGCCGCGGTCGGAGCGGTCGCCGTCACGTTGAGCACGACCGCGGTGACGCCGGTCGCCGGGACGCCCTGGGCGCCGGTGACCTGGAGGTCGACGACCGCGCCGGGGCCGACCTTGGCCTGCGGCACGCCGAGACCGGCGCGGGTGTCCATCATGCGCAGCGGACCCAGGTTGCTGTGGGTCGAACCGCTCGCGTCCTTGACGTAGTAGCCGGTGATGTCGGCGATCAGGTCGACGGAGCCGTTGCGGTTGTAGAAGCGCACCTTGCCGTCGACGACCGGGACCGTCACCAGGTTCGGGATGGTCGTGCCGGCCGTGAAGTTGAGGTTGGACGCGCTCGTCCGGTCGGTGCCGTTCGGGTAGACCGAGACGAAGCTGGCGTCGGTCGGGTTGGTCGCGGTGACGTTGAGGACGACCGCGCCCACGCCCGTGGCGGGGATGCCGTTCGCGCCGGTGACCTGGAGGACGACCTCCTGGCCTGCGCCGACCTTGGCCTTCGGCACGCCGAGGCCCGCGCGGGTGTCCATCAGACGGGTCGGGGTGACCGGCTGGAAGGTCTTCGGGCCGGGGACGGTGACCGTGATCTGCGGCGCGGACGTCACCTTGCCGGAGGTGTGCGTGGCGCGGACCGTGATGGTGTGGGCGCCGTAGCTGCCGAGAACGGTGGACCAGGAGCGGGTGGCGCCGCCGGTGGTGACGGCGGTCTGGCCGTCGACCAGGACCTCGAACTTGTGGATGAAGGTGTTCGGCGTGCTGGTCGTCCAGGTCACGCTCACCGGGCCGGGCGTCTCGTAACCCGTGCCGGCGCGGGTCGCGCCGCCGCCCACCGAGCTGATGCCGAGGCCGCTGACGGAGCCGGTGGCGTAGCTGCGGATGGTGGACAGCTGCGGGTAGAGGCCGTCACCGGGGCACTGGGTGTTGTAGCCGTTGCGGTGGCCGGAGACGGCGTCGAACTCGTACGTCTGGCCCTGGGTGAACGACTGCCGGAAGTAGTTGTTCTGCGTGGCGCCGGCGGTCAGCGTGGCCTTGCCGGCCGGGTTCACCCCGTACTGGCCGAGCTTGTACGCGATGACCTTGGAGGCCGAGGCGAGCGCGGCGTCCGAGGCCGGCGAGGACGCGGTGGTGTGGTCGCCGAGGATCGCGACGCTGGTCGACTCGCTGTTCCAGCCGTACGTGTGCGCGCCGAGGACCGGCTGGTCGATGCCGCCCTGGCGGCCCTCGAAGATCTTGCCGCACTTGTCGACGAGGAAGTTGTAGCCGAGGTCGCGCCAGCCGTTGGTCTTCACGTGGTAGACGTGCAGCGACCGGACGACGGCGTCGGACTCGGCGCAGTCGTACGTGATGTCCGGGGTGTGGTGCACGAACGCGGCCTTGATCTTGCCACCGGGCAGGTAGATCGGGCCCTCGTTGTTCAGGGACTCGTCCGCGCCCCACTCGGCGCGGGTGACGATCGTGGGCTGCGGCGCGGTGGACGCCGGTCCGGGCGTGGTCGGCGGGAGGTCCGCCGAGAAAGCGGCCGGCTCGGCGTCGAAGCCTCCGTCGTTCGCGTCGCCCGTCGACTCCTTCTTCGGGTCGACCAGGTCGACCCGGAGCCCGTCCGGCAGCTCGTTGTTGGCGGTGCCGTCGCTGACCCGGACCTCGACGCCGTTGGCGGAGCCGACCCAGACGGGCTCGGTGGAGCCGCGGGCACCGGCGCGCTTGCCGTCGAGGAAGGCCGGGTAGGGCTCGAGGTTCCGCCACTCGCCCCAGGTGCCGTCGGCGGCGCTGCGCGCGCGGACCTGGATGGTGCCCTTGATCTTCGCCGCGGGGTCCGTCCAGGACACACCCATCAGGTCGAAGGGCTCGGTGGTGGTCTTGGTGAGCGTCGCCTCGCCGTGACCGCGGTCGGTCAGCGGAAGCTTCTGGACCTCGCTCTTGATGGGGCCTTCGCCCTTGGTGGCGGCGTTCTGCGCGCGGGTCGCGTTCCCGTCGGCGTCCACCGGCGTACCCACACCGGCGCCCGCGACGCTCTGGATGCCCAGAACCGCGGCGGCGGCCAGTGCGGCGCCCAGTGCCGTACGGCGTACTCGTCTGCCCGTTGTGCGACGCGCTCGACGTCCCGATTTCAAGTTGTCTCCACCCCTGATTGGTCATGACACGCCTGACCGGCGGCATGCTACGGGACGCCTGTTCGACTCCCGCACAGGGGGGTGGGGTATGCGCGGGGCAGCGGCGGCGGACACAGCAGAAGGCCCCGCACCACCGAAGTGGTGCGGGGCCCTCTCAAGCAGCTCCAGGAGCTACCAGGTCAAACCACCGAAGTTCGCGAGAACTTACTTGGTGATCTTGACGACCTGGCCGGCGCCGACGGTCCGGCCACCCTCACGGATGGCGAACTTGAGGCCCTCCTCCATGGCGACGGGCTGGATCAACTCGACGGACATGGAGGTGTTGTCGCCCGGCATGACCATCTCGGTGCCCTCGGGGAGGGTCACGACGCCGGTCACGTCCGTGGTACGGAAGTAGAACTGCGGGCGGTAGTTGTTGAAGAACGGGGTGTGACGGCCACCCTCGTCCTTCGACAGGATGTAGGCCTGGGCCTCGAAGCTGGTGTGCGGCGTGACCGAACCCGGCTTGATGATGACCTGGCCGCGCTCGACGTCCTCGCGCTTGATGCCACGGAGGAGCAGACCGACGTTCTCACCGGCCTGGCCCTCGTCGAGCAGCTTGCGGAACATCTCGATGCCGGTGACCGTGGTGGTGGTCTTCTCGGTCTTGATGCCGATGATGTCGACGGTCTCGTTGACCTTGAGGACACCACGCTCGATACGACCGGTGACGACGGTGCCACGACCGGTGATCGTGAAGACGTCCTCGATCGGCATCAGGAACGGCTTGTCGACGTCACGCTCGGGCTGCGGGATGGACTCGTCCACGGCCTTCATGAGGCCGAGGAGCTTCTCGCCCCACTCCTTGTCGCCCTCGAGCGCCTTGAGCGCCGAGACGCGGACGACCGGCAGGTCGTCGCCCGGGAACTCGTACTCGGTGAGGAGCTCACGGACCTCGAGCTCGACGAGCTCCAGGATCTCCTCGTCGTCCACCATGTCGGCCTTGTTCAGGGCGACGACGATGTACGGAACGCCGACCTGGCGGGCCAGGAGCACGTGCTCCTTGGTCTGCGGCATCGGGCCGTCGGTGGCGGCGACCACGAGGATGGCGCCGTCCATCTGCGCCGCACCCGTGATCATGTTCTTGATGTAGTCCGCGTGACCGGGGCAGTCGACGTGGGCGTAGTGACGCGACTCGGTCTGGTACTCGACGTGCGCGATGGAGATGGTGATACCGCGCTGGCGCTCCTCAGGAGCCTTGTCGATCTGGTCGAAGGCCGAGGCCTCGTTCAGGTCCGGGTACGCGTCGTGCAGCACCTTGGTAATGGCGGCCGTGAGGGTCGTCTTACCGTGGTCGATGTGACCGATGGTGCCGATGTTGACGTGCGGCTTAGTCCGCTCGAACTTCGCCTTCGCCACTGGGGTCCTCCTGTGGAGTGGTTCTGTACGCCTTACTCATCGGCGCCAGGGTGATCTTTGCTGGGGTGCCGCCCGCCGGGGTTCTTTCCCTTGTCGGGTCCGACCCCGGCGGTCGGTGTCAAGCCTAAGGCGTGGGAACGCAGTGCGTTAAACGCGGTGCGTTACTCGCCCTTGGCCTTCGCGATGATCTCCTCGGCGACGTTCCGCGGAACCTCGGCGTAGGAGTCGAACTGCATCGAGTAGCTTGCGCGACCCGAGGTCTTGCTGCGGAGGTCGCCGACGTAGCCGAACATCTCCGACAGGGGCACGAGGCCCTTCACGATGCGGGCACCGTGACGCTCCTCCATGGCCTGGATCTGGCCACGGCGGGAGTTGATGTCGCCGATGACCTCGCCCATGTAGTCCTCGGGCGTGGTGACCTCGACGGCCATCATCGGCTCAAGGAGCACGGGGGAAGCCTTGCGCGCGGCCTCCTTGAAGGCCTGCGAACCGGCGATCTTGAACGCGAGCTCGGAGGAGTCGACCTCGTGGTACGCACCGTCGTGCAGGATCACGCGGACGCCGGTCATCTCGTAACCGGCGAGGATGCCGAACTGCATGGCCTCCTGCGCGCCGGCGTCGACCGAAGGGATGTACTCCTTCGGGATGCGGCCACCGGTGACCTTGTTCACGAACTCGTACGAGGTCTCGCCGCCCTCGATCGGCTCGATGCCGATCTGGACCTTGGCGAACTGACCCGTACCACCGGTCTGCTTCTTGTGCGTGTAGTCCACGCGCTCGACGGCCTTGCGGATCGTCTCGCGGTAGGCCACCTGCGGCTTGCCGACGTTGGCCTCGACCTTGAACTCACGGCGCATGCGGTCGACCAGCACCTCGAGGTGCAGCTCGCCCATACCGCCGATGATGGTCTGGCCGGTCTCCTCGTCCGAGTGGACCTGGAAGGAGGGGTCCTCCTCCGCGAGACGCTGGATGGCGACACCCAGCTTCTCCTGGTCACCCTTGGACTTGGGCTCGATGGCGACCTGGATGACCGGCGCCGGGAAGTCCATGGACTCCAGGATGACCGGGTTCTTGTCGTCACAGAGCGTCTCACCGGTGGTGGTCTGCTTGAGACCCATCACGGCGATGATGTCGCCGGCGCCCACCGAGTCGATCTCCTCACGCTTGTTCGCGTGCATGCGGTAGATCTTGCCGATGCGCTCCTTCTTGCCCTTCACGGAGTTCAGGACAGAAGAACCGGAGTCCAGGCGACCGGAGTACACGCGGACGAAGGTGAGCTTGCCGAGGTGCGGGTCGCTCATGATCTTGAACGCGAGGGCCGACAGCGGCTCGTCGTCGGACGGCTTGCGCTTGACGACCTCCTCCGGGTCGTTGACGGCGTGGCCCTCGATGGCCTCGACGTCAAGCGGGGAGGGGAGGTAGCGCACGACCGCGTCGAGCAGGGGCTGAACACCCTTGTTCTTGAACGCGGTACCGCAGAACACCGGGGTGACCGTGGTGTCCTTGGACTTGCCGGACGCGATGGTGATGCGACGGATGGCGGCGTACAGCTGCTCCTCGGAGGGCTCTTCGCCCTCGAGGTACAGCTCCATGATCGCCTCGTCGTTCTCGGCCACGGCCTCGAGCAGCTTGCCGCGGTACTCCTCGGCGAGCTCGGTGTGGGTGTCCGGGATGTCGACGACGTCGTACATCTCGCCCTTGGTGGCCTCGGCGGACCAGACGAGGGCCTTCATGCGGACCAGGTCGATGACGCCCTGGAAGTCGGCCTCGGCACCGATCGGGAGCTGCATCACGATCGGCTGGGCGCCGAGGCGGTCCTCGATCATGCCGACGCAGCGGAAGAACTCGGCACCGGTGCGGTCGAGCTTGTTGACGAAGCAGATGCGCGGAACGCCGTAGCGGTCCGCCTGACGCCAGACGGTCTCGGACTGCGGCTCGACGCCGGCCACGCCGTCGAACACCGTGACAGCACCGTCGAGCACGCGCAGCGAACGCTCCACCTCGACGGTGAAGTCGACGTGACCCGGCGTGTCGATGATGTTGATCGTGTGATCGACGTCCTCGAGCGGCCAGTGGCAGGTCGTCGCGGCGGACGTGATGGTGATGCCGCGCTCCTGCTCCTGCTCCATCCAGTCCATCGTGGCAGCGCCGTCGTGGACCTCACCGATCTTGTACGAGACACCGGTGTAGAACAGGATCCGCTCGGTGGTGGTCGTCTTGCCCGCGTCGATGTGGGCCATGATGCCGATGTTGCGCACCTTGGCCAGGTCAAGCGAAGTGGTAGCCATAAGGCTTCAGTCTTCTCTCGGTCTCGATGTGGGTTGCGACTACCAGCGGTAGTGCGCGAAGGCCTTGTTGGACTCGGCCATCTTGTGCGTGTCCTCGCGCTTCTTGACCGAAGCACCGAGGCCGTTCGAGGCGTCGAGGAGCTCGTTCATGAGGCGCTCGGTCATGGTCTTCTCGCGACGGGCGCGGGAGTAACCGACCAGCCAGCGCAGCGCGAGGGTGGAGGCGCGACCGGGCTTGACCTCGATCGGCACCTGGTAGGTGGCGCCACCGACACGGCGGGACTTGACCTCGAGGGACGGCTTGACGTTCTCGAGGGCGCGCTTCAGCGTGACGACCGGGTCAGCACCGGTCTTCTCGCGGAGGCCCTCCATGGCGCCGTAGACGATGCGCTCGGCGGTGGAACGCTTGCCGTCCAGCAGGATCTTGTTGATCAGCGAGGTGACAAGAGGAGAGTTGTAGACCGGGTCGATGATGACCGGGCGCTTCGGGGCGGGGCCCTTACGAGGCATTCTTACTTCTCCTTCTTGGCGCCGTAGCGGCTGCGAGCCTGCTTACGGTTCTTGACGCCCTGCGTGTCGAGGGAACCGCGGATGATCTTGTAACGAACACCCGGCAGGTCCTTCACACGGCCACCACGCACGAGCACGATGGAGTGCTCCTGCAGGTTGTGGCCCTCACCCGGGATGTAGGCCGTGACCTCGATACCGCTGGTCAGACGCACACGCGCGACCTTACGGAGGGCCGAGTTCGGCTTCTTCGGGGTGGTCGTGAACACACGCGTGCAGACGCCACGGCGCTGAGGGGAACCCTCGAGTGCGGGCGTCTTGTTCTTCTCGACCTTGTCCTGCCGGCCCTTGCGGACCAGCTGCTGGATCGTAGGCACTACTTCTCCGGTTTCTGTGTGCCGTTCGGTACAACTAACCTGGAACGTCGCCGACCCACGCGGTCGGGTGTGTCGAATCGCGCGGACCTCCGCCGGTGGCGGAAACGGGCGCTGATTGCGGTGGCCGGTCTCGGATCCGACGTGCGGTTGAGGACACGCACACGGCTCCGGGCACACCCCAGGCACAAGGCATGAGCGTACCTATCGCATGCACTCCGGTCAAAACAAATGCCCACGCGCAGAGCGCCCGGCCGACGTGGGAGAACACGCCGGCGACGGGCGCGCGGAGGCCGGGGGCTCGCGGCTCGACGCCGAGGCACCCCGGGTCCGCGGCCCGGCCCGGGCATCCGCCCGGGGCCGGCGTGGAGTGCGGGGGTCGGGCGCGAGGTCAGTCCTGGGCGGCGCGGCGGGACTCGCCCGCGGGCCGCTGTTCGCCGGCCTCCGCCTCCGGGTGATCCAGGAACTGGTTGACGACCTTGACGAAGACGTCCATCCGTTCGTCGGGGACGCCGAGCCAGCGCGCGAAGTCCTCCATGGTGGGCTGCCAGTCGCCCGGCGGCAGCAGGTCCGCCGCGACCGGCAGTTCCTCCGGGGTCACGCGCCCGGACCGGATCAGCATGTCGCGGACGGAGACCCCGAGAAGTGGCGCGATCCTGCGCATGGTCTCCAGGTCGGGCATGCTCTGCCGCTGCAGCAGCCGGGTGACCGCCGCGCGGTGCACGCCGGCCTCGTCGGCGATCCGGGACTTTCCGCCACCGCGGGGGCTGTCGATGTCGTAGCCGCGCGCTCGCATCAGGCCCTCGACCCATCCCGCGAACTCGTCGAGCCCTTGAGTGCTCATGTGTACCGCTCTCCCTTTTACTCCCCCACCCTTCGGGCCCCTTACTTTAGCGTGCTTGCGCGCACAGAATTACGTGCTTTCGTGCACGCAACCGTGTCGAATCGGTGAAGAGGGCTTCACGAAGCTAGTTGCGAGCTCGCACGCAACATGTCTATGTTGCTGAGCGCCGCACTCGTCGGCCTCACGAGTCCCAGGGACCCCACAGGTCCCAGGGGCAGCGGGGCCCGGAACGTGGAGACCCACCTTGCACCAGCCCGACACCAACCCATGGCAGGCCGCCGCCGCGTGCGCCGGCCTCTCCCCGTCCGTCGTCTTCTCCCGCCGCGGCAAGGAGGCGGCCCCGGCGCTGCGCGCCTGCGCCGTCTGCCCCGTCAGCCGGGAGTGCGAGGCGGCGGTCGCTCCCGCCGAGAGCTGGTTCGACGGCGTCTGCGCGGGCCGCCTGTGGCGCAACGGCCGCCCGGTGAAGCCGCGCCGACGCAGGGGCCAGGCGGCCGCCGACGAGCTCGCGGCGGCACTGGACGCGGCGGGAGCGACGCTGGAGCCGGCCGCGCCGACGCCGGTCCTCGCCGGGAGCACCCGTGGCTGAGCGCACGCCGCGACCGGGCGGGACCACCACCGCCGCCACCGTCGCCTCCGCCGCCCCCGCCTCTGCCGCTGCCCCTGCCTCTGTTTCCGCGTCCACCGCTGCCGCCGGCCCCGACCGCGGTCACGTCGCCGACGAGCGGGTGCTGCGCGACGTCGTGCTGTGGGCCGCCTCCCTCGTACGACAGTTCCCGGAGCTCGCCGAGGAGCTGGCGCCCGGCCGCACGGCGCCCGCGGGGTCCGCGCCGCGGGCGCCGCACCCGGGCCGGGACGAGCTGATCCGTGCCGAGCGGCGCGAGGCCCTGCTGCTCGAACAGCGGCACGGCCTGGCGGTGCCCGGACACGGCGCGGCGCCGATCCGGCTGCACATCTCCGACGCGATCCGCGACATCACCGACGGCGTGGTGGAGCTGGAGGAGGCGGTCTGCGCGCGGCTCGGGCTGCCGCGCCCGCGCCGCGCCGGGGTCGTGGAACGGCTGCGCCGGGTCGTCGGGCTGCTCGACGAGATCGCCGGCCACCCGGTGCTCGCCCGGCACGTGCGGGACGAGATCCGCCGCATGGCGCGCCGCTGCGCCCGCACGCTGGGCGAGGCGGAGACGGTCGTCCGGGTCTCGGGGCGCTGCCCGTGGTGCGACTCCGTGTCGCTGCGGGCCTTCCCGGACCGGCGGGCGGTGCTGTGCGTCAATCCGGCGTGCGTGTGCACGGACGAGGCGTGCGGCTGCCAGGACGACCCGTCCTACCGGCACCTGTGGCCGGAGGAGGAGTGGACGGAGCTCGCGGACGCGTCGGGGGCGCGCACGGAGGAGATCGAAGCCGCGATGGACGACACGAAGGAGACCTCATGCTGAGCTCGACGGCCCTGCCGCTGTCCCTGCCGGCGCTGATCCCGGGCCCGCTCGCCGCCGAGGAGGCGGGAGTCGCCCCGGCGACGATCCGCAAGTGGGTCCAGCTGGGCCACCTGCGCGCGGCCGGCAAGGCGGGCCGGGCGCAGCTGTTCCGCCTGGAGGACGTCTTCGCGGCGGAGCGCGCGGCGCGGCGGAAGCCCCGTACCGCCTGAGCTCACCCCCCCCGTACGTACACAAGCGCCCCGTGTCTCGCATGAGACACGGGGCGCTTCGTCATGCCCACGGGGCGTCGTGCGGAAAGTCGGTCGTCATGCCCGCAGGAAGTCGTGCAGGGAGTCGGTCATGGCCTCGACGAAGCGCTCGCGGACCGGCTCGGGCACGCGGTCCAGCGACAGGTACGGGTTGAGGTCCTCCAGCTCGACGAGGAGCAGTCCGCCCTCGCGGGTGCGGCAGGCGTCGACGCGCTGGATGCCGTGGTCGAGGGTGTTCCAGTCGACGAAGCGGCGGGCGAAGGCGAGGTCGGCCTCGGCGGGCTCGTACGGCTCCAGGACCCAGCGGCGCTCGGGGTCGGGGGCGTACAGGGCGTACTGGAAGCGGTCGTCGACGAAGTAGAAGGACACCTCGTACCGGAAGTCGACGCGCGGCTGGACGAGGACGTCGCCGTACGAGAGCTCAGCCAGGCGCTCGTACGGCACGAACTCCAGGCCTATGGAGTCGGCGCCGGCCTTGGGCTTGACGGCGTACGCCGCGGCGGCGGGGAGCCGGTCGAGGTGCTCGGGGCGGTCGACGGTGGGGATGACGGGGAGTCCGGCGGCGGTGAGGTCGAGCAGGTACTGCTTGCCGGCCATGTCGCCGCGGCCGTGCAGCGGGTTGTAGACGCGGGTGCCGAGGGCGCGGGCCCGGGCGCGGAAGGCGTCGTAGGTCTCCTGGTAGTGGAGGACGGGGCCGCTGTTGCGGACGACGACGGCGTCGAAGCCGTCCATGAGGGCGGCGGCGTCGCGCGGGTGGCACAGGGCGAGGTCGAAGGCCCCGCGCAGCCGGGCGGTGAGGTCGATGTCCTCGTCGCAGTAGCGGCGTCCGCGGGCCGGGTAGGCGAGGTCGGTGACGTAGAGGAGACGGGGTCGGGCGTCGGGGACGGCGGTCACGGGCGGCTCCTCATCGGGTTTCGGGAGCCCCAACCTATCTGGCCGCGACCGGCATCGAAACCCCGTTTCCGCAGGTCAGACCACGCGTCACGCCTCCACGGACGACGGATTCCGAAATCGGTCACCGAACTAGTTGCGTGCGCGCACGCTCGTCTGTCACAGTTGGTGCAGCGGCGGAGCTGTGCCCGCGAGACGGGCCGCAGGCTCCGCCGTACGCCGTCCGGGAGCGCTCCGCGCCCCCGCCCCCTTCCCCGCGTCGAGCGCCCCGGGCGGCCCCCCGCACCACCCGTCCCGCGCTCCCCTTCCACCGAGGAGAACCGTCATGACCACTCCCCCGAGTGCGTTCCCGGACGTCGAGAAGCTGGTCGTCGACGTCCTCAAGGCCGACCCGGCGCTCGCCGGCGTCACGATCGCCGCCCAGGCACCGGCCGGCTTCGACGGCACCCAGAAGGCCGTCCTGGTCAACCGCCGCGGCGGCGCCTGGATCGGCGACCTGCACGTCGACAAGCCGCTGATCGAGTTCGAGGTGTACGGGCCGAGCAAGACCGAGGCCCACGTCATCGCGAACGCGGCCCGGCGGGCGCTGCTCGCCACCATCGGCAAGCAGCTCGGCGCGAACTTCGTCGCCGACGTCGAAGAGCAGGACGGGCCCCGCTGGCTGCCCGACTACCTCTACCGCGGCGCCAACCGCTACCTCTGCGTCATCCAGCTCTCGCTGAACGTCTTCTAGACCTCCAGCGCCCCGGCGGTCCGCCCCGTGCCCCACGGCGGCTCCGCCGAAGACGCTCGCCCCGGAGCGCCCCGGCCATCCCTCGGGCACTCCCCGGCGCCCCCCGGCGCCCCCACAGACCAGGCCTCGCCGGCCCATCCGGCGGGGCCTTTGCCGTACCCGGAGCCGGAACAGTCCGGTCCCGGGGCGGTGCCCTCACCCCCTCTCATCAAGGAGAAACCCCACCATGGCTGGAAACAACTCTGCCGAAATCCGCGTCGCAGGCGTCGGCAAGCTCTACGTCGCCGATGCCGGCACCTCCCTCCCGGCCACCTTCGGCACGGACTCCGCCGCCGACTGGTCCGGCGCGGGCTGGAAGGACCTCGGCTTCACCTCCGGCGACGGCGTCACGTTCTCGAAGAAGGACAAGCTGGAGGCCATCGACTCGTGGCAGTCGGTCTCCCCGGTCCACTACATCTACTCGGCCCGTGACCTGTCGCTGAAGTTCTCGCTGCTGCAGTTCAACGAGGACACGCTGCCGTTCTTCATGGGCGGCGACGCCGTGAAGGCCGAGCCGACCCCGGCCGTCGACACCTACCGGTACGAGATCGCCGAGCGTCCGTTCGCGGACGTGCGCGCCCTCGGCCTGGAGTTCACCGACGTCAAGGCCGGTGGCACCACCGCGGTGAAGTACCGCTTCATCATCCCGCGCGGCCAGGTCACCGCCACGGACGACATCAAGCTGGCCCGCAAGGCCGCCTCCCAGCTCGGCATCACCTTCTCGGCGATGTCGAAGGGCGACGGCAAGCCGCTGGCGACCTTCCTCATGAAGGACAGCCAGTACTCCGCGACCGTCTGATGACGGTCTGAGGACCCACCGGTCCTCTCTCCACCCGGGGCGGGGGGGGGGCCCCCCCCCCCCCCCCCCCCCCCCCCACCCCCCCCCCCCCCCCCCCCCCCCAACCACCCGCAAAAACACGACCGGAAAAAAAAAAAAAAACAACACCACAAAACAAAAAAAAAAAGC
>NZ_JBHXTJ010000064.1:0-33688 GCF_042677525.1 Streptomyces sp. NPDC127114
TTTATTTCTTACCGTTTTTTGTTTGGTTTGGGTGGGGGGTGGGGGTTTTGGGGGGGGGCCCGGGCGGCCCCGCGGCGTGGGGGGGGGACATCGGCGGCGGGCCGGCCGTCGGCTCGTCCTACCGGTAGGTGGCGAGCTCGCCCGTGCGACGCACGTCGAGGGTCACGCAGTGGAAACCGCCGCCCAGCGAGCGGGCGTGGGTGAGCTGCGCCGGGATGCACTCGACGCCGTGGCTCTCGAGCACCCGGATGAGGTCCACCTGGCGCTTGTCGATGATGACCTTGCCGGGCCCGACCGTCAGGAAGTTCATCCCGATCCACACCGACCCGCGCGGGTGGGGGCCGACGAAGCCCTGGTCCACCAGCTCCGGGCACTCGATCCTGTCCCAGCCGCGCAGGAAGTCGGGCATGTTGCGGTCGTTGACCCGGGACGGGTTGACCAGCACGAGTCCGGGGCGCAGCGGCGCGATGGTGGAGTCGATGTGCGTGGAGGTGTAGATGCCCGGGCACGGGTGCACGGTGTACTCGTCGCCGAGCGCCGCCTGCAGCCAGCGGGCGCCGAGCATGTTGCCGCTGTCCGAGACCTGGTAGAGCACGTCCGTGCCGAACTTGAGCACGTTGGCCGCGTCGAAGACCGGTTCCAGGTTCTTCAGCCGCTCGCCGGGAGCCGCGCTCGGCTCGTACATGTCGTCCGTCAGCTGGGGCTTGGGCGCGGAGATCCACCGCGCGCCGCTCTCCAGGTACTCGATGAACAGGTCCTTGTAGGCGAAGCCTTCGAGCCACCGGGACCGCAGCACCATGGGCGACTCGATGAGGGTCTTCCCGACGGCGAGGAAGCCGTCCCGAGGGCAGTAGTCGTGGAATCCGTCCGTGCTCCAGTCCGGCGTGGAGACGACCGACTTGTGGTCGCGCCCGCCGGGCCGCCGCACCTTCACGCCGAGTCCGGTGAGAATGTCGACGAGTTCCTCGAGCTCGGCCTCGGTCTGCTCGACGACGTGCGCGGGATACGGGCCGGGGACGATCTCCTCCGGGTTGTCGATGTCACCGTATTCCGCGGCGAGCAGACTCCGGTCGGTGACGGGCACCCGTGCGCCGGCGATGGTGCCGACGACGATCTCCTCCAGCGGATCCCATTCCGTGTACACGTCCACCAGGCTCATCGGGTTGTCCCTCCCATGCCGGGCGCCGCCGACGCGGCACCGGTCAGCCGTTCGAACACCGCTTTTTCCGCAACACCGGCATTCCGGCCGGGGTTCGGAATCCCGTCAAGCGTGGCACGGGCGGCGCCCCGGCCGGGTAAGCGAGATGCGGAGCCGAGAGGGCCGAAGGTAAACGCGGTGCGTCCCCGCGAATGAGCTTGTCGAGGACGCGCGGAGCGACGCCGGCGGACCCGCGCCCGTGATGCCGCCCCGGAAGGCCCCTGGAAGGCACGGAATGGCGCCGGGAAAGACGAAATACCGGTGAGTCAGGTGACTCGACCGGTATTTCGTGAACGAATCGGGACGATCTCGCGAAAGCATCCCCATGGTGTCCGAGGGGGGACTTGAACCCCCACGCCCGATAAAGGGCACTAGCACCTCAAGCTAGCGCGTCTGCCATTCCGCCACCCGGACAAGGTGTCGTCGTCCGCGTGCTTTCCGGCCGCGGCGACGGAGATCAATCTACCAGGTGTTCGAGCCGCCGTTCACCCCGTTTCCCGTGGTCAGCGCCGTGACGGCGGCAACAGGGGCCCGGGCGTGGTCAGCGTCCCCGGTAGACGCGGGCGCTCCGGCCGTTCTCCGCGCAGGCCCACACGCCGTGCGGACAGTAGTCCGAAAGCGACTGGTAGAGCGGCGGGTGCGCGCGGAACCAGGCGAGCATGCCGCTCATGTACGCCGGGTTGTCGCCGTTGCGGAACAGCCCCCACTCCGGATACGAGATGGGCTTGCGGTGCAGCTTCGCGAAGCTCACCTGCGCGCGCAGCCCGTACGGCTCGTCCACCTGCTCCCGGAACGTCGAGCGGTGCGGCTGGTCGTAGGCGTCCATGCCGATCACGTCCACGTACGCGTCGCCCGGGTAGCAGCTCGTCCACGGCACGGCGTCCCGGCCGCGGTTCGGCGCGAAGTCGAAGCGGAAACGCTGGCCCTTGACCGCCCGCATGGTGCGCACGATGCGGCGCCAGTACTCCCGCCAGCTGTCCGGCGCGGGATGGCAGCGGTGGGTGAAGGTGACGCCGTTCATCTCCCAGCCGAGGACGAGGACGCTGTCGGCGAGCCCGTGACCGACCAGGCGCTGCGCCAGCACCCGGAAGTGGTGGTCATGGGCGCCGCTCGCGCCTTCGTCCAGCAGCCCGGCGACCTCTTCGTCGGACAGATGGGCCTCGCTGCGGTCGAGCATCGGCACGTTGAGGACGACCAGCCGCCCGGCACGGGCGGCACGCCAGGACCCCCACGGCCGCAGGAACTCCGGCGGCCCCTCGATGCTCTCCCAGTCGTCACCGGGCAGGTACGTGCGCCCCGCGGTCAGCGCTCCGCGCCCCCACCATTTCTCGAATCGCGCTATCCGTTCGATCCCGTCGGCCAGGGAGCCGGTGTACACCCCGTTCGCGGTGGGCCGCGGAGCCGGCTTGCCGTCACCGTCGGCGAGCCCGCCGGGCGAGACCAGCTGCGCCGCGGTGAACAGCGCGAGAAACACGACCACCGACCACACCCGTGAAGCACGCCTCACCCGGACCGCCCTTCCGTCCGGGCTACGCCGGCCCTCGTCGTACGTCCTCACGGCCGACCGCCCTGAGGGACCGGGCCCCGGGCGGGTCTGGCCCTCCCGAGTCTGGCGAACCACCCCCGGCCCCGCCACTCCGGTCCGCCGAGCGTGGGGCGGGCGCGGGGACGCGGTGCGGGGCACGGGGTGGGGGCCGTGCGGAGGTGCGGAGGGGGCGGCGGCACGGCGATGCGGGGACGTCGGCGGCACGGCGGTGCGGGGGTGTCGCGCGCCGGGGCAGGCTGGGCGACCCGGCCGGCTCGCGATCACCGTTTGCCATACTGCTGCGATGCCGCCGCCCCACACGCATTCGGCCCGTTCCGCACCAGCGCGCCACGAGAGCGGTGTCGTGAGCGGACGCGCGGGCAAGCCCCGCTTCCTCCGCTTCCAGAGCCCGGTGCGGCACCCGCGGGGGCACTTCCCGGGCGTCTTCGCGCTGGCCAACGGACTCGCCCGGGACGGACTCCTCAGCGAGGCGGAGCACCGGTTCTGGCGCGCTGCCAACGACTGGTACGACGCCGCGTACCCCGACCCGTCCGACACCGACCCGACCGTCTACGACCCCGATCTGAACCCCGGCGCCGCCGCCTGGTTCAAGGTCACGGCCGTCCACCTCCTGGACCGCGTGCCCGGCTACCTGTCGCTCCTGGCGGCACACGGCGTGGCCTGCGAGCGCGTCGAGTCATCGGACCCGGGACGGATCGTCTACGAGGACGCCGTCCAGGTGGTGGCGGTGCCGCGGGCGCCGGACCGGCCGGTATGAGAGGTGGCTGCCCGGTGTTCGTTCCGTGTGGTCGGCAGCGGGGGTGTGGTCCGGGCACGTAGGCTCACGGCGGCGCGGCCAGTTCGACGAGGAGGAGCCATGAACGCCACCGACGGAGACCGGCTCGGGCCGGCCGAGGCCGACGTCCGGAACGCGAAGTCGACGCTGGTCCAGCTTCTCGCCCGCGCCGGTGTCTATTCCGGTGACGCGGAGGAGCTCATCGGGATCGTCGAGGCCGGGGCCCTCGCGCTGGCGCACGAGGAACTCGGCGTTCTCGCCCGTGACGCGCCCGGGGAGAAGGGCGAGCCGTACGCCGCGGGCTGGGCCGACGGGGCCCGGACCGTCGCCGGTGGGCTCGGGGCCCGCGCCGAGCGGATCCTGCGTCAGGCCGTCGGCGCCGCCGACGAGGACGAGGGCGGAGCCGGGCAGGAGCCGCTGCCGCCGGTCGGGCGGATGGAGCTGGAGCGGGCGAAGGTGGTCGTCCTGCCGCTGTACCTGTCCTTCTCCACGGCCTCCGACCTCGACCCCGAGGTCTCCGAGCAGGTGCTCACGGCCGTGCTCAGGACGATGACGGCCCGGCAGCGGGCCGGGTACGCGGACCGGCTCACGCAGTTCGCCGCCGCCCGTCACGACCGGGTGGAGCGGATGTACGCGGAATACGGCCCGGGCAGCCCCATCGCCATCCACGGCCGCTACTCGCTGCTCCACTCCCCCACCAGCATCGCCGTCCTGGAGCGGCTCACCACGACACCCGACGCGCTGCGCGAGGAGTGGGACGCCGCCGAACTCCCGCCCGCCTGGCTGGAAGGCCTGATGACGGCATGGACCGCGTCGGCTTCCGCCGACGGGTGTCCCGGCGTGAGGAGCGAGGCGTGAGGAGCGAGGAGCGAGGCGTGAGGAGCGAGGAGCGAGGCGTGAGGCCTGCGGCCAGGTGTCCGGCGGCCCCGCCCGTCGTGTTCGTGGACACGGAGCAGGTCACCCTCGACTTCGTCGAGTGCCCGCCGCCCCCGCTCTCCGCAGATGAACGGCGCGAGGTCGACCGCCGCTGGGCCGAGACCAGGGACCGCAACCCGGCGACCTTCGACGGCCCCCTGGTCGCCGCCCTGGGCCTCGACCTGTCCGGCTCCGGCCGCGCGGTGGTGCGGTGGGCCCGGATGACGTACCGGCACCGGGCACTGCGGGCGATCCGCCCGCCCGAGGACGTCCCGGGTTCCGTGTACGTGACGGTGCTGCTGCCCACCGACGAGGGCCTGGTGCTCGGTCGCGGTTCCCGTACCACCGCCACACCCGGGCTCTGGAGCCTGCCGGGCGGCGCGGCCGAACCTCCGCCGACCGGACGGCCCTTGGATCTGGCCGCCCTCCGCGGACACGCCGTCCGCGAGCTGGCCGAGGAGGTGGGCGTCACCGCCCCGGAGTCGGAGCTGCGGCTGTGGGCGCTGACCCGGGGCACGCGCTTCGACAGCCTCGGTTTCCACTTCCTCGCACCGTCCGTCCCCGCGGACCGGGTGCGCCACCGGCACGCCGCACTCGCCGCGGCGGAGTCCGCCCGTGGCATCGGGCCCGAGCTCGACACGATCGCCTTCGCCGCGCCGGGCGGACGCGCTCCCGCCCCGCTCCCCTGCGCCGACTACCTGCCGCAGGTGCTCGAACGGTACGCCGCACGCTGACCGCCGACGGGCCTGCCGGAGCGGGGAGGCCGGGTCGACCGTCCTGGACGGCAGGACCGGGCGGGGCCACGGCCACGACGGAGGCGGGGGAGGTCTTCCGCCGTGGCGACTCCTCCAGGGCGCCGCCCGGTCCGTGCCGTTCGACGCGGTGCTCCCCGTGCCGCGGGGGTGCGCGTCGCGTGACCCATCGTGTCCCGGGCCCGGAGGCGCGGACCAGAGGTTCCCGGCTGCGTGAACGCGCGGTGGCGCGATCCCGCCACCCCGAGGGCCCGTCCCGTCGGCCTTGGGGGCCCGTGAGCTGGGCGTCCGCGCGTCTACTATGACCGGCGAGAGGTGCGCGGAGCGGAGAGGACACGTGCCCATGCGTCGGCTGGGGGAGCTCGAGGCGGAGATCATGGACCGCTTCTGGAGGTGGAGCCGGCCCGCCACGGTGCGCGAGATCGTCGACGACATCAACCGCCTGAGGGAAGTCGCCTACACGACGGTGACGACCGTGACCACGATCCTCTTCCACAAGGGCTACCTGACCCGCGCCCGGGAGGGCCGGATCTGGGTCTACCGGGCCGCGGCCACGCGCGAGGCCTACGCGGCGGCGCTGATGGCGGACGGTCTCGACGCCAGCGAGGACCGGCCCGCCGCCCTCGCCGCCTTCGTGCGGGAGCTCGACGCGGGTGAACTCGCGGCGCTGCGCGAGGCCTTGAGCTCGGCCGACGCGCCGGCGGACGGCCGCCGCTAGGCCGTCTCTTACGGATCCTGGCCGGTCCGCGACGCTCCGCGGACGGCCGCCCCTAGGCCGTCTCTTCCCGGTCTTGGCCGGGTCCGCGACGCGCCGGCGGAGCGCCTCACCCGGCCGTGGACCCGGTCCCGGGCGTGACGGCACCGCGGCCCCTCGCCGTCAGACCGCCGACGATCATGGCGAGCAGCGCCGCGACCGCGGCCGAACTGCCGACGACAAGGGTGGTGTTGGGGAGCATCAGGACGCTGCTCCCCGCGCCCACCTGCCCGGCGGCCCCGGCGAGCGCCGCCACCGCGCCCGCGCGCTCTCCCGGCACTCCGTCGAAGGCGGCGGCGTACAGCGGCATCAGGGCCAGGCCCGCGCCGGCCCCGGCGACGAGCAGGGCGGGCAGCACGCTGACGACGTAGTCCAGGTCCTCGGGTACGGCGCCGAGGGCGGCGAGTCCGGCGGCCGTGAACAGCGTGCCGGTCACGACCAGCGCCCGGGGCGTCGTGCCCGCCGAGAGCCGGTTGGCGGCCAGGCCCGCGGCGACGACCGCCGCCAGGGCGGCGGGCAGGGCCATCAGTCCGGCGGTGATCGGGCCGAAGCCGAGCATGAACTGCAGGCGCATGGTCACGAGGTAGTACAGGACGGGAAGCGCGGTGCCGAGCAGGAGGAGGGCGAGGAGCGCGCCCGTGCGGTGCCCGTCCCGGAGGGCGTCCGGCCCGAAGAGCGAATCCGGGGTCGTGCCCTGCCACCACAGGAAGCCCAGGAGCATCAGCAGCCCCACGGCGGTCAGGATCCAGCCGGGGCCGGGCGTGTCCTCGGCGACACGGACGGTGTCGAGGCCGTAGACCAGGGCGCCCAGGCCGACGGAGCCGAACAGGACCGCGCCCGCGTCGAAGCGAGGAGGCGTGCCGGGGCCCGCCGCCGCGACGGGTTCGCGTACCAGTCTCAGACCGGCGATCAGGGCGAGGACGGCCAGTGGGACACCCACGTACACGGCCATCCGCCAGCTGAGCAGCTCGGTGAAGATCCCGCTGACGAACATGCCGACCGCCGTGCCGCCGACAGCCACGCCCGCGTACACGCCGAAGGCCGTCCGGCGTTCCCTCGGGTCGGTGAAGGCCCGGGCGACCAGGGCCAGCGCGGCCGGCACGAGCAGGCCCGCCGCGACGCCCTGGAGTGCGCGGGTGGCCACCAGCATCTCCGCGGTCGCACTGCCGTTGAGCGCGGCAGCGACGAGGAACACGGTCAGGCCGGTGATCAGCGTCTTCCTGCGTCCGATGCGATCGACGAGGTGTCCGCCGAGCAGGATGACCACCGCGACCGCGACCATGTACCCCCGGAACACCGCGGTCATGAGGTCCGAACCGACGCCGAGGTCCATGTGGATGAACGAGGCCGAGCCGCCGAAGACCGTCAGGTCCAGCTCCACCAGGAGCTGCACCAGCACCGCGAGCGCCAGGATCCGCCGGCGCCTCGGGTCCGCGGGCGGTACGTCGTAGGGGTGGGCCGGGGCGGTGGCGGCGGACCACGCGGCGGCCGGCCCCGGCGGCCCGAAGCCCTGCCCGGCGGCCGGCTGGGCGGGCGCGGTCGGGGCGTAGGCGGGCGGCGTGCCGTGGGGCGGAGCACCGTGCTGGGCGAGCGCGACCCGGGGGTCCTGCTGCGCGGGTACGGCGGGCGTCGGCGGCGCGGGCGCCGCGGGCGGTGCGAAGTCCAGCAGCTGCGCCGCGTGCCGGCCGAGTTGGGCGAGCACGGAGCCCGGAAGCCACTCCTCGGTCCCGTCGGCCGCCGTGCGCTCGGCGATCTGCCGCGGGGTCGGCCGCCTGGCCGGATCCTTCTCCAGGCAGGCCCGCACGAGGTCGACCAGGGAGTCGGGTACGCCGGTGAGGTCGGCCTCCTCCTCGGCGATGCGGAAGAGATGGGCGTTCAGACCGGTGTCCGTGGCGCCGAAGAGCATGCGCCCGGTGGCCGCGTAGACGAGGACGGCACCGAGGCAGAACACGTCGCTTGCCGGGGTGAGTTCGAGGCCGCGGACCTGTTCCGGCGACATGAAGCCGGGTGAGCCGATCAGCATGCCGGTGCGGGTGTGCAGGCTGTCGCCGGCGAGGCTGTCCATGGCGCGGGCGATGCCGAAGTCGATGACGCGGGGTCCGTCCACGGTGACGAGGACGTTGGACGGCTTGAGGTCCCGGTGGATCAGTCCGGCCTCGTGGACGGTGCCGAGCGCGAGGGCGAGCCGGTTGGCGAGGGCGCGGACGGAGTGCTCGGGCAGCGGACCGTAGTCCTTCGCCACCACGGAGTGCAGGTCGGGCCCGGGGATGTACTGGGTCGCCACCCACGGCACGGCGGCCTCGTGGTCGGCGTCGAGCACCGCCGCCGTCCAGCTCCCGCCCACCAGGCGCGCGGCCGCCACCTCGCGCGCGAAGCGCCTGCGGAACTCGGAGTTCCCCGCGTACTCGGCCTGCACGACCTTCACGGCCACGGTGCGGCCGCCCTCGGAACGGCCCAGGTAGACCAGGCCCATTCCGCCCGCACCGAGCCGGGCGATGAGTCGGTACGGGCCGATGTGCGTCGGGTCTTCGGCGGTCAACTGATCCACAAGGCAGCAAGATAGTCCAACTCTCCTGCTGGCGCAGGGTACTTGGCAGGCTCTCACGCATCGTTACGGCGCAGGGCCCGGCACTCCCGGCGGCGGCGCCCGGCCGCGGACGAGCGGGCGGTGCGATCATCGGTGGTACGGCGGTATCCCCGCACCCGGACGCACCCTCCAGGAGCAGCACCGTGCAGACCCTCTCCTACAGCGACGTGAAGGCCGCGGTGGAGCGCGTCGCCGACCACGTCCGCCCGGTCGCGATCGCCCCCGCTGAGCCCGTGTACCCGCGGGACCTCCGGAGCGACGGAGAAGCGGGAGGTCCTGGAGGCACCGACGCTCCCGGAGCCCCCGAAGCTCCCGAAGCCCTCGGAGCGCCCGGCTACGAGCTCTTCCTCGCCCTGGAGTTCCTTCAGCACACCGGTTCCTTCAAGGCGCGCGGCGCACGGAACTTCCTCCAGGCGCACCGGGAGGCAGGCACCCTCTCCGAGGCGGGCGTGACCATCGCGTCCGGCGGCAACGCGGGGCTCGCGTGCGCGTGGGCGGCGGGACAGCAGGGTGTGCGGGCCACCGTGTTCCTGCCGGAGACCGCCCCGAAGGTGAAGGTCGAGCGGTTGCGGGGGTACGGCGCCGACGTGCGGCTGGTCGGCTCCGAGTACGCCGAGGCGCTCGCGGCCTGCGAGGCGTTCGCGGCGGAGAGCGGGGCGCTCGCCTCGCACGCGTACGACCATCCGCTCATCGCCGCGGGCGCGGGCACTCTCCTGGAGGAGACCCACCGGCGGATTCCCGGCCTGGACACCGTGGTGGTCTCGGTCGGCGGCGGCGGTCTCTTCGCCGGTGTCGCCACGGCCGCGCGCGAGCACGGCATCCGTACAGTGGCGGTCGAGCCGGAGAACTGCCGCGCGCTGGACGCCGCCCTGGCGGCCGGCGCTCCGGTCGACGTGACGGTGGAATCGGTGGCGGCGGACTCGCTCGGCGCCCGGCGGGTCTCCGCCGCCGCGCTGCACGCGGCCGCCCAGGACGACGTCCGTACGCTCCTGGTCCCGGACGCCGAGATCGTGCGGGTGCGCCGGGCACTGTGGGCGGATCACCGGCTCGTGGTCGAGCACGCCGCCGCCACCGCTCTGGCCGGGCTCACGGCCGGCGGCTACCGACCGGGTCCGGGCGAGAAGGTCTGCGTGGTCCTCTGCGGCGCCAACACCGATCCCACGGACCTGGTGTGAGGTGACCGGGGCGGGGCTCCGGCCTGCCCGTCGGCAGGGTGACGGTTACCCGGTCGGGGGAATGTGCGGACGCGGGCGTTGACGCCAGGCGCGCGGGTGGTACGTCGATGGCCATGCAGCCAGGCTCGTCCCCCGCGGTCGCCCCCTTCCTTCGTACGGCCGCCGCCTACGCGTGGCGGCTGCTGGTCGTCGGCACGCTCGTCTACGCGCTGTTCGCGTTGCTGGGTCGGTTCCACGAGATCGGTGTGGCGCTCTTCCTCGGTCTGGTGGTCACCGCCCTGCTGCGGCCGGTCGCGGACGTCGTCGCCCGGGGCCTGCCGCGCGCGCTCGCGGTGGCGTTGACGATGCTGGGCAGCATCGCGCTGGTCCTCGGCGTGCTGGCGCTGGTCGGCGAGGCGGTGGCGAACGAGCGGACGACGCTCGTGCGGGAGTTCCGGGACGGCGTCGAACGGATCGAGCAGTGGCTGGAGCGGCCGCCGTTCCGGCTGAATCCCGAGGCGCTGTCGGACGTGCAGGCGCGGATCGGGCAGTTCCTGTCCAGTCACCGTTCGACACTGGTCAGCGACGCCGTGAGCGGGGCCCACCATCTGGTGGCGGTGCTGGCGACGCTGGCGCTCGCGTTGTTCTCGGCAGTCCTCTTCATCCACTCGGGCGACCGCCAGTGGGCCTGGTTCCGCGAGCAGTTGCCGGCGTCCGTACGGGGCCGGGTGGAGATCGGCGGGCGCGCGGCCTGGCGTACGTTCACCGGCTACACCCACGGGATCGTGCTGGTGGCGGCGACGAACGCGGTCCTGGTGGGGATCGCGCTGTGGTTGCTCGGGGTGCCGCTGGCGGTGCCGCTCGCGCTGCTGGAGTTCGCCGCGGCGTTCATCCCGCTGATCGGCTCGCCGATCGCGCTCGCGGTCGCCGCCGTGGTCGCTCTGGCCGCCGAGGGGCCGCTGGTGGCGGCGATCGTGATCGCGCTGATCGTGGTGATCGGGCAGATCGAGGGGCATGTGCTGCATCCGCTGGTGATGAGCTGGGCCGTTCGGCTCCATCCGCTGGTGGTGGCGGTCTCGGTCGTCGCGGGTTCCATCGCGGCGGGCTTCGTGGGGGCGGTGGTGGCGGTGCCGCTGGTGTCGGTGGTGTGGTCGGTGCACTCGGCGCTGCGGGCGGCCCGTGAGACGGAGCGGGCCCTCGCGGAGGAGGGCCCGGAGGACGGTCAGGATCCGTCCGACGCTGGTCCGCCGGACAGGTCCTGACGGCGTGAGGTGAGGATGCTGACGGCGTTGGCGGTGACGACCGCGGCGATCGCGGCGGCGTCGGCCCAGCCGAGGCGCTGCCCGAGTCCGGTCCAGCCGACCAGGGCCGCGAGCACCGGGTTGACGCTCATGAAGAGGCCGAAGGCCGCGGGTGGCACGTGGCGCAGGGTGAAGAGGTCCACGAGGTACGGGACGGCCGAGGAGAGCACGCCGGCGGCGACCGCGCAGCCGAGCGCCGCGGCCGTCGGCGGGTGGCGCAGCACGACGAGGACGCCGACGGGCAGGAACATCAGCGCGGACAGGCCGGCCGCGGCGGCGCTGCCCTGGGCTCCGGGGATGCGGTTGCCGACGGTGCGGTTGAGCAGGATGTACGCGGCCCAGCAGGCGGCGCCGAGCAGGCCGAAGCCCATGCCGAGGTAGTCGGTGGAGGGCTGGGGTCGCATGAGGGTGACCACGCCCGCCGCGGCGAGCACGGCGCAGGCGGCGTCGACGCGACGGCGGGTGGCGGCCAGCGCGATGGCGAGCGGGCCGAGGAACTCCAGGGTCACGGCAAGGCCGAGCCCCACCCGGTCGATGGCCGTGTAGAGGGACAGGTTCATGGTGCCGAAGACGACCGCGAGCAGGACGACCGGCCACCACTGGTGACGGGTGAACGTGCGCAGCCGGGGCCGGTCGACGGCAATGAGGACGAGCGCGGCGACGTACTGGCGGACGGCGACGACCCCGACCGGGCCGAGGACGGGAAAGGCGAGGGACCCGGTGGCGGCGCCGATCTGGTTGGACAGACCGCTGCCGAGCATCGCGGCCACGCCGGCCGCGGAGGTGCGGGCCGCGGGAGCGGCGGCGGACGGCGGCGCGAGATCCGAGGAGGCGGGGGACGGGGCTGCGGACATGGTCCCGATCGTCCTCGCCGCAGATGCTTGCGCAAAATGCATGGCTGGATCGGATCTATACGCTGACCGTATGGATATGGAACTGCGCCAGCTGCGCTGCCTGGTCGCGATCGTCGACGAGGGCGGTTTCACGGACGCCGCGCTCGTGCTCGGCGTCTCCCAGGCCGCGGTGTCCCGCACCCTCGCCTCGCTCGAACGGAACCTGGGCGTACGGCTGTTGCGGCGCACCTCGCGGTCGGTGACGCCGACGGCGACCGGCGCCCGGGTGGTGGCGCACGCCCGCCGGGTGCTCGCCGAGGCGGAGGAGCTGGTCCGGGTGGCGGCATCGGGTGAGGGTGCGCTGCGGATCGGCTACGCCTGGTCGGCCCTCGGCCGGCACACGCCCGCGTTCCAGCGGCAGTGGGCCGCCGCTCACCCCGGCACGGAACTCCAGATGGTGCGGGTGAACTCGCCGACCGCGGGCCTCGCCGAGGGCTCGTGCGACCTGGCGGTGCTGCGCAGGCCTCTGGAGGACCGGCGCTTCGACTCGGCGATCGTGGGGCTCGAGCGGCGGCTGTGCGCCATGGCCGCCGACGAGCCGCTGGCCAGGCGCCGCTCCGTACGGCTCGCCGACCTCAGCGGGCACACGCTGCTCATCGACCGGCGCACGGGCACCACCACTCCGGAGCTGTGGCCGCCCGACTCGCGGCCGGCGACGGAGGAGACGTACGACGTGGACGACTGGCTGACGGCGATCTCCACCGGTCGCCGGATCGGGATGAGCGCGGAGGCCACGGCCAGCCAGTACCGCAGGCCCGGCGTCGTCTACCGCCCGGTGCGCGACGCCGAACCGGTCGCCGTACGTCTCGCCTGGTGGCGGGACGACCCGCATCCCGCCGCGCAGGCGGTGATCGAGCTGCTCACCGCGCTGTACCGCACACCGTGAGGGTCCGGCACGCCGGCGCCCTGCGCCCGCCAGCCTCTCTGCGCCGGTCGGCGTCCGCGGGCCAAGCGAGATCGGCACGGTCACCGGCGAGGCCCAGCCCGTCGGACCTCGCGCAGGCCGGCCCTTCCGCGCGCCGGTCGGTCTCCTTGCGCCGCACCGCCCTCCGGTGCGTCAGATCGCGTGGGCGGCGCGCATCTCCTCGACGGCGGCCGGGTCGTAGCCGAGTTCCGCGAGGATGTGCTCGGTGTGCTCGCCGACGCCTGGGACGGCGTCCATGCGCGGCCGCGTGCCGCCGAGATCGGCCGGCGGCAGGAGGGCCGGGACCTCGGTGCCGCCCGGGAGCCGCACGTCCCGCCAGCGGTCGCGGGCTTCGAGCACCGGGTGTTCCAGGAACTCCGCCATGTCGTTGACCCCGGCGTTGGCGATGCCCGCCTCGTCCAGGATCCTTCCCACGGTCGCGCTGTCGAGCTCGGTGAACCGCTCGGCGACCAGGGCGTCCAGCTCCGCCCGGTTGGCGACCCGGTCGGAGCCGGTCGCGAACCTCGGGTCCGTGACCAGTTCCGGCCGCTCCAGGAACCGTTCGCACAAGGCGGCCCATTCCCGCTCGTTCTGGATCGAGAACAGGACGTCCTTGCCGTCGGCGGCGGTGAAGGCCCCGTAGGGCGCGATGGTGGCGTGCCGGGTGCCGATGCGCGGGGGCTGCGCGCCGCCGAAGCGGGTGTAGTAGGCGGGCTGGTGCATCCATTCGGCGAGCGCCTCGAAGAGGGAGACCTCGACGGGCCGGGCGGTGCCGGTGGTGGCACGGGTGAACAGGGCGGTGAGGATGCCGCTGTAGAGGTACATGCCGCCGGCGATGTCGGCCACGGATATCCCGGCCCGGGCGGTGCCGTGCTCGTTGCCGGTGAGCGAGACGAGTCCGGTCTGGCACTGGACGAGCAGGTCGTAGGCCTTGCGGCCGGCCCAGGGGCCGGTGGTGCCGTAGCCGGAGAGGCCGGCCGCGATGAGCCGCGGGAAGCGCTCGGCGAGGGCCTCGGGGGCGAGGCCGAGGCGGGCCGCGGCGCCGGGCGCCAGGTTCTGCACGAACACGTCCGCGCCGGCGAGCAGTCGCTCCAGGACCTCGCGGCCGGCGTCCGTCTTCAGGTCGAGTGTGATCGACTCCTTGGACCGGTTGAGCCAGACGAAGTAGCTGGACTCTCCGTGCACAGTGGTGTCGTAGCGGCGCGCGAAGTCTCCGTCCCCGGGCCGCTCGACCTTGATCACCCGGGCGCCGAGGTCGGCCAGCTGACGGGTGGCGAAGGGCGCGGCCACCGCCTGTTCGAGGCTGACGACGGTGATGCCGGAGAGCGGCAGGTCTGCGGGACGTCCGGTCATCGGGGGTCCTCCTGGCGCCACGGGGTGCGGCGCGGTGTGCGGTACGGGCGTGCGGTGCGGGCGGTGCCTGGCGGGCGCGCGGGCGTGTGGGCGGGCGGTGCGGGCTTGAGGGCGGGCGCGGTCAGCGTATGACGGCCGCCGAGAGGGCGTGCAGCCGCAGGGCCAGCTGGATCTCCAGGGCGCGGGCCGGTGACTGCCAGTCGGGGCCGAGGAGCCGGCCGATCCGCTCGACGCGCTGGGCCACGGTGTTCACATGGACGTGCAGGTCGTCCTTGGTGCGGGCGGGGCTCATGCCGCTGGCGAAGTAGGCGTCCATGGTGCGCACCAGGTCCGTGCCGCGGCGCCGGTCGTAGTCGACGACCTGGCCGATGGTCCGCTCCACGAAGCCCTCGATGTCGCGGGTGTCGGCGAGGAGCAGCCCGAGGAAGCCGAGGTCCTCGGCGGCGGCGCCCTCGCCCTGCCGGTGCAGCAGCCGCAGCGCCTCCAGGCAGCGGCGTGCCTCCTCGTAGGCCGGGGCGACCTCGTCGGGGTGGGCGAGCGGGGCGGGGACGGGTGCGGAGGCGCCGACGGAGACGGGCTCGTGGAGGGCGCCACCGAGGTGCTTCGCGGTCTGCCGGGCGAGCTCGGCGGCGGTCTCTCCGGGGCCGAGCGGCAGCAGCAGGACGGTGCCGCCGTCGCGTGCCGAGGCCAGGCCGTGGCGGGTCGCGGCAAGGTGGGAGGCCGCCGAGCGCAACCGCTGCCGGTCGGCGCTCTCCCGTCCGCCGCCGTCGGGTTCGGTGTCGGCGCCGGCCCGGTCGATGCGGGCGGCGAGGACCACATGGGGTGCGTCGGTGTCGGCGCGCAGCCGGGCGGCGCGCTCGCGCAGCAGCCGCCGGTCACGGTCGGGCGCGTCGAGGAGGTCGTCGAGCAGCTCGCCGCGGACCCGCTGCTCGGCCTCGCCCGCGGAGCGGCGGGCGAGCAGCAGCAGGGACGTCACGAGGGCGGCCCGCTCCAGTGTCCGCAGGTCGACGGGGTCCAGTCCGGGCCGGTCGCGGAGCACGAGGGCGCCGAAGGTCTCGCCGCCCGCGGAGACCGAGGCGATCCAGTCGTCGCCGTCCCGGGTGGCGTGGCCCTCGGCGGTCCTCGCGGGGCCCGGCGGCTCCTCGACGAAGTCGACGGTGCCGCCGAGGACTTCGGAGACGGCCGCGGCCACGTCGTGGACCCCGCCGCCGCGCAGCACGAGCTCGGTGAGCCGGTCGTGCACCTCGGAGGCGCGCTCGATGACGCCGCTGTGCTCGCGGATGATGTCATTGGCCCGCTCCAGCTCGGCGAGGGCGGAGCGGGTCTCGGCGAGCAGGTTGGCGGTGTCGATGGCGACGGCGGCGTGCGCGGCGAAGGAGCCGAGCAGGGCGACCTGCTCGCGTTCGAAGACACGGGCGCGCCGGTCTGCGGCGAACAGGACGCCGATGACCTGGCTGCCGAGGGTGAGCGGCACGCCGAGGATCGCGACGAGGCCCTCGTCGCCGACCGCGCTGTCGATGGCCTCGGTGTGCTGGAACCGCGCGTCCTGGAAGTAGTCCTCGGTGACGTACGGCCGGGCGGTCTGGGCGACGAGTCCGCCGAGCCCCTCCCCCATGCCGAGTCTGACCTGCTGGAACCTGGCCGAGACCGAGCCCTCGGTGACCCGCATGTAGGTGTCGCCCCTGACCGGGTCGTTCAGGCTGAGGTAGGCGACCTCGGTGCCGAGCAGGGAGCGGGCGCGCTGGACGATGGCGCGCAGCACGTCGTCGAGGTCGCGCAGGCCCGCGAGGTCGTGGGCGGTCTCGAAGAGCGCGGACAGCTCGGCCTCGCGCCGCCGCCGGCCCTCCAGCTCGGCCCGGACCCGCAGCGCGAGCTGCTTGGCCTGCTCCAGTTCGGCGAGCTCCTCGGGCCCCGCGCCGCTCGCGCGGGCGAGCAGCACGGGGCGGTCGTACGCCTCGGGCGCGGCGCCGCGGGCGAGGAGCTCCAGGTAGGCGGCCTGTTCGTGGGTCATGGTCACAGGGATACCTGTCGTACGGGGGGTCGCACCAGCCCTGTGGACAACCGCCTGTGGACGACGGACGCGGCGCTCAGTGCGCCGTCCAGCCTCCGTCCAGGCTGAGCGAGGTGCCGGTGACGAAGGAGGCCTGCGGGGTGCAGAGGTACAGCACGGCCTCGGCGACCTCCTCGGGCTCGATCAGCCGCTTGAGCGCGGAGTCCCGCAGGAGGACGTCGGAGACCACCTGCTCGGCGGGGATGCCGTGGGCGGCGGCCTGGTCGGCGATCTGCCGCTCGACGAGCGGCGTGCGGACGTAGCCGGGGCTCACGCAGTTGGAGGTGACACCGTGCGGGGCGCCTTCGAGGGCCGCGGTCTTCGACAGGCCCTCCAGACCGTGTTTGGCGGCCACGTAGGCCGACTTGAAGGCGGAGGCGCGCAGTCCGTGGACGGAGGAGATGTTCACGATCCGGCCCCAGCCCCGCGCGTACATCTCCGGGAGCGCGCCCCTGATGAGCCGGAACGGCGCCTCCAGCATCACGGTCAGGACGGTGTGGAAGACGTCCGGCGGGAAGTCCTGGAGGGGCCGGACGAGCTGGAGTCCCGCGTTGTTCACGAGGATGTCGGCGCCGGCGGCCGCGGCCTCGGCGGCGTCGAGGTCGGTGAGGTCGATCAGCCGGGGCTCGACGGCGCCGGGGAGGGACCGGGCGGCATCGGTCAGCGCGTCGAGTCCTTCCGCGGCCTTGTCGACCGCTCTGACCCGGGCTCCGGCGGCGGCGAGCCGCAGCGCGCAGGCGCGGCCGATGCCGCCGGCCGCGCCGGTGACGAGCGCGGTGCGCCCGGAGAGGTCGAGGGTGACGGGCCCGGGGGCGGGGCGGGGCGCGACGGCCTGGGCCGGGACGGGTCCCGGTGTGATGGAGGCGCTCATGTGCGGCACCCTATGAAGCGGTTCCTCCCCGACCGATGTGTGCCGGACACACAGTTCAGCCCAGAGGGCTGGGGTCGAACCATGTGGGTTCGTCCTTGAGGGCCTGCTCGATGCGGAAGTGCGAGAACCGTTTCATCTCGGGCAGCTCGTCGAGCGCGAACCAGCCGACCTCCGTCGACTCGTCGTCGTTGACCCTGGCCTCGCCACCGACGGCCCGGCAGCGGAAGGACACGTCCATGAACTGGCAGCGGTCCCCGTTGGGGTAGACGACCGGCTTGCGCAGGGTCTGCACGAGCACGACCCGCTCCACCTCGGCCCTGACGCCCGTCTCCTCGTACACCTCGCGGACGGCGCAGGCGGCCGGCTGCTCGCCGGGCTCGACGATGCCGCCGACGATGGCCCACATGCCGTTGTCCGCCCGGCGGCCCAGGAGCACGCGTCCCCGGTCGTCGAAGACGACGGCGGAGACGCCGGGCAGGAAGAGCAGCTGGTGGCCGGCGGATGCCCGGATGTCGCGGATGAAGTCAGGGGTGCCCATGACTCGACCCTAGATCATCATCCGGTCGTCCCCGCCGCCGCTCGGACCTCCCGGACCCGGCACGGGTGCCGGCTCAGGCGGAGCCCTTCCGGCGGGCCCGCGCGGAGCGTGCGGCCGACCAGCCGAGACCGGCCACGGCGACCGCCACGAGGAGCGCCTCGGGCAGGGTGCCCATGCGGGTCGCCGGGGTCAGCGAGGAGCGCAGCGGCACCTTCTCGACGAGCACGTCGGGGGTGAAGAGCTCGGTCTCCGCGACGATCGTCCCGTCGGGCCGGATGACCGCGCTCACGCCGCTGGTGACGGGGACGACGACGCTGCGGCTGTGCTCCACGGCGCGCACGCGAGACATGGCGAGCTGCTGGTAGGTCATCTCGCTGCGGCCGAAGGTGGCGTTGTTGCTGGGTACGGTGATCAGCTGGGCGCCGTGGGTGACGGTGTCCCGGACCGCCCAGTCGAAGGCCGCCTCGTAACAGGTGGCGAGGCCCACCTTCGTACCGGCCAGGTCGAAGACGCCGACCTTGTTCCCCGGCCCGAAGTCGCGGCGGACGCGGTCGACGTCGCTGCTGAAGAGCCGGACGAAGGACCGCATGGGGATGTACTCGCCGAAGGGCTGGACGTGCCGCTTGTCGTACTCGGCGACCGGGCCCTTGCCCGGCTCCCACTGGATGAGGGTGTTGCGCAGCTTGCCGGTCTCGGGCGCGATGACGGAGCCGATCACGGTGGGCGCGTTCACCTGGCGCACGGCGTCGTCGATGACCTCGTACGCGTCCGGGTTGGCGTAGGGGTCGATGTCGGAGGAGTTCTCCGGCCACAGCACGAAGTCGGGCTGCGGCGCGCGGCCCGCCCTCACCTCGGCGGCGAGCTCCTTGGTGCGGTTGGCGTGGTTGTCGAGCACGGCACGCCGCTGGGAGTTGAAGTCGAGGCCGAGGCGGGGCACGTTGCCCTGGACGGCGGCGACGGTGGCGGTGCCGTCCTCCGCCGCGTCGGAGACGAGCGGCAGGGCGGCGAGGGCCCCGGTGACGGGCACCAGCACGGCGAGCGCGGCAGCGACCAGCGGGCCGCGCGCCGGGCGTGAGGGCGCCGCGACGAGGGCGGGGGCCGTCGCCGGGGAGGAGTCGAGTGCCTCGGAGGACCCAGGCGTCTCGCCGCGCTCAGGCGTCCCGGCTGACTCGGGCGTCCCGGCGGCGTCGGCGGCCTCCTCGGACGCCGGACCCGTGCCCGTACGGCTCGTCGGACCCGTGCCGGTACGGGCGCGCCGGGCGAGGACCTGGCGCAGCAGCTCGTACAGGCCGAAACCGCACAGCGCGACGCCGAAGCCGAGGACCGGCGTGCCGCCGACGGCCGCGAGCGGCAGGAAGATCCCGTCCGCCTGCCCGAAGGCGATCTTGCCCCAGGGGAAGCCGCCGAACGGCACGCGCGCGCGTGCCGCCTCACCGAGGACCCACACGGCGGCGGCGAAGACCGGCCACGCGGGCAGCCGGGAGACGACCGCGACGCCGAGGCCCACGGCCCCGACGAACAGCGCCGACACGGCGGCGAGCGCCACCCACGGCAGCGGCCCGACCTCTTCGCCGGTCCACACGAGCAGCGGCATCAGGAAGCCGAGGCCGGCCAGGTAGCCGAGGCCGAAGCCGGCCCGCGGCCGCCGGCCGCGCAGCGTCCAGCCGAGCAGCGCGAACGCGGGCAGCGCGAGCCACCACAGGGGCCGGGGCGGGAAGCTCAGGAAGAGCATCAGCCCGGACAGCAGGGCCGCACCGGGGCGCAGCAGCCGCCGAGGGCCACCGGCCCGCTCGGGGGCGGAATCGGACTCGGGCGCGTCGGCGGGGGCGATGGTGGTGCTCACGAGCCGGAGTCTACGGCGCGGGGCGCGCCCGGCAGGAGTGCGGTCGGCGCCGCGCGCCCCCGTGGCCGACGGGTTCGGGTGGCGGGCCGCGCCGGGAAGGTGTCTCGCCCCGCCACGGTCGCCGCTCCACGCGATCCGCTCAGACTCCCGCGGGTCCGGCCGGGGCCGGTGCCGTGGGAGGCGTGGTGCGGTGGAGCAGGGCGCGGATGGCGTGGACGGCGGACTCGGCGTCGTCGACGGTGACGGTGAAGGTCCGTCCGTCGCCGAGCTGCAGCACCAGGCCCTCGCCCCGGCGGACGACCACCGCGGTGCCCTTCTCGGGACGCCAGCGGTAGCCCCAGCCGCCCCACTGGCGCGGGGTGACGGACGGGGCGAACTCGGCGCCGACCACGTGCGACAGCGGGATGCGGCGACGTGGCACGCCGATGTGCCCGCAGCGCACCTCGCACGCACGGTCGTCGACCCGGACGGCGACGTGGACGAAGGCGAGCGTGCCGAAGAGCACGAGGATGCCGGCGGCGACGCAGCCGATGACGGCCATCAGGAGCGGCGCGATGCCGGAGGTCCATGGCGACTCGACGGCCAGCAGGACGCCGAGCGCCATGCAGGCGAAGCCACCGACGGCCGGCAGCCACTGCATCCGGTTGGTGGCGCGGCCGGTCCAGACCGGGGGTGCGGGTCCCTCGGGACCCGGGTTCGTGGAGTGGTCCCTCATGGTGACAGCCTAAGCACGTTCCGCTGTTGCGGCCCCTCGGCGGAGTCGTCCGGTCACCCTCAGTGGACGGCGGCCGCTTCCGCGAGGACGCGGCCTTCGGCGTAGCTGAGCGCGGCCGGGCCGAGTTCGCCCGTACGGCCGCTGAGGAGCACGGTGAGACCACCCGTAGGTGGCGCCGCCGGGTCGGCCTCGGCGCCGATCCGCCGCAGCGCCTGTGCGGCGACTGCCCCGGCGGAACCGTGCAAAACGACGGGCGGCAGGCCCTCCGTGCGGTGCAGCGCCGCCCGGATCTGCTCGGCGACGAGCTCGTAGTGGGTGCAGCCGAGGACGACGGCACGGACGTCCGGGGGCGTGAGCTCGGCGGCGGCGGCGACGGCCCGGCGCACGGCCTCGGCGTCGTCGTGCTCGACGGCGTCGGCGAGCCCGGGGCAGGGCACCTCGGTGACCTCGGCGCCGTCGGCGAAGTCGCGGATCAGGCCGCGCTGGTACGGGCTGCCGGTGGTGGCGGGCGTGGCCCAGATGGCGACCTTGCCGCCGCCGACCGCGGCGGGCTTGATCGCGGGGACGGTGCCGATCACCGGAATGCGCGGCTCCAGCTCCGCGCGCAGCGCGGGCAGGGCGTGGACGGTCGCGGTGTTGCAGCCGACGATCAGGGCGTCCGGCCGGTGGGCGGCGGCGGCCCGGGCGACGGCCAGGGCACGCCCGGTGAGGTCCTCGACGGTGCGCGGGCCCCACGGCATGCCGTCGGGGTCCGAGGACAGCACCAGATCCGCGTCGGGGCGCATACGGCGGACCGCCACCGCTGCCGGCAGCAGGCCGATTCCGGAGTCCATGAGGGCGATCTTCACCCGGTCACCCTAGCCGACCACCCCGGTTCGCCCGTCGATGTGGGGCAGACTGCGGCGAATGAGCACGCTTGCCTGGATCGCGATCGCCGCCCTGGCCGTCTGGGGGTGGCTGCTCCTCGGCCAGGGCTTCTTCTGGCGCACGGACCAGCGGCTGCCCGCGCCGGCCGCCGGCGCCCCCGAGCCCTGGCCCGACGTCGTCGTGGTGGTCCCCGCCCGGGACGAGGCCGAGGTGCTGCCGCGGAGTCTGCCCTCGTTGCTGGGCCAGGACTATCCGGGGCGGGCCGAGGTGATCCTGGTCGACGACGGGAGTACGGACGGCACGGGGCGGCTCGCCGGCGAGCTGGCCGCGCGCCACGGCGGACTGCCGCTGACGGTGGCCTCCCCCGGCGAGCCCGAACCCGGCTGGACGGGCAAGCTGTGGGCGCTGCGGCACGGCATGGCGCTCGCACGCGCGCGTGGACCCGCCTTCCTGCTCCTCACGGACGCCGACATCGCGCACGGGCCCGACAGTCTGCGGCTGCTCGTCGCGGCGGCGACGGGGCACCGGCTCGACCTGGTGTCGCAGATGGCGCGGCTGCGGGTGGAGAGCGGCTGGGAGCGGCTGATCGTGCCCGCCTTCGTCTACTTCTTCTGCCAGCTCTACCCCTTCCGCTGGATCAACCGCCGCCGGCCTCTCGCGACGGCGGCGGCCGGCGGGTGCGTGCTGCTGCGGGCGGAGACGGCGGAGCGGGCCCGGGTGCCGGAGTCGATCCGGCAGGCCGTCATCGACGACGTGTCGCTGGCCCGGGCGGTGCGGCGGGCCGGCGGCCGGATCTGGCTGGGGCTCGCGGAGCGGGTGGACAGCGTCCGGCCGTATCCGGGGCTCGCCGAGCTGTGGCGGATGGTCTCGCGCAGCGCCTACGCGCAGCTGCGGCACAGCCCGCTCGTGCTCGCGGGCACGGTCGCCGGCCTGGCACTGGTCTATCTGGCGCCGCCCGTCACCCTGCTCGCGGGACTGATCGCCGGGGACAGGCCCGCGGCGTGGGCTGGCGGGCTCGCCTGGGCGGTGATGGCGGGCACGTACCTCCCGATGCTGCGCTACTACCGTCAGCCGCCCTGGCTCGCGCCCCTGCTCCCGTTCACCGCGCTGCTGTACCTCCTGATGACGGTGGACTCGGCCGTCCAGCACCACCGGGGCCGGGGCGCGGCCTGGAAGGGGCGGACGTACGCCCGCCCGGAGACCATGCCCGACCGCTGACCGGCCCGACCACTGGCGGGCCGACCGAAGACGCCCGACCGCCGACCTGCCCCATCGCTGACCTGACGGACTGACCCACCGCTGACCTGACCCGCCGCTGACAGGACCGGCCGATGACCGGCCCGTCAGTGGACCGTGACCGGATCCGTGCCCGGACCGCCGGACGGGCCCCTACACCTCGGCGACGAGGAACTGCTCGGACCTGGGCGGGCGAAGGCCGTCGGCGCGGTCCGCGAAGTAGCGGGCGGCCAGGTCGTCGGGAGACACGTGCTCCGCCGTGGCGAATCCCGCCTCCAGGGCCGCCCGCCGCATCTCGTCGGGCGTGTACAGGCTCACGAACGGGGTGCCCGAAGCGGCGGCGTTGCGCATCGAGAACTCCTGGACCCGGCGCTGGTCCGGCTCCAGCCGGTCGAGCGGGAGCAGGAAGGTCGTGGCGAGCACGGAGCCGGGTGCGAGCACGGCGGCCTGGCGCAGGGTCGCGGTGTTGGCCTCCCGCGTGAGGTACATGCTGACGCCGGCCGACGCGACGACCGCCGGCCTGTCCGGGTCGAACCCGGCGGCGGTCAGCCGCTCCCACCACGAGTCGCCGGCCTCGAAGTCGACGGGGACCAGGGTCTGCCAGGGCGGGACGCCGTAGCCGAGCTCGGCGAGGCGCTGCCGCTTCCACGCCTGCGTTCCCGGCTGGTCGACCTCGAAGACGTGGAGGCGGGAGCCGAGTTCGGGGCGCCGCTGGACCATGGTGTCCAGACCGGCGCCGAGGATGACGTACTGCGTCACGCCGGCGTCGGCACGCTCGGCGACCAGGTCCTCGACGAAGCGGGCCCGGGCGACCATGGACGCGCGGACGCCGGCGACTCCCGGCATCGTCATGTCGCCGCGCTCGCGCCAGTCCGGCCCCGGGTCGGCGAGCTGGAGCCCGATCTCGTCGTCGAGGACGTGCGGCGCGGGGTCGGCGTGGACGTGCAGGGCGCGCCACAGGGCGACGCGCACCGCGGTGTGGTCCGGCTCGTGCCGGTCGGAGTCGGGTCGGGCGGGCTGGGGTCGGACGGGCTCGTGCTGGGCGGAGGGGCGCTGCCGGTCGGCCATGGTGGTGGTGTCCTTGCGTGTCGTCGTCGTGAGCGGCCGTGGTGTGTGTCGCCACTGCGTGGCGTGAGGGCCTTCTGCTTCGACCGTAGTTCGCCAACGGACCACGAATAAGATCCAGTTCCATGCCGCAATCCTGGTCCGGTGCCCGGATCGACCTGCACCTCGCCCTCGACGCCACGGGCGGCCGGCGCTCCGCGCTCGAAGCCGCGCTCAGGGGGGCGATCCGCCAGGGACGCCTGCCCGCCGGAACGCTTCTGCCCTCCACCCGCGGACTGGCCCAGGAGCTCGGGCTCTCGCGCGGAACGGTCACCGCCGCCTACGACCAGCTGGTCGCGGAGGGCTTCCTGACCACGCGTCCGGGCTCGGGCACCAGGGTGACCGAGGCACCGCGCGGCGCCCAGGCCCCCGCACGTCCCGCCGCCCCTCCGGCGGCTCCCCTGCACAACCTCCGGGCCGGACTCCCGGATGCCGGCGCCTTCCCCACCCGGGCCTGGCTCGCCTCCACCCGGCGCGTACTCGACCGCGCCCGCCCCGAGGTCTTCGGGTTCGGAGACCCGCAGGGCCGGCTCGAACTGCGCGAGGCCCTCGCCGACCACCTCGGCCGCACCCGCGGGGTGCTCACCACGCCCGACCGCATCCTGATCACCTCCGGCCACTACCAGAGCATCGGTCTGCTCAGCGGCGTCCTGGCCGCGGGCGGTGTCGGCACCGCGGCCATGGAGGACCCGGGCCACAACCTCTACCGCGGCGTCGTCCGACGCGCCGGCATCAGCACCCTCGCCCTGCCCGTCGACGCCCACGGCGCCCGCGTCGATGCCCTGACCGAGCGCGTCGGAGCGGCCGTCCTCACCCCCGCCCACCAGTACCCGACCGGCGTTCCGCTGCATCCGAGCCGCCGTCAGGCGCTGTGCGCCTGGGCCCGCTCCACCGGTGGTCTGATCGTCGAGGACGACTACGACGGCGAGTACCGCTACGACCGACAGCCCGTCGGCGCCCTGCAGGGAGTCGCTCCCGACCACGTCGTCTACTGCGGCACCTCGTCCAAGACCCTCGCGCCCGCCCTGCGCCTGTCGTGGCTGGTCCTGCCGCCCCACCTGGTGGGACCGATGACGCGGGCCAAGGAACAGGCCGACCTGTTCACGGAGACGCTGGGCCAGCTCGTCCTCGCCGACCTGATCACGACACACGCCTACGACCGTCACGTCCGTGCCGCCCGGCTGCGCTACCGCCGTCGCCGCGCACTCCTCCTCGACCGGATCGCCGCACACCCCGGCCTCGTCGCCCACGGCGTCCCCGCCGGACTGCACACCCTCGTCACCCTCCCGTCCGACGGACCCGGCGAAGAACAGGTCCTGGCCAGGTGTGCCCGTGACGGCATCGCCCTGCGCGGCCTCACCGAGCTCCACCACGACCCCGCCGGCCGGCCGCAGGGCCTGCTGGTCGGCTTCGCCGCTCCCGCGGAACGCGCCTACCCGGCCGCGCTCGACGCCTTGTTCACGGCCCTCGGATCCCTCGGGGTCCTCGGATCCCGCGCGTTCCCCGCCGCCGACGGTCGGCAGGAAGGCTCCGTACCGAAGGCCGAACCGGACCGGCTCTTCGACGGGAAGGCGGACCTGTCCCCCTGTCCGGTCGCCGAATAGGCTCACCAGGGGCGCGGAGTGACCGCGTGCCGACCCTCTCGGAAGGACCAGTCATCACCGTGATCGTCACAGCCCACCTGAGCGACGTCCACATCGACGGGGAGCAGCGCAGCGCCGACCGCACGAGGGCGGTCATGGACTACCTGAACGCCCTTCCCCACGACCTCGACGCCGTCGTGGTGACCGGCGACATCGCCGACCACGGGCTGCCGGACGAGTACGAGCTGTCCCGCAGGCTGCTGACGTCCCGGCACCCGGTGCTGATGTGCCCCGGAAACCATGACGAGCGGGGCGCCTTCCGCCGCTTCCTGCTCGGCGAGACCGAGTCGACGGCCCCCGTCAACCAGGTGCTTCGTACGGACCGGCTGACCGTCGCCCTGTGCGACTCCTCCGTACCGGGGAAGGACGAGGGCTACCTCGAGGACGAGACGCTGCTCTGGCTGGAGGACGTGCTCGCCCGGACGCCGGACGGGATGCCCGTGCTCGTGGGCTTCCACCACCCGCCGGCCCTGTTGCACAGCCCGTTCATCGACGGCATCCGCCAGTTCGGCGACGAGCGGCTCGCGGAACTGGTGGGCCGTCATGCGAACGTCGCCGCCCTCGTCTGCGGCCACGCCCACACCCCGGCGGCGACGACGTTCGCCGGGAAGCCCCTGGTCGTCGCGCCCGGTGTCGTCTCCACCCTCCGGCTTCCCTGGGAGCACCGCGACCACCCGGCGGACCACGTCCACCTCGACCAGCCTCCGGCGCTCGTCTTCCACGTGCTGGACGACACGGGCCGTCTGACGAGCCATTACCGCACCGTGGTCGCCTGAGCCGGGACGTCCGCCGGGGCGGGGACGTCCGGCGCGGGCCGCCGCCGGCCCGTCGGTTCAGGCCTTCTTGACGACGCTCGACTTGAGCTGCATGTTGCCGAAGCCCTCGATCCGGCAGTCGATGTCGTGACCGTCGACGCCGTCCACCAGCTTGATGTTGCGCACCTTCGTGCCGGCCTTGATGCCGGAGGGGCTGCCCTTGACCTTGAGGGCCTTGATCACGGTGACCGTGTCACCGCCGGCGAGGACGTTGCCGACCGCGTCCTTGATCACCTTCTCGCCCGACGCGCCCGACGCGCCGTCCGAGGCCTCGGACGAGCTCGCGGACCGGCCAGCCAGCGCTGGCGCAGGCGGCCCTCCTCGTACAGGCGGGCGTTCTCGATGGCGATGCCGGCCGCGACGGCCAGGGTCGTCACGACGGCCTCGTCCTCGGCGTCGAAGTCGACGCCGCCGCGCTTCTCGGTGAGGTAGAGGTTGCCGCAGACCTCGTCGTGGACGCGGATGGGGACGCCGAGGAACGAGTGCATGTGCGGATGGTGGGCCGGGAAGCCGTACGAGGCGGGGTGCTCGGACAGCTCGGCGAGGCGCAGCGGGCGCGGGTTGCGGATCAGCTCGCCCAGGATGCCGTGCCCGGACGGCAGGTCACCGATCCGGCCTCGAAGCTCGTCGTCGATGCCGACGGGAACGAACTCCGACAGCATCTGTCCTTCGCCGATGACGCCCAGAGCGCCGTACTCGGCGTCGACCAGGGTCACGGCCGCCTCCACGATGCCGTGCAGCACCTGCGGCAGGTCGAGCTCACGGCCGACGGACATGACGGCTTCGAGCAGACCGTTGAGCCGGTCCCTCGTGCCGCGGACCTCGTCGACGCGCGCCTGGAGCTCGTCGAGCAGCTCGTCGAGTCTCAGCCGTGGCAGCCGCGCGGCGGCGGAGTCGGTGTCTTCCCGGCCCATCGGAACCTCCGGTCGTTCCGGACGCGCACACCGCGTCCTTCACGCCCGCATTCACCGTAGCCCCGAAGCGCCGCCCGCTCCTGACGAACTCCGCCCCGCCCGGGCTAGGCCGTTTCTTTCGGATCAGGGCCGGATAGGCCGCGGCGTCTGGTGCATGGGGTCTCCCCAGGCCCGCCAGGGCCGAGGGGAAGCATCGCAAGGCGCCGGAGCGTCGCGAATGGGGTCTCCCCTGCTCGAGCGAAGCCGAGAGCTTGGGGAAGGAGCTATCGGGGCGTTTCGGCAACGCGGCGAGGTGCCGTGCCAGGCGTCGCGGACCCGGCCAAGATCCGGAAGAGACGGCCTAGGGGCGGTCTTCGTACCCGCCCCTGGGCAGGGGAACGGTGATCACGGGGCAGTCGGCGTGGTGCAGCAGTCCGTGGACCGTGGAGCCGAGCCGCATGCCGGCGAAGCCGCCCCGGCCCCGCCGGCCGACGACGACCGCGAGGGCGTCACGGGAGGCGCGGACGAGCTCCTCGACGGGGTGCCCGCGCACGACCTGTTGCTCGACGGCGACGTCGGGGTGGCGCCGGGCGCAGTCGGCGACCGACGCGGCGAGCAGCCGGCGGCGTTCGGTCAGGCCCTGGGCCCCGTCCTCGTGGGAGCGGAGCGGGCGGGGCCACACCCAGACCGCCAGGAGCCGTGCCTCGCGCAGGCTCGCCTCCGCCGCCGCGAAGGCGATCGCGGCACGGCAGTCCGGGCTGCCGTCCACGCCGACCACGATCAGCGGCGGACGGGCGGCCGTGTGTTCCGGTTCGCCGATGACGACGACCGGACAGTCGGCGCGCGCGGCCAGCGGTACGGCCACCGAGCCCTCGCCGAAGACCTCGGCGAGCCTGCCCAGGTGCCGCGAGCCCAGCACGGCGAGGGCGACGCCCCGCGTCCGTTCGCCCAGCACGGTGGCGGGTGCTCCGTCGACGAGCTCGGTGACGGTCCACAGTCCCTCGTGCAACGCGCGTACGAGGTCCTGTGCGTTGGCGAGCGCCGACTCCGCGCGGATGCGCAGGGAGCTCCGGTGGGCGAGCGCGTCGTACCGGAGCCGGTGGTGGACCGGCGGGACGGCGACGACCAGGCGCAGCCGTACCCCTCTGCGTACGGCCTCGTCGGCGGCCCAGACCAGGGCGGGGACGGACAGCTCGCGGGGGTCGACGCCGGCCAGGACGTCGCTCATGGCTCCTCGCCCTTCGTCACGAAGACGGACGGGACGATCTCCACCGGGCAGTGGGCGTGGTGGATCAGGGCGTGGGCGACGCGGCCCAGGGCCGGTCCGACGCCGAGCGGCCGGCGGCCGCGGCCCATCACCATCAGGTCGGTGCGGCGGCTCGTCTCGACGAGGGTCCCCGGCGTGGTCGTGCCCGTCTCCACACGGTGCCCGACGACCAGCCGGGGATGCCGCTCCCGTACGCGGTCGGCGAGGGCCTTCGTCTCGCGCACGCGCCGCCGGGCGACCGCGTCGAGGTCGTCGAGCATGGTGGCGACGCCGCCGACGTGGGTGAGCACGTTCCAGACGCTGACGAGGCGGAGGGACGCCTTGCGGGCCTCGGCCTCGGCGGCGGCGAGCAGCAGCCAGTCCAGGTCGCCGGCGTCCCGCACGGCCGCGGTCACCGTGCCGGTCCCGGGCCGCTCGCCCGCTCCGCGGACGACGATCACGGGCACCTCCGCGCGGGCCGCCGCGCCGAGACCCACGGAACCGAGCATGAGGGCGGAGAAGCCGCCGAGCCCCCGGCTGCCCACCACGATCGTTCCCCGGCCCCCGGCCGCCGCCCGGAGACCGGCGACCGGCTCCTGGCGGCTGAGTTCCCTGGTGACGGTGAGCCCGGGGAAGCGCTCGTGGACCGCGTCGGCCGTCGAGATCAGCAGGTCCCGGCCCGCCTCGCGGACGGCCTGGATCGTCTCGGCGTCGGTCCAGTAGGCGCGCCGGTCGGTGTCGGCGGCGTGCACGAGGTGGAGCGGGCTGCCGCGGTGTTCCGCCTCCGCGGCCGCCCACAGCGCGGCCGTCCTCGCCGAGGGGGAGCCGTCGACGCCGACGACGACGGCTCCGAGCCGCGGCCTGGCGGGGCTCTCGCTGCCCATGGCTCCTCCTCGGCGGTGCCCCCAGGGTCTCCTTTCAGACTGCCATCGAGGCCCCGGCCGGGGATGGGCCGTTCGGCCCCGGCCCTGGCCCGGCCGGTCCCCCCTCCCGACCTCGGGTGAGCTGGTCCGACGTGATCGCTAGTCGAGGTGGTCCCGGCCGCCGAGGGAGCAGTCGGTCAGGAGCGTCGCGGGATCCGCCCCCGCGGGCAGGGGGACGGTACGGGAGGCCGGCGGCCGGCCGCCCTGCCCGACCCAGCGTTCGAGCGCGGTGAAGGCGCTGCGGTGGCAGGGCGTGAGCGGGCGGAGCTTGTCGGGGAAGGTGTCGAACAGGGCGTCGGTGTGGGTGCCGCCCTCGATCCGGTAGTAGCGGTGCAGCGGGCCACGGCCGGCCTCACGCACCATGCGGGCGTAGACGTCGGAGTCCCGGCCGATCGGGAGCAGGGCGTCCAGCGTGCCGTGCACCGTGATCAGCGGCTTGCCGATCCGTCCGGTGAGGGCGATCTTCCCGACGGCCCGCCTGACCTCGGCGGGGCGTGCCGCGTAGTCGTAGTCGGTGTCGCAGGCCGGCGTGCCCGACGCGCAGAACGGGGTGCCGGCCTCGACGGCGCCGTCGAAACCGGGGTCGAGTTCCTCACGGTAGATGCGCTGGGTCAGGTCCCAGTAGACCTTGTGGTGGTACGGCCAGAGGAACTCCGACCCGGTCGGGAAGCCGGCCGCGTGCAGGTCCCGCGCCGCCTCTGCCGCGCCGTCGCCACCCGCGGCGTACACGGGATAGGCGCGCAGGGCCTTCGGCAGGAAGTCCAGCAGCGTCGGGCCGTCGGCGCGCCACAGCGTGCCCTCCCAGTCGACGCCCCCGTCGTAGAGCTCGGGGTGGTTCTCCAGCTGCCAGCGCACCAGGTACCCGCCGTTGGACATCCCGGTCACCAGAGTCCGCGAGGGCGGGCGGTGGTAGCGCTGCGCGACCGTGACGCGGGCCGCCCTGGTCAGTTCGGTGACGCGGTCGTTCCACTCGGCGATGGCGTCGCCCGGCGCCTTGCCGTCGCGGTGGAAGGCGAGACCGGTGTTGCCCTTGTCGGTGGCGGCGTACGCGTAGCCGCGGGCCAGCACCCAGTCGGCGACGGCCCGGTCGTTGGCGTACTGCTCGCGGTTGCCGGGGGTGCCCGCCACGACCAGGCCGCCGTTCCACCGGTCGGGCAGGCGGATGACGAACTGGGCGTCGTGCTGCCAGCCGTGGTTGGTGTTGGTGGCGGAGGTGTCGGGGAAGTAGCCGTCGATCTGGATGCCCGGCACTCCGCTGGGGACGGCCAGGTCCTTCGGCGTCAGACCGGCCCAGTCGGCCGGGTCGGTGTGGCCGGAGGCGACGGTTCCGGCGGTCGTGAGCTCGTCGAGACAGGCCGACCGCTGGTACTCGGCACCCGGTACGCGCAGGCCGGACGGATGCGCGCAGCCGGCGTCCCGGCCGACGGGCGTGGCCGTCGCCACCGGGGTCGCCGTCGCGGCCGGGGTGGTGAAGGCGAGTGCGGCCAGGGCCAGAACGGCCGGCACACCTCGTTGCCAGAAGCGTGGTGCGGAGCCACGGGAGAGACGCATCGGTTGCCTCCGAGATCGTGTGCAGGGATGCGCGGGAGGCTATGGCGCCCGACCTGTCCGGAACATGGCTCCGTGTCATACGGTCCGGTGCCTGCTCATGGGGCAGGCCACCATGCCGCGGTTTCTCGCGGGGCGGCCACGCGGTGCAATGACCGGCAGAGGACGTGCGGCCCCCAACTGGTCACATACACGCGGGAGTAAGCGCCGAGCCATGGATGTCCGTCACACACGGGTTCGGCCAACCCTGGCTGACCGGCCCATGTCATCGACGGCGGAGGCGACCCGATGATTCACGCCACATCGACGTCCGGGCCCGGCATCCCCATGGCCCGGCGTGTCCGTCTCGTCATGAGTCACAGGAGTCACAGGAGTCACAGGAGTCAGTCGTCATGAAAGAGCCGCACTTCACGTCCTGTTCCTCGACACATTTCCGTTCTCCGGCACTCTTCCGCTCCCCCGCACTCTTCCGTTCCCCGGCACTTTCCCGTTCTCCGAAGAGCCGCCGCCTTCCGGGAGGCGTCCGCCGGTGGCTCACCGCCGCCGCGGGCGCGCTGGTCCTCACCGCCGGTCTCGTGGCCACCGCTCCCCAGGCCTCCGCAGCGGGTCTGACCCAGGTCACCGGCTTCGGCTCCAACCCCGGCAACCTCTCCATGTACGCGTACGTGCCCGACGGCCTGCCCACCGGTGCGCCGCTCGTGGTCGCCCTGCACGGCTGCACGCAGAGCGCCGGCGACTACTACGCGAACTCGGGGTGGCCGAAGTTCGCCGACCGCTACGGTTTCGCCCTGGTCTTCCCCCAGACCGGCAGCGCCAACAACGCCAACTCCTGCTTCAACTGGTTCGAGCCGGGCGACAGCGCCCGCGGTCAGGGCGAGGCACTGTCGATCCGGCAGATGGTCGACAAGGCCGTCGCGCAGTACGGCAGCGACAGCGGGCGCGTCTACGTCACCGGTCTGTCCGCGGGCGGCGGCATGACCGCGAACCTGCTCGCCGCCTATCCCGACGTCTTCGCCGGCGGCGCCGTCGACTCGGGCCTGCCCGCCTCCTGCGCGACCAGCGTGTCCGCGGCGTACACCTGCATGTACGGCCCGCCGGACAGGACGCCCGCCCAGTGGGGCGACCTCGTGCGCTCCGCCGCGCCCGCCGGAACCCGCTCCTGGCCCCGCGTGGCGATCTGGCAGGGAACCGCGGACACCACCGTCGTACCCGCCAACGCTGCCGAGCTGCGCGACCAGTGGACGAACGTCTGGGGCATCGGCCAGACGCCGTCGCGCACCGAGAACCTGGGCGGCGGCACCACCCTGAGCGTCTACGACGACCCCGCGGGCAAGCCCGCGGTGCAGGTCTACTCCGTCTCCGGCATGAAGCACGGTCTGGCCGTCGACCCGGGCAGCGGCACGGAGCAGTGCGGCACCGCCGGCACCTACTACCTCGACACCGTCTGCTCCAGCTACCACACCGCCCGCTTCTGGGGACTCGACGGCGCGGGCGGCGGTGAGACCCCGGGCACCCTGCCCGCGCCCACGGGCCTCACGGTGAGCGCGACCACGGACACCACCGTCGCCCTGCGCTGGAACGCTGTCGCCGGCGCGGCCTCGTACGAGGTCTACCGCGGCGGCGCCAAGGCGGGCACCACCACGGCCGCCTCGTTCACCGACACGGGCCTGGCGACGGGGACGGCGTACGGCTACACCGTGGCGGCCGTCGACGCGGCCGGCCGGGCGGGCGCCGCGTCCGCCCCGGTGACGGCGACCACCACCGGGTACACGCCCACGTGCCACACGGCGAGCAACTACGACCACACCGCCGCCGGACGCGCCTCCCAGAGCGGCGGATACACGTACGCCAGGGGATCCGGGCAGGCCATGGGGCTGTGGAACACCTTCACCACCCACACCCTGAAGCAGACGTCTCCCGGCTACTACGTGGTCGCCGACTCCGGCTGCTCGCCCTGACCGCCGACGGCGAGGAGCCGACAACCACCACCTCGGAGGGGGTTGATGCGGTCCGGGAACGGCGTCCTGGGCGTCGGCCCGTAAACGAGGTGGGCGATCGCCCATTTGCTTGTAGCGTGGAGGCATGTCGCAACGATTAATACGCCTTGCCGCCACTGTGGCGGGTCTCCTGGGGCTGCTCGTGGTGGCCGGTGCTCCGGCCGCGTCCGCGGCTCCCGCTCCGCCGCACGCCCGGACCGGCACCACGGGTCCCGCACTGCCGGCACCGACGGGCGACCGTCCGGTCGGCACCCGGTTGCTCCACCTCAAGGACACCTCACGCCCCGACCCCTGGAAGCCGGACACCGCCTTCCGGGAGTTGATGGTCACCGTCTGGTACCCGGCCCTCCGGCCCTCGGGCCGCGAGGCCCCCTTCATGTCCCCGCAGTTGTCCGCGGCCGCCTTCGGCACGGAGGCCCTCGCCGACGTCCGCACCCACGCGACCCTCGACGCGGCGCCGCTGCCCGGCCGGCGGCCCCTGGTCGTCCTGTCGCCCGGCTTCGGCATGAGCAGGGTCTCCCAGACCGCGCTGGCGGAGGACCTCGCGTCGAAGGGCTACCTGGTGGCCGCGGTCGACCACACCTACGAAGCGGTCGTCGAGTTCCCCGGCGGCCGGCTGACGCCCTGCCTGAACTGCACCGGTCAGGGCGGCCCCGACGTCGTCCGCAGTCGTGTGAAGGACATCCGCTTCCTCCTCGGCCGGCTGACCGGGCCCGGCTCCGCGTTCCCGGTCGACCCCTGCCGGATCGCCGTCGTCGGCCACGGCATCGGAGGGTCGAGCGCCGTCGAGGTCGCGGGCGAGGACCGGCGGGTCACCGCCGCCGTCAACATGGAAGGCACGTTCGTCACACCGTCCCCCGGACCGCTGACGAAGCCGGTGCTGCTGATGGGTGCCCAGTGGCCTACCGCCGGAGGGACGCCGGCGCCCAACTGGGCCGACCGCTGGAGCGGCTTCGCCGCCTGGAAGCGCTGGCTCAGCGTGCCCACCGCGGGACACATGTCCTTCAGCGACGCCCACTGGCTGTACGAACACGTCGACCTGACCAAGGTCATCCCTCCCCACCTGGTCCCCGCGATGTTCGGCACCGTCTCGGGTGAGCGCGCCACCGAGATCACCCGTACCTATGCCGGTGCCTTCCTCGACCTGCAGCTACGGGGTGTCCCGAGCCCACTGCTCGACGAGCCCGCTCCCGCCTTCCCCGAGGTCGGCTTCGTGTCGCCGTAGCCTGCTCCCGCACAGCCGTCGGCCCGCGTCCCTCCGGAGGGG
>NZ_JBHXTJ010000065.1:0-20873 GCF_042677525.1 Streptomyces sp. NPDC127114
CCGTACGCCTTGCGTACGGCGGGCCCTCCGTCCGTCCGAGCGGCTCGGCTCAGTGGAAGAAGTGACGCGTCCCGGTGAAGTACATCGTCACGCCCGCCTTCTTCGCCGCCTCGACGACCAGCTCGTCGCGGACGGACCCGCCCGGCTGCACGACCGCCTTCACGCCCGCGGCCGTGAGGATCTCCAGACCGTCGGGGAACGGGAAGAAGGCGTCCGACGCGGCGTACGAGCCGCGGGCGCGCTCCTCGCCGGCCCGCTCGACGGCCAGCTTGGCGGAGTCGACGCGGTTGACCTGGCCCATGCCGACGCCGACCGAGGCGCCGTCCTTGGCGAGCAGGATCGCGTTGGACTTGACCGCGCGGCACGCCTTCCAGGCGAAGGACAGCTCGGCCAGCTCGTCGGCCGAGAGGGCCTCGCCGGTCGCGAGCGTCCAGTTGGCCGGGTCGTCGCCGTCCGCCTGGAGGCGGTCGGTGACCTGGAGCAGGGCGCCGCCGTCGATGGGCTTGACCTCGACCGGGTTGGCCGGGGCACCCTCGGCGCGCAGCACGCGGATGTTCTTCTTCTTCGCGAGGATCTCGACCGCGCCGTCCTCGTAGCCCGGGGCCACGATGACCTCGGTGAAGATCTCGGCGACCTGCTCGGCCATCTCCACGGAGACCGGACGGTTGACGGCGATGACGCCGCCGAACGCGGACAGCGGGTCGCAGGCGTGGGCCTTGCGGTGCGCCTCCGCGACGTCGGCGCCGACCGCGATGCCGCACGGGTTGGCGTGCTTGATGATCGCGACGCAGGGCTCGGCGTGGTCGTACGCGGCCCGGCGCGCGGCGTCGGTGTCCGTGTAGTTGTTGTACGACATCTCCTTGCCGTGCAGCTGCTCGGCCTCGGCGAGGCCGCCCGTGCCGTCGACGTAGAGCGCGGCGCCCTGGTGGGGGTTCTCGCCGTAGCGCAGCACGTTCTTGCGCTCGTACGTGGCGCCCAGGAAGCCGGGGAAGCCCGAGTCGTCGAAGGCGGCGTAGTCGTCCGCGAACCAGGAGGCGACGGCGACGTCGTACGCGGCGGTGTGCCGGAACGCCGTGGCGGCGAACAGCTTGCGGAGCGCCAGCGTGGTGCCGCCGGTCTCGCGGACCGTCTGGAGGACCGCGGCGTACGCGCCCGGCTCGGTGACGACCAGGACCGACGGGTGGTTCTTGGCCGCGGCGCGCACCATCGACGGGCCGCCGATGTCGATCTGCTCGACGCACTCGTCCGGCGTGGCGCCGGAGGCGACGGTCTCGCGGAACGGGTACAGGTTCACGACCACGAGGTCGAAGGGCTCGACGCCCAGCTCGGCCAGCTGCTCGCGGTGCGACTCGAGGCGCAGGTCGGCGAGGATGCCGGCGTGCACCCGCGGGTGCAGGGTCTTGACGCGGCCGTCCAGGCACTCGGGGAAGCCGGTCAGCTCCTCGACCTTGGTGACCGGGACGCCGGCCGCGGCGATCTTCGACGCGGTGGAGCCGGTGGAGACCAGCTCGACCCCGGCCTCGTGCAGACCGCGGGCCAGCTCCTCCAGGCCCGTCTTGTCGTAGACGCTGACCAGCGCGCGGCGGATGGGCTTAACGGTGTCCGTGTTCACCGACATGAACCTTTCGTCCCTCAATGCTGTAGCCGTTGCGGGCGAGGCGCCCCACGACCTCGACGAGCAGCGAGCGCTCGACTTCCTTGATGCGCTCGTGGAGCGCGGCCTCATCGTCCTCGTCCCGCACCTCGACCACGCCCTGGGCGATGATCGGGCCGGTGTCGACACCGTCGTCGACGAAGTGGACGGTGCACCCGGTCACCTTCGCCCCGTAGGCGAGGGCGTCGCGCACGCCGTGCGCGCCGGGAAAACTGGGGAGGAGCGCCGGGTGGGTGTTGACGACCCGGCCGCCGAAGCGGGCGAGGAACTCCTTGCCGACGATCTTCATGAACCCGGCCGAGACGACGAGATCGGGCTCGTACGCGGCGGTGGCCTCGGTCAGCGCGCGGTCCCACTCGTCGCGGCTCGCGTGGTCCTTGACGCGGCACACGAAGGTGGGGAGCCCGGCGCGCTCGGCCCGCTCGAGACCGGCGATGCCCTCGCGGTCGGCGCCGACGGCGACGACCTCGGCGCCGTAGCCCTCGGGGTCGGCGGCGATCGCGTCGAGCAGGGCCTGGAGGTTCGTGCCGGAGCCGGAGACCAGGACGACGAGGCGGGCGGCAGCCACTGGGTCACTCTTTCCGTGGTGTTTGTGCGGTCGTACGAACGAATCGCATCCCTGGATACGGGGAACCCTACGAAGGGTCCGACCGTCAGCAACGATACCGGCACACGGGAAGGCCCCCACGGGACGGGGGCGGGACCGGGGGGTAGCGTCAGGGTCCGACGACACGCCACACCAGCGCCGCGCCACAGTCCCACCCGCGCACACAGACAGAGGGAAGACGTCCAGCACATGCCGGATCGCCAGTCCACGAACGACAGCAACCCGTTCGCTCCGCCGCCGGAGGGGCAGCCGGACCAGCCGTGGCAGCCGCGGCTCCCGGAGGGATCCCAGGGTTCCGACGACGGTTCGGGCTCGGGCCCGGGCTGGAGCAGCAGTCAGCCGGGCCGGTCCTCCGACGGCTTCGGCGGCCGCCCCGAGCGGTCCTCCGGCGGCCAGGGCGGCGGACCGGGCGGACCGGGCGGCGGGCCCGACGGCGGGCAGGGACCCGGGCTCCGCTGGGACCCGACCGACCCGGCCCAGCGGCGCGCGCGGTACGCGGTGCTCTCGGGCATGTGGGCCTTCTTCTTCGCCTTCTTCGTGCAGGAGGTCGCGCTGCTGCTCGGCGCCCTCGGCGCGTACTGGGCGATCAGCGCCCTGCGCATGCGCACGAAGGTGCCGGAGGGCCCGGAGGGGGCCGCGGGTCCTGACGGGGCAGCGGGTCCGCCGTCGCCCGCGCAGGTCGTGGCCGCGGCGACCGCGAACCGCGCCAAGCAGACGGCGGCGATCAGCGGCCTGGTCGCGTCCACGCTGGCCCTGATGATCGTCGCGAGCGGTTTCCTGGTGCACCTGGTCTACCGCGACTTCTACGAGTGCCGGGCCGACGCCCTGACCAAGGAAGCCCAGCTGGCCTGCAACGACCTGCTGCCGAAGCCGCTCCAGGACACGCTCGGCGTGCGGGAGTAGTCACTCCGGATCCGCACCGGGGGACTGGACGGGCGCCGTCGGCGGCGGCTCCGGGGCCGGCATGCCACGGGCAGGCGCCGGGGCCGAGGGCTCGGGGCCCGACGGCTTCGGGGCGGGCGCCGGGGCCCGGGGTTCCGGAGCCGGGGCCGGGGCGGACGCATTCGGTGTCGCGGCCGGGGATTTCGGTGCCGAGGACTTCGGGGTCGAGGGCTCCGGAGGTGGCCCCGCGGGAGCCTTCCAGGCAGGTGGTTCCCAGGCCGGTGGTTCCCAGGCCGCCGGCAGGAAGCCGTAACCCTCCTCCCCCGCGTCGTCGTCCAGCGCGTCGAGCGCCTCCAGGGCGTCGAGGGCGGCGAGGGCTCCCGCGCTGCTCCCCCGCGCGCCGTCCGGGACCGCCATGGCGCCGGACTCCGGCGGCTGCTCCGCATCCACCCCGCCGGGCCCGGGCACGGGCGGCGGTACGTGCGCGGGCGCGCTCCCGAACACGGCCCGCGCCCCGGCCCCGGGAAGGGACCCGGGTACGGGCCCCGGCGCAATCCCAGGACCGGACCCCGGCATGGCCCCGGGAAGGGCCCCGGGCGCCGGGGACGACGCCAGGGCCGCCGCCGCGGCCGCCCGGTTCGTCGCCTTGCGTGCCGCGCGGCGGCCCCAGGCCCGTACCGCGAACGCCGCCGGAACTCCCACGACCGCGCACCACAGCACCGCCGCCGCGCCCGTCTGCCACCACACCGGGCCGAAGACCGCGAGCCGCCCCGAACCCAGCGGACCGCCGGCCAGGGCCGACAGGACGGCGACGGCGGCCCCGCAGACCCCGGACGCGCCCAGCGCGGTCAGCGCCGTTTCCTGCCCGGACCGGTCGCGGGACGCCCGGCCCACCCGACGGCCGAGCACCAGCGCCGCGACGGCCGGGACCGCGGCCGCCGCCCAGTGCGGCCACCGGCCGGGCCCCTCGCCGGGCAGCCCCGCGAGCAGCGGGAAGTCCGGCACGGCCGGGGTGCCGGTGAAACCGAGCGGGGTCACCAGGGCGCCCGTACCGAGCAAGAAGCCGGGGCCGAGCCCGTAGGCCAGTCCCCAGACGACGGCGTTCGGCAGCAGCGCGAGGACGAGCAGCGCGACCGACGCCCGCCCCGACCACTCCCCCGCGAGCCCGTCGAAGGACGCCTGGGCCTCGCCCACGTGCCAGAACAGCGAGGCGGAGGCGAGCAGCGCGCCGCCCGCGAGGAGCACGACGAGTGCGCGTCCGGCGGCGCGCAGGGCGACCGCGTACCGCTCGCGCTCCGGCAGCGGCCGGCCCTGGGCCGTCCACACGCCCGAGCCCGCCGCGGCGAGGACGGTGACGGGCGTCCAGGCACCCGTGGCGATCAGGTCGGCGGGCAGCGTCCCGGCCTCCGTGTAGACCACGACCGCGGCCGCGACCAGCAGATACCCGCCGGCCACGGCGGCCACCACACCGAACGGTGCGGGCGCCGGGCCGCCGTCCTCGTCGAGGGTGTCCCGGGCCGCCCGGTGCGCGAGCCACAGCGGCAGGGCGGTGAGCAGCAGCGGCGTGACACCGAGCGGGGCCGGGACGCCGGAGACGGTGCCGGTGCGGATCAGGTCCCCGCCGTGGGCGAGCAGCCACAGACCGGCGGCGGTGTGCAGGGCGCCGCCGGGACCGCTGTCCGGGAACGGGGAGGCGATCCACGCCGCGATCACGAGCACGGCGAGCGCACCGAGACCGAGGCCCGCCGCGACGCCGCCGCGCACGAAGGCGGTGGCCAGGGGCGCGGCGGAAGCGCGGCCCTGGACCGGTGCGTCGGGCACCGCGGGCGGGCGCTGCTCGGTCACGTACGTCACGGAGGCCATGCTGCCAGCGACACGCGGTTTGCCCGGGTAACAGGCGAATGGCCGTTGTGTCGCTCAAGATACGTTTATGTACTTTTCCGCCCGGAGCCGTGCTGTGGGAGGTCGACGCCGATGAGTCCGACGAGCCCCTCCGTCTCCCTCCCTTCGCCCAAGGAACGGCGCCGGCTGCGTGAGGCCCTCTCCTTGAGCGAGGACCAGGTCGCGGAGGCCCTGGGCGTCACCCGGGCCACCGTCCGCGCCTGGGAGACCGGCCGCAGTTCCCCCAGAGGGCGCAAGCGGGAGGCGTACGCGAGGCTGCTCGGCGTGTACGAGGAGCCGACCGCGCCCCGCACGGAGAAGCCCGCCCGCCCCTCTCCCGCGGGCACCCGCCCGCGACCCGCCGCGAAGGGCGCCGACCGCCCGCCGAAGACACCCACGGCGCCGTCGGCCGCGTCGGCCGCGAGGGCGACCCCGGAGCCCGTGGAGCCCCACCGCCCGTGGGAAGCCGCCCAGCCGCCGGAGGAGCGCCTGAAACCGGACGGCTCGCCCGCCGATTCCCCGGTACTGACCCCTGGCCAGGAGGCGGGTGCGAGCACGGCCGCCGAGGCGCACGCGCGCGTGGACGGTGCCCAGGCACCCTCAGGTCCCGCCCCGGGCGCCGACACGGAACCGGCGCCGGAGGCGACGGACGGACCCACCGCGGGAGCGGCGAGGGCAGCCAGGGATGACACAGGCACGGACGACACAGGCGCGGGTGTCGCCGGCGCGGGAGCGGTCGGCTCAGGCACCCGTGTCGCCGACGCGGGCACGGACGACGCAGACGCGGGTGTCGCCGGCGCGGGAGCGGTCGGCTCAGGCACCCGTGTCGCCGACACAGGCACGGACGACACAGGCGCGAGTGTCGCCGGCGCGGGAGCGGTCGGCTCAGGCACCCGTGTCGCCGACACAGGCACGGACGACGCAGGCAGGGACGACCCAGGCGCGGGTGTCGCCGGAACAGGCCCGGACGGCGCAGGCAGCACGGCCGCTGTCGTCGCCGTGGACGCGTGCGCCGGCGCACCCGGCCGCGAGGACGGCGCGGCGGCGCAGGACGCGGCCGAGGGCCCGGAGTTCACGCCCGAGGCCGCGTTCGACGCGCTCTACGCGTACGCCGCGCCCTCGCTCGTCCACCAGACCTATCTGCTCACGGGGCGCCGCCGGCTCTCCCGCGAGTCCGTCGAGTTCGCCTTCCACCACGCCTGGCAGCACTGGCCCGAGGTCGCCGTCGACCGCGACCCGGTGGGCTGGGTGCGCGCGGCGGCGTACGAGTACGCGCTGTCGCCCTGGCACCGGTTCCGGCGCCGCCACCGGCATCCCGACTCCGCGCCGACCGAGGCCTCCCGGCGCGCGCTGCTCGGGGCCCTCCTGGAGCTGCCGCCGCCGTACCGCCGTACCGTCCTGCTCTACGACGGCCTCGGCCTCGACCTGCCGGAGACGGCCGCGGAGACCGAGGCGAGCACCCCGGCCGCCGGGAACCGGCTGCTGCACGCCCGTACGGTCATCGGGCAGCGGGTGCCCGAGCTCTCCGACCCGGAGGCGCTGCACCGCCGGCTGGCCGCGCTCGTCGCGGAGGCGCCGACGGCCACGCTGCCCGCGGCGCGCGCGGTGCGGACGGGCAGCGAGCGGCGGTCCCGACGGCTGACGCGGACGGTGATCGGGGTGACGGCGGCGCTGATCTGCATCACGGCGGTCACCGCGGCGACCGCGCCGACCCAGTACATCCCGGTGATCGCACCGGGCGAGGTCGTCGAGGGCGTCCCGGTCCGCGGCGGCCCGCAGAAGCTCGGCCCGGAGGACCGGAGGCTCCGCGACAGGCTGCGCTCGGCCCCCCACCCCGGCCCCGAGCGGCTGGTCCCTGCCGCCGAGTAGGGCGGCGCGCACGCGAGTGGGCCCCGCCCCACCCGGTCTCCCGGGTGGGGCGGGGCCCACTCCTGTGCGGTGGTCGCCGCGTCAGCCCGCGAGGATCGCGCGCGCCAGCTTGGCGGTCTCGGTCGGGGTCTTGCCGACCTTCACACCGGCGGCCTCGAGGGCCTCCTTCTTCGCCTGGGCGGTGCCGGAGGAGCCGGAGACGATGGCGCCGGCGTGGCCCATGGTCTTGCCCTCGGGCGCGGTGAAGCCCGCGACGTAGCCGACGACCGGCTTGGTGACGTTGGCCTTGATGAAGTCGGCCGCACGCTCCTCGGCGTCGCCGCCGATCTCACCGATCATGACGATCAGGTCGGTGTCCGGGTCGGCCTCGAAGGCCGCCAGGCAGTCGATGTGCGTGGTGCCGATGACCGGGTCGCCACCGATGCCGACGGCGGAGGAGAAGCCGATGTCACGGAGCTCGTACATCATCTGGTACGTCAGCGTGCCGGACTTCGAGACCAGGCCGATGCGGCCCGGCTTGGTGATGTCGCCCGGGATGATGCCGGCGTTCGACTGGCCCGGGGTGATGAGACCGGGGCAGTTCGGGCCGATGAGGCGGGTCTTGTTGCCCTTCTCCACGGCGTACGCGTAGAACGCGGCGGAGTCGTGGACCGCGATGCCCTCGGTGATGACGACGGCGAGCGGGATCTCGGCGTCGATCGCCTCGACCACGGCGGCCTTGGCGAAGGCCGGCGGGACGAAGAGGACCGAGACGTTGGCGCCGGTCTCCTTCATCGCCTCGGCGACGGTGCCGAAGACCGGGATCTCGGTGCCGTCGAAGTCGACGGCCGTGCCGGCCTTGCGCGGGTTCACGCCGCCGACGATGTTGGTGCCGTCACCCAGCATGAGCTTGGTGTGCTTCATGCCCGTGGCACCGGTCATGCCCTGGACGATGACCTTGCTGTCCTTGTTGAGGAAGATAGCCATGGCTGTTCTGTCCCTCTTCCCTTACTTCGCAGCCGCGAGCTCGGCGGCCTTGTCGGCCGCGCCGTCCATGGTGTCCACACGCTGCACCAGCGGGTGGTTGGCGTCCGACAGGATCTTGCGACCCAGCTCCGCGTTGTTGCCGTCGAGGCGCACGACGAGCGGCTTGGTGACCTCGTCGCCACGGGAGGCGAGGAGCTCCAGGGCCTGCACGATGCCGTTGGCGACCTCGTCACAGGCGGTGATGCCACCGAAGACGTTGACGAACACGGACTTGACGTCCGGGTCGCCGAGGATGATCTCCAGGCCGTTCGCCATGACCTCGGCGGAGGCGCCACCACCGATGTCGAGGAAGTTGGCCGGCTTCACGCCGCCGTGGTTCTCACCGGCGTACGCGACGACGTCCAGGGTCGACATGACCAGGCCGGCGCCGTTGCCGATGATGCCGACCTCGCCGTCGAGCTTCACGTAGTTGAGGCCCTTGGCCTTGGCAGCAGCCTCGAGCGGGTTGGCTGCGGCCTTGTCCTCGAGCGCCTCGTGCTCGGGCTGACGGAAGTCGGCGTTGGCGTCCAGGGACACCTTGCCGTCGAGGGCCAGGATGTCGCCGGAGGCGACCTTGGCCAGCGGGTTGACCTCGACGAGGAGGGCGTCCTCGGCGATGAAGGTCTTCCACAGGGTCACGAGGACCTCGGCGACCTTCTCGGCGACCTCGGCCGGGAACTGGGCCTGGGCGACGATCTCACGGGCCTTCTCGATGTCGACACCCTTGTTGGCGTCGACCGGGACCTTCGCGAGCTTCTCGGGGGTCGTGGCGGCGACCTCCTCGATGTCCATGCCACCGGCGACGGAGGCCATGGCGAGGAAGGTGCGGTTGGTGCGGTCGAGGAGGTACGAGACGTAGTACTCCTCGACGATCTCCGGAGCGGTCTCCGCGATCATCACCTTGTGGACCGTGTGGCCCTTGATGTCCATGCCCAGGATGTCCGTCGCGCGGGCGACGGCCTCTTCCGGGGTGGCGGCCAGCTTGACGCCGCCGGCCTTGCCGCGGCCGCCGACCTTGACCTGCGCCTTGACGACCGACTTGCCGCCAAGCCGCTCCGTCGCAGCGCGCGCCGCCTCAGGCGTGTCGATGACTTCACCGGCCAGCACCGGTACACCGTGCTTGGCGAAGAGGTCCCTCGCCTGGTACTCGAACAGGTCCACGCGCGTCCCTTTTCTAGATGATCGCGGTTCGTTGTCTGCGTGGGCGTGCCGCGAAGGGCAACGTGACTGCGCTGTCACTAGGGAGGCGTACACGGTGTCCGTGGACGCGGCATGTCCGTCTCGCAGGTTATCCCCGAGGGACGTAGGTCCCTAAATCGCAGATCACAACCTGGCGGTGATACGGGTCACAGAACGTAGGCGCGGTGAGGCGGTCCGGAGTGGTGACCGCGGACGTCCGGCAGGGCCACGTGGCAGGCGGGGCGCGGGGATCGGGCGCCTCACGGCGCGCCGGGCGGCGGGGTGAGGGCCCTGCGGCCGATGGTGTGATATGGGCCTCAGTGACAGGGGGCGCGCCCGTCCGGGTGGTCGCGCGGCGACGGAATCCGCACCGCACCGCCACCGGATCCGCACCGCGCTGCCCCGGCCTCGGGTCGGGTGGCGCACGTGCCGGTCGGGCGGCTCAGGCCTCGGGTATCGGCAGCGGGCGCTTCTCCAGGGCGGCGGCCATGACCTCGGGGAAGAGGTCGGGGGTGCAGGCGAAGGCGGGGGCGCCGAGCGCGGCGAGGGCGGCGGCGTGCTCCCGGTCGTAGGCGGGAGCACCCTCGTCGGAGAGGGCGAGCAGGGCGACGAACTGCACGCCCGAGGCCTTCATCGCCGCGACCCGCTTGAGCATCTCGTCGCGGATACCGCCCTCGTAGAGGTCGCTGATGAGGACGACGACGGTGTCGGCGGGGCGGGTGATCCTCGACTGGCAGTAGGCGAGCGCCCGGTTGATGTCGGTGCCGCCGCCGAGCTGGGTGCCGAAGAGCACGTCGACGGGGTCGTCGAGCTGGTCGGTGAGGTCGACGACGGCCGTGTCGAAGACGACCAGGCGGGTGGCGACGGAGCGCATGGAGGCGAGGACGGCGCCGAAGACGGAGGCGTAGACGACGGAGGCGGCCATGGATCCGGACTGGTCGACGCAGAGCACGACCTCCTTCTTCACCGCCTGGCTCGCCCGGCCGTATCCGATCAGCCGCTGGGGCACGACCGTGCCGTACTCCGGGAGGTAGTGCGCGAGGTTGGCGCGGACGGTGCGGTCCCAGTCGATGTCCCGGTGGCGCGGGCGGCTGATCCGGGCCGAGCGGTCGAGGGCGCCGGTGAGCGTCGCGCGGGTGCGGGTGGCGAGCCGCTTCTCCAGCTGGTCGACGACCTTGCGGACGACGGCCCTGGCGGTCTCCTTGGTGGTCTCCGGCATCGCCTTGTCCAGGGAGAGCAGGGTGCCGACGAGGTGGACGTCCGCCTCGACCGCCTCCAGCATCTCGGGCTCCAGGAGCAGGGTGGCGAGCCCGAGCCGGTCGATGGCGTCGCGCTGCATGACCTGGACGACGGAGCTGGGGAAGTACGTGCGGATGTCGCCGAGCCAGCGGGCGACGGACGGCGCTGAGGCGCCCAGTCCGGCCGCGCGGTCTCCGCCGGTCCGCCGGTCGCCGCCGCTCGTGCCGCCGTAGAGGGCGGCCAGGGCGCCGTCCATGGCGGCGTCGGTGCCGCTGAGGGCGCGGCCGGTGCCGTCGGCCGCGCCGCCGCCGAGGACCAGCCGCCAGCGGCGCAGCCGCTCGTCGTCCGTGCCGGTGCCGGTGATGGTCATGCGGGTGCCTCCGTACCGAGGATGAGGTGGAGCAGGGGCAGGATGTCGTCGGCGCGGCGCTCGTCGAGGACGGTGGCGAAGCCGGGTGTGACGGCCGCGGCGCCGGCGGCGCCGCCGGTGGCGGGGCCGCGGGCGACGAGCTCGCCGAGGGTGCGCCGGACGCCCGGCTCGTATCCGCCGAACGTGCGCCGCAGCAGCGGCAGGACGTCGGTGAACGCCTCCGCGGACACGCCGCCCAGCCAGTCGTCGACCAGGCCGAGCAGCCGCTCGTCGTGGACGAGGAGCAGTCCGCCGCCGGAGGCGCCGCCGACGAAGCCCTCGATCCAGCCGGCGGCGTCGGCGGGTGGCGTCCCGGGCGAGAGCGCGAGCCCCATCAACCGCGCCGCCTCGTCCACCCCGACCCGGCCCTCGTCAAGCAGCAGCCGGGCGGCCCGGCCCCGCAGCACACCGGGCACCCGGTCGCGCACGGCGAGCCGCCGCAGCACGGCACCCCACCGCTCACCGAGCCCTGCGGCGGCGGGGGCGGCGGTGGCCGTGGCTGTGGCCGTGACCGTAGCTGGTTGCTCCGCCGCCTCCGTCGGCTCGGACGGCCCCGGGCGGCCGGTGGACCGGGTCGTCAGAAGGGCGATCGCCGTGTGGACGGCGTCGAGGCGGTCGCGCATCTCCGTGGCGGCGTCGGTGTCGAGGGACGCGCAGGCGGGCGGCAGGCCCACGCAGATCCGTTCGGCGAGACCGGCGGCGACCTCGCCGAGCGCGGTGGTGTCGGTGGCGCGGACGTCTCCGTAGCGCAGGGAACGGGCGAGGGCGGGCAGGGCCTGGGCGAGGTGGGCGACGTCGGTGTCGAGGGCGGCGCGGTCGGCGAGCGCGTGCAGGACGGCGGGCAGGGCGTCGGTGAGTCCGGCGAGGAGGCACTGCTCGGCGAGCGCGGTGATGGAGGCGAGGTCGTCGACGGCGGTCGCCTGTGAGCGTGCCCTGGCGGTGGCGGCGGCCTCGACGGTGGTGCCCCAGACGCCCGCCTCGGCGACCTGCACGTGGAGTTCGGGCTCCCAGCGCAGCCGCCAGCTCTCCCGGAACGTTCCGGTGGAGCCGCGGCCCGCGACGGAGCTGCCCCAGGCGACACCGAGCAGCCGGAGCCGGTGCAGGAGCCGGCTGCGGGCGGCGTCGTTGTCCTTGCGCAGGTCGAGGTCGAGCTCGCGCTCGTACGCCTCCGGTTTGAGGCGCAGTCGGCGCTGGAGCCGGTCGAGGTCGCGCTGGAGCGGCACGGCGGGGGCGCCGGCCGGGACCGTGCCGAGGACGTCGCCGACCACGAGCCGGTCGCGCACCAGGTCGAGCGGGACGTCGGAGCCCTCGCACATGACGGCGCGGACGGCGTCGGTGGTCTCGCCGAGGCCGGGCAGCGGGCGGCCGCGCAGGACGGCCAGGGTGTCCGCGAGCCGTACGGCCTCGATGACATGGGCGGAGGAGACGGTCAGGTCCTCGTCCCGCAGCAGGCCCGCGACCTTGGTCATCCAGCGCTCGACGGGCCGGTCGGGCGCGGTGAACAGGTGGGCGTACCAGCCGGGGGCGTCGATCCCCGCGCCGTACCCGGAGCGGCGGGCGAGCCTGCGGTGGGTCCAGGGGACCCAGGTCAGCTCGGCCTTCACCTTGGGCAGGCCCTTGAGCAGGGCGCGGTCGGCGGTGACGGTGGTGCGGCGGCGCAGCGCGGGCACGTGCCAGGCGCCGCAGACCACGGCGACGTCGTCGCCGAACTCCTTCTGGGCGGCGCGCAGCCCTGTCCGCATGTGCGCCTCGCGCACCAGGTCACGCGGGTGGCCGCCGTGCCCGTACGCCTCGCGGAGCGCGCCCATCGCCTCGGCGACGGCGTCGAACGGGGCGAACGGGTCGGCGGCTCCGCGCAGTTCGATCACGTCCTCCCACCAGCGCTCGGCGTCGTCGTAGCCGGCGGTGCGGGCGAGCTCCGCGATCGGGTCGACGCGGAGCTCCTGGCCGCCGGCCGGTGGCGCTCCGGTGAACTCCTCCCCGTCGTCCCAGGTGGGGTCGAGGGCGGCGAGGGTGTGGGCGGCGGGCAGGTCGACGAAGCGGACCTCGGCGCCGTGGGAGAGGGCCCAGCGGATCGCGGTCCACTCGGGCGAGAACTCGGCCATCGGCCAGAACGCGGCCCGGCCCGGGTCGTCCACGGCGTGCGCGAGCAGCGCGACCGGGGGCCGCATCTCCTCGTGGGCGGCGAGCTCCACCAGTGCGTCGGCCTCGGGCGGTCCCTCGACGAGCACCGCCTTGGGCCGCCCGGCGTCGAGCGCCGCGAGCACGGCCCGGGCGGATCCGGGTCCGTGGTGCCGCACGCCGAGCAGGAGCGGCCCGGCCAGGGAGCGCGCCGGCCGGCCGAGGGCGCTCGCGGCCGTCTCCACGGCCTCGGCGGCGGGGGCCGCGACGGCGGGGCGCGTCATGCGCTCACCTCGCGGCAGGCGCGGTAGAAGTCCTTCCATCCGTCTCTCTCACGGACCACCGTCTCCAGGTACTCCTGCCAGATCACCCGGTCTGCGGCCGGGTCGCGGACCACCGCGCCGAGCAGCCCGGCGGCGACGTCGGCGGAGCGGAGCACACCGTCGCCGAAGTGGGCGGCGAGGGCGAGGCCGCCGGTGACGACGGAGATCGCCTCTGCCGTGGACAGCGTCCCCGAGGGGGACTTGAGCTTGGTGCGGCCGTCCGCGGTGACGCCGTCGCGCAGCTCGCGGAAGACGGTGACGACCCGGCGGATCTCGTCCACGCCGTCCGGCACGGCCGGCAGGTCGAGCGAGCGGCCGATCTGGTCGACGCGCCGGGCGACGATGTCCACCTCGGCGTCCGGCGTCGCGGGCAGCGGCAGCACGACGGTGTTGAAGCGGCGGCGCAGCGCGCTGGACAGCTCGTTGACACCGCGGTCGCGGTCGTTGGCCGTGGCGATGAGGTTGAAGCCGCCGACCGCCTGCACCTCCTCGCCCAGCTCGGGGATCGGCAGGGTCTTCTCGGACAGGATCGTGATGAGGGTGTCCTGCACGTCGGCGGGGATGCGGGTCAGCTCCTCGACGCGGGCGGTCATGCCCTGCGCCATGGCCCGCATGACGGGACTGGGGACGAGGGCGGCGCGGCTGGGGCCGTGGGCGAGCAGCTGCGCGTAGTTCCAGCCGTAGCGGATGGCTTCCTCGGGCGTGCCGGCGGTGCCCTGCACGAGCAGCGTGGAGTCGCCGCTGACGGCGGCGGCGAGATGCTCGGAGACCCAGGTCTTGGCGGTGCCGGGCACACCGAGCAGGAGCAGGGCGCGGTCCGTGGCGAGCGTGGTGACGGCGACCTCGACGATGCGGCGCGGGCCGACGTACTTGGGCGTGATCACCGTGCCGTCGGGCAGCGTGCCGCCGAGGAGATAGGTGGCGACGGCCCAGGGCGAGAGCCGCCAGCGTGCGGGGCGCGGCCGGTCGTCGGCGGCGGCGAGCGCGGCGAGTTCGTGGGCGAAGGCGTGCTCGGCGTGCGGCCGCAGGGCCCCGTCCGCGGTGGTGGTCGTGGTGGTTTCGGGCAGGGTCATGAGTCCCCCTCCAGATCGTTCGACCTGCTGTGCGATCCACGGTGCACCATGCCACTGACATTCGGTCGCGGTCGGTGGAAATCCCAGGTCAGGGCCACGGCGAGGGCATTGTCAGTGGCGACCCGTACGGTCGTTCGCATGACTGAGCAGGGGGTGCGCTGGACGTCGGAACAGGTGCTGGCACTGGCTCCTGACGACGCGTCGCGCAAAGCGGGAGGCAAGCTGGGTTCGCCCGGCCCGTGGTCCGAAGCGGGCTGCGACGGCCGGGCCGTCTGGGGCCTGTGCGCGGGCAGCGGGAAGACGCCGTACCGCACGGTCGTGGACACCACGGGCCCGGCGTACGTGTGCAGTTGCCCGAGCCGGAAGTTCCCGTGCAAGCACGCGCTGGGACTGCTGCTGCTGTGGGCGGGGGACACGGCCGGGACGGCGGTGCCGACGGCCGGCGGGGCGCCCGTCTGGGCGGCGGAGTGGCTCGCGGGCAGACGTGCGCGGGCGGAGGCGGGCTCCGGGCCCGCCGACCCGGAGGCCGCGCGCCGCCGGGCGGAGCGCAGGGCGGCGCGGATAACGGCCGGCGCGCAGGAGTTGGAGCAGCGGCTCGCCGATCTGCTGCGCGGCGGGCTCGCCTCGGCCGAGCAGGCGGGGTACGGGCTGTGGGAGGAGACCGCGGCCCGCATGGTCGACGCGCAGGCTCCCGGACTCGCCGGCCGGGTGCGCGAGCTGGGCGCCGTCGCGGGCTCGGGGCCCGGCTGGCCGGTGCGGCTCCTGGAGGAGTGCGCGCTGACCCATCTCCTCGACCGCGCCTGGCTGTCGGTGGACGCACTGCCCGGCCCGCTGGCAGCGACCGTCCGCGGCCGGGTCGGCCTGCCGGCCTCGCCGGAAGGTCCCGTGCTGCGGGACCACTGGCTGGTGCTCGCCCAGTACGACACGGCGGACTCGCGTCTGACGACCCGCCGCATCTGGCTGCACGGCCGGTCGAGCGGGCGTACGGCCCTGCTCCTCTCCTTCGGCGCGGCGGGCCGACCACCCCAACTGGCCCTTCCGGCCGGTGTGGTGGTCGATGCCGGGCTGCGGCCCTACGGATCGGGCGGCGGCCTGCGCGCCGAACTGGTCGAGCAGTTCGGCACCGCCCCACCCGCCGGTCCGCCGCCTGCGGGCACCCGCGTCGCCGACGCCCTCGCCGCCTACGGCCGCGCGCTGCGCGAGGACCCGTGGCTGGACACCTGGCCGGTGACCTTGTCGGACGTGGTCCCGGCACGAGCGGAGTACGGCTGGCAACTGGCCGACGCACGGCCGCACTCGGGCACCCCGGGCCCATCCGGCGGCACGACGCCCGACGAGCGGGACGCCGTACCGCTGACCCGCGCCGCCCAGGCGCGTCCCGGGCTGTGGCGGCTGGTCGCGCTGTCCGGGGGCGGGCCGGTGAGCGTGTTCGGGGAGGTGGGGCACCAGGGGTTCACTCCGCTGGCCGCCTGGTCGCCGGACGAGCCCGGCGAGACGGTGTCGCTCACCTGACGCCTCGCACCGCTTCTCCTGCCCCGACGACCCACCGACCGCGTTGACCCGAACACCTCTGGAGGAGTCCATGGATGCCTGGGAAGAGCTCGTCACGTCGGCGCTGCTGGGCACCGACCGGAAGCCGTTCGCACACGCCAGCGGGGACACGGCGCCGGTCGCGCTCCTTGACGCCGCCGCCGTGCACACCGTACGGCGCAGAGCGGGGCTGCTCCCCGGACCGGCCGCCGCGCCGCTGGAGGCCGCGCCCGAGGACGCCCGCGAGCCGCTGCCCGCGGCGGCCCGGCGGCGGCTGGGGCAGCTGCTCGCGGGCCGGGCCGCGCCCGCGCCGTCCGGGGGGCGGCGCGGGGCGGCACCGGACCTTGCCGAGCTGCTGCCCCAGTGGCTGGCCGCCGCCAACGAGCGGGGCTACCGCGCGCCCGCCGCCGCGCTTCCGGCGCTGCTCGACGCCGCCCGGGCCCGGACCGACCTGCGGCCCCAGGCGCTGGCCTTCGCCGGACCGCGCGGGCTGTGGCTGGCCCGGCTGAACCCGGAATGGAGGTTCGCGCTCCGCGGGGCGGGCGGCACGGGCGGCGGGGCGGGGGGCTCGCTGCCCGACCCGGCGGACGGGGAGGCGGTCCTGGCGCTGTGGGAGGAGGGTCTGTTCGCGGAGCGGGTCGCGCTGCTCGCCGCCGTACGGGCCGACGACCCGGCGCGGGGGCGGGAGCTGCTCGCCTCGACGTGGAGTGCGGAGCGGGCCGAGGACCGGCTGATGTTCCTGGACTCGCTGCGGGCGGGGCTCGGTCCGGCGGACGAGGAGTTCCTGGAGGCGGCCCTGTCCGACCGCAGCCGCAACGTCCGCGCGACGGCCGCCGAGCTGCTCTCCGCTCTGCCGGCGTCCGCGCTCGCCGCGCGGATGGCGGAGCGGGCCGCGTCGTGCGTGTCCCTGGACCGTACGCACGGCGCGGAGACGATCGTCGTGGAGGCGCCGCACGAGTGCGACGCGGGCATGCGGCACGACGGGGTCGTCGCCACGCCGCCCACGGGCCGCGGCGAGCGCTCGTGGTGGCTGGGCCAGCTGGTGGAGGCGGCGTCGCTGGACTGCTGGCAAGCGCGGTTCGGCGGGCGCGGCCCCGAGGAGATCGTCGCGCTGCCGGTCGCGGACGACTGGGGCGCCGAGCTGCACGCGGCCTGGTGCCGGGCGGCCGTACGCCAGCGGAACGCGGACTGGTCGCGCGCCCTGCTCGGTTCCCCGGCGGCACCGCAGGCCACCGGTCCCGGCACCTCGTCGTTCGCGGAGCGGGCCCAGCTGCTCTCGACCCTCGCGGAGGAGGAGCGGGCCGTCTGGGTCGCGTCCTTCATAGCGGCGCACGGCCTGTCGGAGGCCTTCCAGCTGCTCGGCGTGTGCGCGGTGCCGTGGGCGGAGCCGCTGGGCCGGGCCGTCGTCGACGCGCTCGACATCGCGCGGGACGCGGGCAGCTACCCGTGGAGCTTCAGCGGCGTGATGGGGCTCGCCGAGCGCTGTCTGTCCCCGGCCACGGCGCCCCAGCTTGCGGCCCTCACCGCGCTGTCCGCCGAGCCGGAGGACGCCTCGCCCGGTGCCGCCGGCTACTGGTCGGAGGCCTTCCAGCGCCTGGTATCCACCCTGGAGCTCCGCGCCGCGATGCACGCGGAACTCCGGCCCCCGGACGCGGCGGCTTGAAACGGGACGGGCGGGGCGAGCGGGGCTGCGTGCCCCGCCCTTCCCAGCCGTGCCCCGTCCTGCCCGGGCCCGCCGTACCGACAGGTGTCAGGCAGCCACGCGCACGTTGGCGTTGACCCAGTCCACGATGGACGCCGTCGTCGCGCCCGGCGTGAAGATCGCCGCCACGCCCTTCTCCTTCAGCGGGGCGATGTCCGCGTCCGGGATGATGCCGCCGCCGAAGACCTTGATGTCCTCGGCGTCCCGCTCCTTCAGGAGCTCGAGCACCTTCACGAACAGCGTGTTGTGCGCACCCGAGAGGATCGACAGGCCGATGGCGTCGGCGTCCTCCTGGATGGCGGTGTCCACGATCTGCTCCGGCGTCTGGTGGAGCCCGGTGTAGATGACCTCCATACCGGCGTCGCGCAGCGCGCGAGCGATCACCTTGGCCCCGCGATCGTGGCCGTCGAGACCCGGCTTGGCGACCACCACGCGGATCGGACCGGTCACACCCATCACTGCCTCCACATGCGACCCCCGCGCTTCGTTGCCGGGGAGGTGAACGAACGTTATCGCCAGCATCCCGCACGCGCCCGTTTCGCGGTGGACAGCGAGGGGGAAATCACACGTGGGACATTGTTCGCTCCCCGGAGGAGCCGCCGCGGAGTGTGCCGTACGTCCGCGCCGCCTGTCGTGCGGCACGGAGTGCGGCGCACCGCCGTACCGGACGGAGGCCGGCGATGGAGTTCTTCCCCACCGCGTTCGCCGACCGGATGAGGGCCACCGCCCTGGAGATCGCCGTCCTCGCGGGACATCTGGTTCTCTACCCCTCCGGACTCGTGGGCGAACGTCGCGCCGCACCTTCCCCGGCCGCCGGTGACGGCTCCCGTCCCGGTCCCGGCGCGGCCGCCCGCCCGGTCGTGCTGCTGCACGGCTTCGTCGACAACCGCTCGGTCTTCGTCCTGCTGCGCCGCGCCCTCGCCCGGCACGGCCGTGACAGCGTCGAGTCGCTCAACTACTCCCCGCTCACCTGCGACCTGCGCACCGCCGCGGAGCTGCTCGGCCGCCGGGTGACGGAGCTCCTCGACCGCACCGGCCACACCGAGGTCGACCTCGTGGGCCACAGCCTCGGCGGTCTGATCGCCCGCTATTACGTACAGCGCCTCGGCGGTGACGCGAAGGTGCGCACGCTCGTCACGCTGGGCACACCGCACTCCGGGACGGCCTTCGCGCCGCTGGCCCTGGCGGACGCCCACCCGCTGGTGCGCCAGATGCGGCCCGGTTCGGAGGTGCTGACCGAGCTCGCGGGCCCGGCGCCCGGCTGCCGCACCCGCTTCGTGAGCTTCTGGAGCGACCTGGACCAGGTGATGGTCCCGGTGGAGACGGCCCGGCTCGACCATCCGGACCTGACCGTCCACAACGTGCGCGTCAGCGGCGTCGGGCACCTCGCGCTGCCGGTGCATCCCACGGTCGCGACCGGCATCCTCCGCGCCCTGGACGACGGGGCGCCGGCGACGGACGCGCGGGACGGTTCGACGGACACCGCCTCGGTGGCGTGACGGCACTCCTGACGGACCTGGCCGACCCACCGGCGCCTGCCCTCTGACGGGCCGCCAGAGGGTTTCCGTTCTTCGAACGTTCTTCGAACACAGGGCCAAGGCTCTCCCCACAACCCGCCGAAAGGCGGCCGATTGCCCGTTTCCTGGCGGCTCGAAACCCGCCGAAGATTGTCCGCCGCGCGTACCGCCGGGTACAGTCACGCCACTGCTTGACCCCCTGCTGCCGAGGCGAGAGAGAAGTTGGTGAACGACCAGCACCCCCACGCCGGGTACGTCACGGACGCCACCCAGACCACGGGCAGCTTCGCCGTCGACCCGCTGTTCGGCACCTACGACGCCGGTTACGAAGCAGGTCAGAGCGGTCAGAGCGGTTACACCGACTACAGCGCCGGGTACGACGGCTACAGCGGGTACGCCGAGCAGAGCGGCTACGCCGCCGGCTACGGGGGCCAGGGCCAGTGGGACACCGGCTCGTACGGCTCGTACACCACCACCGGCCAGTGGGACGCGAGCGCGTGGACCGAGGCCCAGCAGACCGGCCAGTACGAGACGGCGGCGCAGTTCGCCTCGTACGACTCCACCGGCACCGGCCAGTGGACGACCCCGGCGGGCTACGAGACCGGCGCTTACGACGCCACCGCCTGGAACCAGGTCGCGCCCGAGCCGGTCGTCCCGCACCAGTACACCCCGGAGCACACCGGAGAGTTCTCCGCCACCGAGTTCTCCGGCGGCGACTTCTCCGCGCCGGAGTTCGCCACCGCCGAGTACCCGGCCGCCGCTGAGTACGAGGCCGACGACCACTACGCCTACGACGCGTCGTACGACACCGCTTACGACACGGGCTACGACGACCAGCAGGCCCAGCAGGGTTCCTCGCCGCAGCCGGAGCGCGACACCTTCCACGACGCCGAGACCATGATCGCCCTGGAGCTCGACGGCACCGACCTCGGTCCGGACCGGGCGGCCGCTCCGGCCCCGGGCACCGACCTCCCCGCCCGCCCCGTACGCCGTTCCGGCGGCGGCAGCCGCGGCCGGCGCCGTACGCCCGCCAAGCGCTCCGCGCTCCTCACGGTCGCCGTCCCCTCCGCCTGCGTGATGGGCGTCGCCGGTATCGCCGCCGCCTCCGTGAGCGGCCTCACCGACGGCGCTGCCGACCAGAAGGACGACACGACGTCCCTCGCCGCCGCCGACCCGGCGTCCGTGAAGCAGGTCGCCGCCAACAGCAAGCTGGACACCCAGCTCGCCGCGCTCAGCGCCGACGCCCGCGACTTCGGCGACCGCGCGAGCCGTACCCAGGAGCGCATCGATCTGAAGCTCCGCCAGGAGGCGGAGAAGAAGAAGCGCGAGGAGGAGGCGGCCCGCCGGGAGGCCCTGCGGCCCAAGTTCATGCTGCCGGTGAAGCTGCACCAGCTCAGCGCGCGCTACGGCCAGTCCGGCGTCAACTGGATGTCCGTGCACACCGGCATCGACTTCCCGGTCCAGTACGGCACGCCCGTCATGGCCGCGACCGACGGCACCGTCCGCACCCAGTGGAACAGCGCCTACGGCAACATGGCGATCGTGACCGCCCCGGACGGCACCGAGACCTGGTACTGCCACCTCAGCAGCACAAAGATCCGCTCCGGCAAGGTCAAGGCCGGCGAGGTCATCGCCTACTCCGGCAACTCGGGCAACTCCACCGGCCCGCACCTCCACTTCGAGGTCCGGCCCGACGGCGGCTCGGCGATCGACCCGCTGGCCTGGCTGCGCGGCCACGGCCTCGACCCGACCAGCTGAACCCGTACACACGAGGAGGGGCCCCCGCCCAAAACGCCGGGGGGCCCCCACCGGAGGGGGGGGTGGAACACGATGACGACCCGCCGCTAACACCACACCACTCGCGTGGGCGGAGACTAGCCGG
>NZ_JBHXTJ010000065.1:20883-33507 GCF_042677525.1 Streptomyces sp. NPDC127114
CCGACCCGACCAGCTTACCCCGTCCCCCCGTGGTGGGGCCCCGGCCGACACGGCCGGGGCCCCTCCTCGTACGTCGGCGTGACTACAGCTTCTCGACCGGCGCGTACCGCAGCAGCAGTCGCTTCGGCTTCTCGTCGCCGAAGTCGATCGTCGCCTGCGCGTCGGCGCCCGCGCCCTGCACCGCCATGACGGTGCCGAGGCCGAATTGGTCGTGCGTGACCCGGTCGCCGACCTGGAGCGTGATCACCGGCTTGTCGGTGGTACGCCGGGTCGCGAAGCCCGAGGGGCCGGAACGGGAGCGCGACGAGGACAGCGCGGACGTGATGCCCGAGGTCGGCCCGGCGGGCTTGGCCATCGGGCCGGTCCGCTTCCACTCCAGGTAGGTGGCGGGGATCTCCTCGAGGAAGCGCGAGGCCGGGTTGTACGAGGGCTGGCCCCAGGCGCTGCGCATCGCGGAGCGGGTCAGGTAGAGGCGTTCGCGGGCGCGGGTGATGCCCACGTACGCCAGGCGCCGCTCCTCCTCCAGCTCCTTGGTCTGGCCGAGGGCGCGCATGTGCGGGAAGACGCCGTCCTCCATGCCCGTGAGGAAGACCACCGGGAACTCCAGGCCCTTGGCGGTGTGGAGAGTCATCAGCGTGATGACGCCGGAGCCCTCCTCGTCCTCGTCGGGGATCTGGTCGGAGTCGGCGACGAGCGCGACCTGCTCCAGGAACTCGGCGAGCGAGCCCCCTTCCTCACCCCGCTCCTGCTCGAACTCCAGGGCCACGGCGGCGAGTTCCTGAAGGTTCTCGATGCGGGTCTCGTCCTGCGGGTCGGTCGAGGCCTGCAGCTCGGCGAGGTAGCCGGTCCGTTCGAGCACGGCCTCCAGGACGACGGCGGGTCCGGCGCCCGAGTCGACGATGGTGCGCAGCTCCTCCATGAGGGTGTTGAAGCGCTTGACGGCGTTGGCCGAGCGGGCCGCCATGCCGTACGCCTCGTCGACCCGCTTGAGGGCCTGCGGGAAGGTGATCTTCTCGCGCAGCGCGAGGGCGTCGATCATCGCCTCGGCGCGCTCGCCGATGCCCCGCTTGGGCACGTTGAGGATGCGGCGCAGCGGCACGTTGTCCTCGGGGTTGGCGAGGACGCGCAGGTAGGCGAGGACGTCACGGACCTCCTTGCGCTCGTAGAAGCGCACGCCGCCGACGACCTTGTAGGGCAGTCCGACGCGGATGAAGATCTCTTCGAAGACGCGGGACTGGGCGTTGGTGCGGTAGAAGACCGCGACGTCGCCGGCCTTGGCGTCGCCCGCGTCCGTGAGCCGGTCGATCTCGTCGGCGACGAACTGGGCCTCGTCGTGCTCGGTGTCGGCGACGTAGCCGGTGATCTGCGCGCCGGCGCCCGCGTTGGTCCACAGGTTCTTGGGGCGGCGGGACTCGTTGCGCTCGATGACGGCATTGGCGGCGGACAGGATCGTCTGGGTGGAGCGGTAGTTCTGCTCCAGCAGGATCGTGGTCGCGTCCGGGTAGTCCTCCTCGAACTGGAGGATGTTGCGGATGGTCGCGCCGCGGAACGCGTAGATCGACTGGTCGGCGTCACCCACGACGCACAGCTCGGCCGGGGCCAGGTCCTCGTATCCGGTGCCGACGAGCTCGCGGACGAGGGTGTACTGGGCGTGGTTGGTGTCCTGGTACTCGTCGACGAGGACGTGCCGGAAGCGGCGGCGGTAGTGCTCGGCGACGTCCGGGAAGGCCTGGAGCAGGTGGACCGTCGTCATGATGATGTCGTCGAAGTCCAGCGCGTTGGCCTCGCGCAGCCGGGCCTGGTACATCCGGTAGGCCTCGGCGAGGGTCTTCTCGAAGCCGTCGGCGGCCTGGTCGGCGAAGGTCTCCTCGTCGATCAGCTCGTTCTTCAGGTTGGAGATCTTGGCGCTGAAGGACTTCGGCGGGAACCGCTTCGGGTCGAGGTCCAGGTCGCGGCAGACCAGCGCCATGAGGCGCTTGGAGTCGGCGGCGTCGTAGATCGAGAAGGAGGACGTGAAGCCGAGCTTCTTGCTCTCCCGGCGCAGGATGCGCACGCAGGCGCTGTGGAAGGTCGAGACCCACATGGCGTTGGCGCGCGGGCCGACGAGCTGCTCGACGCGCTCCTTCATCTCGCCCGCGGCCTTGTTGGTGAAGGTGATCGCCAGTATCTGGCCGGGGTGGACGTGCCGGGTGGCCAGGAGGTGGGCGATGCGGTGGGTGAGCACCCGGGTCTTGCCGGAGCCGGCGCCCGCGACGATGAGCAGGGGGGAGCCGGTGTGGACGACGGCGGCGCGCTGCTGCTCGTTCAGCCCGTCCAGGAGCGCGGCGGGGTCCACGACGGGCCGGTGGGCGCCGTCGCGGTAGTACGCGTCCCGGTCGGCCGGGGGCGCGTCGAAGTGCTCCCCGAAGAGGTCGTGCGGAACCTCCTCCACGGCCGGGGCGCCGTGCTCGTCGTCCTCGGGCAGGGGCGGAGGCTCCTCCGAGGAGTGGTTCTGGAGGCTCGCCAGGAAGCTGTCGTCAAAGAGGCTGTTGCTCATCGCCTCACGAGTCTAGGACGCCGGACTGACAGTCCGCTCCTGTCCCCGGAAGTGACCGCGAACTCACGGAGGGCGACGATCCGCTTCAGGTCACGGAAATGTATCGGACATAAGGCGCACCGGCCTTCCCAGGCGTCCCACCGCTCGCTAGCGTGCTCGCCCAAGCAGCCCGTCCCCTACCGCTCTCCACCGTCGGCGAACCACGCCGAGCGGGCGGCCCACGCCGAAACGGGCTCTTCCCCACGCCACTTGAGCCTCGTGGTGACCGGCGTCCACGGAAGGAGATGCCGGCCTTGGCGTCCCATCGCAAGCCGCGCACCACCCGCCCCCACTCCCCCGCCGTCGGCGTCACGACGGCCGCGCTCGCCTCCGTCACGCTGCTCTCCGGGCAGAGCGCCCAGGCGGTTCCCACGGCCCCGGCTCCCAAGCCGACGGTCGAGGAGGTCCAGAAGAAGGTCGACCGGCTGTACCGGGAGGCCGGCGTGGCCACCCAGGAGTACGACCGCGCCAAGGAGGCCACCGACCGCAAGCGGCGCGAGGTCGACCGGATCCTCGACGACGTGGCCCGCCGCACGGAGGAGATCAACACCGCGCGCCGCGCCCTCGGCTCGTACGCCGCGGCCCAGTACCGGGCGGGCGCGGTCGGCCCGACCGCGACCCTGATCTTCGCCGACAGTCCGCAGGACTACTTCGACCAGACCCACCTCATGGACCGGCTCTCCGAGCGGCAGCGCACGGCGGTCGCCGAGTACGAGTCCCGGCGCGCCGCCGCGGCGAAGCAGCGGACCGAGGCGACCCGGCGGCTCGCCGAGCTGACCGCGTCGCAGAAGGAGCTGAGCGCGAGCAAGCGGACCGTGCAGCGCAAGCTCGCGGAGGCGCGCACGCTGCTCGCGCGGCTGACGGCCGAGGAGAAGGCCCGGCTCGCGGAGCTGGAGCGCAGGCGCGAGGCCGAGGCCCGGCGCAAGGCGGAGGAGCGGGCCAAGGCGGAGGCCGAGGCGGAGCGCAGGCGCCAGGAGGAGGCGGCCCGGCCCACGCCGAGCCCGACGCCCACCCCGACGCCCGCGCCCACGCCGCCGACGTCCGGCGACTCCTCGTACGCGGCGAAGGCCGCCGAGGCGCTGGCCTTCGCGCGGGCGCAGATCGGCAAGCCGTACGTCTGGGGCGCGACCGGCCCCAGCTCGTACGACTGCTCCGGCCTCACCCAGGCCTCCTGGAAGGCGGCGGGCGTCGATCTGCCGCGCACGACCTGGGACCAGGTGAAGGTCGGCACCCGGATCGCCACCGCCGACCTGCTCCCCGGCGATCTCGTCTTCTTCTACGACGACATCAGCCACGTCGGCATCTACATCGGCGACGGCAAGATGATCCACGCGCCGAAGCCGGGCGCCTACGTCCGCGAGGAGTCGATCTACTACATGCCGATCTACGGCAGCGTGCGCCCGGCCTGAGGACGGTCAGACCCAGAGGGTGGCGATGAAGATGTTCGCCATGGTCAGGCCGCCGACGGCGCCGAAGAGGGCCTTGTCGGCCTTCTCCTCGTCGCGCTTGACGTAGACCAGGCCGAGGATGACCACGAGGACGGCGAGCTTGATGCCGATCTTGACGTTGTTCACGGTCTGGTCGTCGGCCTGGTTGAGCCCGACGAGGGCGACGCCGGTGATCAGCATGGTCAGGGCGCCGTGCAGCATCGCGGGGGTGAAGCGGGCCGTACCCGCGCCCATCGCCTTCATCTGGGTCAGGAATCCGCCGAGCAGTGCGCCGATTCCGATGATGTGCAGGGCGACGAAGACATGAATGAGTACGTCCATGGGGCGGAGCCTAACCGCGCCCTAGCAGCGGCCCCGGGGCGGGTCCACCTTCTCCGGGGCTTCGGTCAGGCGGCTGCGGGAAGCACCGCCCGAGCGCCGTCGCCTCGAACGGGAACGGTCACGGAAACGCCATCCGACGCCAATAGCGGTCAACGACGGCCGCCGGGCGGCGGCCAGGTTTAGCGTCCTCCCCCAGGTGGCCGGCTCCCCACCACCGCCGTATCCCGGCGGTTGCCGACCGCCCCCGCCGAGAAAACCGGCGGCGGCCCGTCTCCCCTGTGCGGACCGCCGCCGGCCCCGGCGGGCAGCGTCCCCCACAGGGAGAGGATGTGACCCGCCCTCGTGGCAGCACACCGAAAGCCCAGGCAGTCCCCGCTCGGCGGCCAGGCCGTCCGCACCGCCGCCACCCTCGCCCTCGCCTCCGCGGCCACCGCGACCGTCTTCGAGGGATCCGGGCACGCCGCGCCCAGGCCCACTCCCGCACAGGTCAAGGCCGAGGTCGACCGGCTCTACGAGGAGGCCGAGGTCGCGACGGAGAAGTACAACGGGGCGAAGGAGCAGGCCGACCAGGCGCGGGCCGCGTTCGACCGGCTGCGCGACGAGGCCGCCCGCAGGACGGAGCGGCTCAACCGCTCCCGCGACGCCCTCGGCGCCTTCGCCGCCGCGCAGTACCGCTCCGGCGGGCTCGACCCCGCGATCCAGCTCGCGCTGACCTCCGACCCGGACCAGTACCTGGAGCGGGCCGCACTCGCCGAGAAGGCGGGGGACCGGCAGGCCGCCGCCGTCACCTCCGTACGACGTGAGCTCGCCGCCGTCCGGCAGCTGCGCGTCCGGTCGGAGGGCCGGCTGCGCGAGCTGAAGGCGCACGAGGCGGAGCTGCGGCGGCAGAAGGCGGCCGTCCAGGGCAAGCTGAACGCCGCCCGCACGCTGCTCGCCCGGCTCACCGCCGAGGAACGGGCCCGCTACGACGCGGCCGTGGCCGCCGGAAGCCACGACGCCGCCACGGGCGGCGCGACGGCACCCGACCGTGCCGACCGGGCCGCCTCGGTCCGCGGCCCGATCGGCACGGCGACGGGACGGGCCGCCGAGGCCATCGCCTTCGCCCGGGCGCAGCTCGGCAAGCCGTACGTGTGGGGCGCGACGGGTCCGTCCGCCTACGACTGCTCGGGGCTGACCCAGGCCTCCTGGCGCGCGGCCGGGGTCTCGCTGCCGCGCACCACCTACACCCAGATCAACGCCGGCCGCCGGGTCTCCCGCTCCGAACTGGCCCCGGGCGACCTGGTCTTCTTCTACTCCGGCATCAGCCACGTCGGCCTCTACATCGGCGGCGGGCAGATGATCCACGCTCCCCGCCCGGGCGCACCGGTGCGGATCGCGCCGATCGACGAGATGCCCTTCGCGGGCGCCACCCGGGTCGGCTGACGCGGGTGGCGGCCGACGGGCCGACTGGCTGGCTGGCCTGGCCGGCGGGCCCGGCGGCCCGGCAGGCCCGGCGGGCCCGGCCGGCCCGGCGGGGCGCGCGGGCGCTAGACCAGGCGCCGGGCGGTCGCCCAGCGGGTCAGCTCGTGCCGGTTGGACAGCTGCAGCTTGCGCAGCACCGCCGAGACGTGGGACTCGACCGTCTTCACCGAGATGAACAGCTGCTTGGCGATCTCCTTGTACGCGTACCCCCGGGCGATCAGCCGCAGGACCTCGCGCTCGCGCTGGGTGAGCCGGTCCAGGTCCTCGTCCACGGGCGGCGCGTCCGTCGAGGCGAAGGCGTCGAGGACGAACCCGGCCAGGCGCGGGGAGAAGACGGCGTCGCCCTCCTGGACCCGGAAGATCGAGTCGACCAGGTCGGTGCCGGTGATCGTCTTGGTGACATAGCCGCGGGCGCCGCCCCGGATCACCCCGATCACGTCCTCGGCGGCGTCGGAGACCGACAGGGCCAGGAAGCGGACCGGGTCCTCGGCCGCCGCCATGAGGCCGGCGCAGCGGCGCAGCACCTCGACCCCGCCGCCGCCGGGCAGGTGGACGTCCAGGAGGACGACCTCGGGGCGGGTCGCGGTGATCACCGTGACCGCCTGGTCCACGTCGGCGGCCTCGCCCACCACCTCGACGCCCGTCACGTCCGTCCGGCCGATCTCGGCCTGCACGCCCGTACGGAACATCCGGTGGTCGTCGACGAGCACGACTCGCACCCGGCGCTCCGCGTCCCGCGCCGCCCCGCTCCCGGTCACGGTCTCGTCGCTCATCCGTCCGCCCTTTCCATCTCCAGCTCCACTTCGGTGCCCCCGCCCGGCACGGATCTCAGCCGCGCCGATCCGCCGTTGCGCTGCATACGGCCGATGATCGATTCTCGTACGCCCATCCGGTCGTCCGGCACCGCGTCCAGGTCGAAACCGGGGCCGCGGTCCCGCACGGAGACGAAGACCGTCCGGCCCTCCACCTCCGCGTAGACCTGGACCGGGCCGCCCTCGCCACCGTACTTGGCGGCGTTGACCATCGCCTCGCGCGCCGCCTGCATCTGCGCGCCCAGTTTCTCGTCGAGCGGGCAGTCGCCGACGACCACGACCTCCAGCGGGACGCCGTGCTTGTCCTCCACCTCGGCCGCGCTCCGCTTCACCGCCTCGGCGAGCGTGGCCGGCTCCTCGTCCTCGTCCTTGCCCGTGCCCTCCGGCTTGTACAGCCAGTTGCGCAGCTCCCGCTCCTGGGCGCGGGCGAGCCGGCGGACCTCGCCGGGGTCCTCGGCGTTGCGCTGGATCAGGGTGAGGGTGTGCAGCACCGAGTCGTGGACGTGGGCGGCGACCTCGGCGCGCTCCTGGGCGCGGATGCGCAGCGTCCGCTCCTCGCTGAGGTCCTGCGACATCCGCACCAGCCAGGGTCCGGCGAGCAGCGCGATCCCGGTGAGCACCGCGACGGCGGCGGTCAGGGCCGTGCCGAGCTGGGCGACCGAGCCGCGGACCACCATGAAGACGGCGAGGCCGGTGCCGACCAGGGCGACGCCGACGAGGCCGCGCACCAGCTGCAGGACCCGTCGGCGCCGGCCGGGATCGGTCCAGCTGGCCCGCCGCGCGTTGTCGGCCTGCCGCCAGACGAGGACGACGCCGACGCCGATCAGCAGCGACGGCCAGACATAGCGACCGGCCTGCTTGTCGACGTTGACGCTGCCGACGAAGACGGAGATCCCGATCGCGAGCGCGATCAGGGCGAAGACCTGGCCGCGGTCGGGCTTCCGGAGCCGCCTGCGGCCGTCCGGGGTGGTCTCGAAGACGGGACGGGGCGCGGAACGGCCGCCTACGCCGAGCGGGACGACGATCCAGAACACCGCGTACAGCAGCGCACCGAGCCCGTCCGCGAGCAGGAGCGCGACGAAGAACGCGCGCACCCAGATCACGGGAAGGCCGAGGTGCCCGGCGAGGCCGCGCGCGACACCGCCGAGCCACCGGCCGTCGGCGCTCCGGTAGAGCCTGCGCACGGGCGGTTCGTCGAGGTCGGTGACACGAGCGGCTGCGGACATGGACCGATCGTCACACGTTCGGCCGCCCGCGGGCATCAGGGTCGGCCCGGATATCGGCCCCGGAACCGTCTCGGGGTCGACGGGCCGCGGAAGATCAGGGTCAAGGCAGGGTCGGTCCCGGTGCCGCGGGGCGTCACGGCCGGTCACCATGGAGCCATGACGAGTTCGACGCCTTCGCACCACGAGGCCCCGCCGCCGGCGGAGGCCCGGTCCGCCCCGCCCCTGCGCCGCTCGCGCGGGCAGAAGGTCGTGGCCGGCGTGTGCGGCGGTCTCGGCCGGCACTTCGACCTCGACCCGGTGATCTTCCGGGTCGCGCTGGGCGTGCTCGCGGTGACCGGCGGCGTCGGGCTGATCTTCTACGGCTTCGCGTGGCTGGTGATCCCGCTCGCGGGCGAGGAGGAGAACGAGGGACGCAGACTGCTCACCGGCCGGGTCTCGGGCTCCTCGCTGTCCGCGGTGCTGATGGCGCTCGTGGGCAGCGGCATCTTCCTGTCGATGCTGCGCAACGGAGGGACGATGGCGTTCGCCCTCGTCCTCACGCTCGGCTTGAGCGGCGCGGCGGTCTGGTCGCAGCGGCGGCCGGCGGTCGCCGCGACGGCCGAGGAGGGCGGCCGGATAGACCCGGCCGCGGCGCTCGCTGTCGCGGAGGCACCGCCGGAGACCAAGGCGCCGCCGCTGGTGGAGTTCCCGTCGTGGTGGCGGGACCCGATCGTCAAGGACGGCTCGACCGGCAAGGTGGCCATCGGCTATCTCTGGGGTCCGCACGGCATCGTGGACAAGGACGGCAGGGTCGACGGCGAGGTGCCCACCCCCGGCGGCCAGTGGGGCCCGCAGCGCGCTCCCGGCCGGCCCGTGCCGTCCCGCCGGGTCGGCGGCGAGCCGGTGTCCATCGGCGGACTGGTCTTCCTGTTCGCCCTGATGGCGGGCGGTCTGGGCACGGGTCTGTCGTGGGACGGGCATCCGCTGGGTACGAGCCTGCAGATCGGACTCGCGGCCGCGCTCGGTGTGATCGGTCTTGGGCTGCTCGTCAGCAGCTTCCTCGGCCGCACCGGGTTCGGCACGCTCTGCCTCATGGTCCTCACGGCGGGCCTGCTCGCGGTCGCCTCGGTGCTGCCGAAGGAGATCTCCACCGTCTGGGCGCGGGAGACCTGGCGCCCGGCGGCGGTCGCGGCGGTGCAGCCGCGGTACGAGCTGGGCACCGGCGTCGGCACGCTCGACCTGTCCCAGCTCGCGGTCCCGGCGGGGACGACCGTGTCGACGCGGGTGGAGGTGGGCGCGGGCAAGGTGAAGGTGATCGTGCCGCGGAACGCGACGGTGACGCTGCGCGCCCAGGTGGGCCTCGGCGATCTCATGCTGCCGCCGGACCAGCCGGCCCGGCCCCCGGCCCCGTCGGCCGCCCCGACCGCCCCACCGGCCGCCCCGACGGCCGCCGCAACCGCCCCGACCGCCCCGACCGCCCCGACGGCGGCTCCCGCTCGCCCCTCGGACGGGCCGGCGGCGACCGGCGTGCCGCCGGCGCCGACCCTGGCACCGGCCGCCACACCCGGGCCGCCGTCGGAGCCGGCGGGTGACATCGACATCGCGCCGGATCTCGACGAGACCCGGACGCTGGTTCCGCCCCCCGGTGTCACGCCGGGCGGCACCGTCGACCTCTTCCTGGAGGTCGGTCTCGGACAGGTGGAGGTCGTCCGTGCTGCTGCATGAGTTCCGCCCCGGCCGGATGGTCCTGGGCCTGGCGGCCCTGGCCCTCGCGGCCCTGTTCCTGGCAGACGCGGCAGGCACCTGGTCCGTCGCCTGGTACGTGGTGATACCGGTCCTCTGCGGAGGCCTCGGCCTCGCGGCCGTCACCTCCTGGACCGCCTATCTCATACGCCGCCGGTCGGCGAGGAGCGCGTCGAGGGAGAGCACGGGAGCACCGGCGAGCAGCAGCGGCAGCCAGGACATGAGATAGGCCAGGTCGTTGCCGAGGTAGTACGGGTTCACCTGCCAGCTGACGGTCAGCCACAGGCTCAGCGAGATCAGCGCTCCCCCGAGCGCGGCCACCCGGGCGAAGAGTCCAAAGAGGGTGCCGAGGCCGACGGTGAGCTCGCCGAGCGCGATGGCGTAGCCGAAGCCGACCGGGCTGTTGAGGGCCAGGTCGACGAGGGCGGGGAGCGCCGAGGTGTCGCGGACCCCTCGCATGACCTCGCCGATGGACTCGGGTCCGGTGTCGGCCAGGAAGGAGGAGTCGGTCAGCTTGTCGAGACCGGCGTAGATGAAGGTGACACCGAGGAAGATCCGCAGCGGGACAAGCGCGTAGCGGGTGGCGAGGGCCCTCCAGACCTCGACCCCGCCGGGGCCGCCCGGCCGGTCCCCGGAGTCGGAGCCACGGCCCCACGTCGTTCCGTCCGTACGTCCCGTCATGCCGGCCGCCTCTCGTGCCCCGTACCCGTCTCCAGGCAACGATTGTCCTCGGATTGCCTGTGCGAGGACATTCCCGGGGCCGGGAGTTCCCCGTGAAGCCGGTCAGTCGAGGAAGCCGGTCAGTCGAGGACGTCGATGGTGACCCGGTTCGTCTCGACGCCGGCGGCCGTCACGACCGAGACCTCCACCCGGCCCGGTTCCACGTCCGCCGGGAGCGGGACGGTGAGGGTGGTGTCGGTCGGGTTGGCGAAGCCGCCGGGGACGGGGACGAGGGGGACGTGGGCGTGGACCGGGCCGATCCGGACGACCAGCCGGGTCAGCGGTTCGGGCGCGGCCGCTCCCGCCGGGACGAAGCCGCTGCCGCGGATCTCGATGTCGTCGCCGGTGCGGATCGGTGCGTCGAGGTCGCCCGCCTCGCGGGCCCGGACGATCGAGAAGATCTTGGGCCGCCCGCCCTGGACGCTCTTGCCGGCGAGCAGGCAGGTCACCGAGACGGCGACGAGCAGCACGAGCGCCCAGGGCAGTTCGGGCAGCCGGTCCGGGGCCCGGCACAGCCGGACGGCCGCAACGACGAGGACGGCCGCGGAGACGAGGACGTACTGAACGTCGGCCAGATCGGCCCGCCCGTCGTCGTCGCACAGCAGGTCGGCCGGGCGTGGCCGGTCGGCGCGGACCTTCTGCAGCCGCCGGGCCGCGACGCGCAGCGCCACGATCAGCCGGGCGGTGACGGCGGACCAGCCGGCCAGGACGAGCACGGCGAGGAGCCCGGCGCCGCGCCGCAGGCCCAGGTCCACGGAGGGCGCGTCGCCGGCCAGGAGCAGGGAGAGGTGGAGGACGGCGAAGACGGAGAGGAGGAGCCAGCAGGCGGCGACGGTACGGGTGGTGGAGATCCGGTTGTCCTCGCCGAGCAGCGGGGCGAGGACCCCGCCGCGGTCCCGGTGCAGCCGGGCCGCGGCGGTCAGGGCGGCGGCGAGCAGCACGGCGGCGCCGAGCCCGGCGGTGCGGGTGCCGGTCCAGCCGGTGCCGAGGGCCGTGAGCGCCTGTCCGAGGAGCAGGGCGAGGACGCCGCCCCACAGGGCGGCGAGGGTGCCGCGGTACACCCGGCCGGACCGGGCGGCGCCGGCCTCGAGACCGCGGGCGGCGACGGTGCGGGCGGACTGGGCGAGTTCGTCGGAGACCCACTGGCGGGAGGCGACCGGAGAGTGGGCGAGGGCGGCGGGCACGCCGTGTCCCGCGGCGAGTTCGTCACGCCGGGCGAGGAAGGCGGCGACGGCCCGCCGGTGGCCGGAGCGTCCGCAGTGCGGGCAGCCGCCGCCCTCCGCGTCCGCCCCGCACTGTCTCGCCTCTTGCACCGCCACTGCGCCGCCCCCTTCCCGATCGGTCAACTGGCTGTCGATTCCTGGGAATTGTGCCGCACACTTTGCCCGTCGACAGGGTCCGGCACCCCTCGCACGGGAGTGATTGAAGAGTCATCACATTGACGGAAAGGAGTGTTCTACGACAGGAGTTCGGGCTCCGTGTGGCTGATCCGCCGCCACAGCGGCTGGTAGTTGATCCAGGCCACCAGGTCGTTGCCGAGCTGTTCGCGGGTGGCGACGGCGTCGCGGTGGTCGATGAGCACCGGCTTGCCCGCGGCCCGGGCGGTCAGCTGCACCTGGGCGCACCGTTCCATGGCGATGAACCACCAGGCGGCCGCGTCGACCGACGAACCGACGGTGAGCAGCCCGTGGTTGCGCAGCACGATCCCTTTGAAGGTGTCGAGCGCGATCGCGATGCGCCGGCCCTCCTCCGGGTCGACCGTGACACCCGTGTACGCGTCGTAGAGGGCGTGGTCCTGGTAGAAGGCGCAGGCCTCCTGGGTGATCGGGTCGATCAGCTCGCCGAGCGCGGCGAGCGCCCTGCCGTGCGGCGAGTGGGTGTGGGCGACGGCCACGACGTCGGGCCGGGCCCGGTGGACCTGGGCGTGCACGGTGAACGCGGCCTGGTTGACGTGGTGGGTGCCGTACACGACCTGGCCGTCCCCGTTGACCAGGATCAGATCGCTCGCGGTGAGTTCGCCGAAGGGAGCGCCGAAGGGGTTCACCCAGAAGCAGTCGGGGTGCTCGGGGTCGCGGGCGGTGATGTGCCCGGACACGCCCTCCTCGTATCCGAACCGCCCGAAGATCCGGAGCGCGGCGGCGAGCCGTTGCTTGCGGTGGGCGCGCTCCTCGGCGGCGGTCGCGTGGACGGGCGGCATCGCGAAGTGGAGCTGGTCGACGGGGACAGGGGCCGGGACGGGCGCCGGTATCTCGGTCATGCGCGGGAAGGTAACGCCCGTCAGGTCAACTCACCAGATCCCGAACGGAAAGAAGCCGCCGCCCCCGTACGTCGTACGGGGG
>NZ_JBHXTJ010000066.1:0-33284 GCF_042677525.1 Streptomyces sp. NPDC127114
GAACCGGATGGTTCCGGGGCCGCCCCTTCTGCCGTCTACGCGATGGTGAGACGGTCGCCGAGGACGTCCGCGCCGATGATGTCTCCGCGCCGGACGCCGTTGACGGTGACGGTGAGATCGGCGAGTCCATGGAGGGGCGTGAGGTCGAGAGGGCGGCCGTCCGGCTCCAGGTTCACGAGGCTGACGTGCCTGAGCGCCGGCAGCCTGGCCAGTGGACCGAGGTCCGTCCCGGAGAAGGGTCGTACCAGCATGATGATGGTGAGCTGGGAGGTGTCCAGCGACTCGAGGACCGCGAACCCCGTGTGATCGGGGATCCAGGCCAGATACGAAAGGGGCCGGCTGCCCAGATGTCGGGCGATCTCCTCGCCGGTGAAGCCCCCCGCGAGGATGACGGACGTGAGGCTGGGCAGACGGTCCAGCAGCTTCAGGTGCCGGGACGTCGGCACGACCACGACCTCCGGCCCCGACAGGTGCGCCAGGACCTGTTGGGCGAACGCCTCGGCCGGGAAGGCGGCCCAGCTCGCGCCGAAGTGATGCCCTAGGCCCGCTTCGCTGAAGCTTCGGGCGTACGGCAGGGCCTCCGCACCGCCGACGGCGGCGATCAGCTCGACCACGTGGCCGACGACGTCCTTGGGTACGTCCTCCGGCGCAGGCAGCAGCGGAAGCACCGACCCGCCCAGGCGCGCCAGCTGGGCGGTCTGCAGCGGATTCCGCGGTGGGATGACCGACCGCACCGCCTTCTCCACCCGCCGCCGCAGGCCCTCGTCCAGCCATGCCGCGTGCTGCGCGCACAGCGCCGCCATGACGTACAGCGTCGTCTTCAGGTCCTGCCTCCGGGTCCCGGAACCCGCCTTCAGGAGGCCCTCCACCAGGACCGGCAGGTCCCGTCGCTTGCAGTGGCCCGCGGCGAGGAGAAGGACGTCGTGCCACTGCTGGTCGTAGGCGTGACGCAGGAGCTCGGGGAGGCAGTCGTCCTCGACGAACTCCTTCGCGGCCAGGAAGTCCTGGAAGGTGCGGTGGGCGAACTGGAAGACGTCGTCGGTGCGCTCCTGGAGGAGGCCGCTGCGGTTGATCAGATGCGTGAGGACCTCCGCGGGCGTGCCCTGCGCCTGTACGCGGGGCATCCCGGGAAGGGCGCGTTCCACGCGCTGGAGGGCCTGTTCGCGGGTGAACTCGGTCTGGCCGCCCCGCACGAGCCAGGCGGCCAGCCGCTGCAGGAGCTGCTGGTGCTCCTCGACGGACATCCGGATGCCGTCGGGCGCGTCCACCCGGCGCCGCTCGTCGCGGGTGCCCAGCAGCATGGTGAGGGCGGAGTCGTACAGCTCCCAGCGGGTCTCGGGCAGGAAGCCCTCCCGTAGCCGGTGCAGGGCGCAGATGACGGCGCACAGGAGCGGGGTACGGGCCAGCTCGGCGAGGTTCGGGTTGTGCCGGAACTGCTGGGCCAGGTCGCGTTCCAGGTCGTCGAGCGCCGCCCGCTCCCGCTCGTCGGCGTCCAGCCGGGCGGCGTCGTGCCAGGCGGTGACGAAGGCCTGGATGTCCTCGCCGCGCAGCGGCAGCAGGTTCAGCTCCTCGAACTTCTCGGCGTCCAGCCAGTCGGGGGCGACGGCGTGCGGGCGCACGGTCGCCACGCAGCGGGTGCCCGGGTAGCGGGCGAGGAGCCCGCTGAGCCAGGTGTGGGCGTCCTCGCGGTCGTCCTGGGTGACCTCGTCCAGGCCGTCGACGAGCAGCAGCCCGCGCCCGGCGCCGAGGACCCGGCCCGCCCAGCCGTCGGGTGCCGCGTCGATCACCAGACCGGCGACGGCGGGAAGCTCGGCGGGGGAGGGGAAGCCGCCGCCCTGGGTGCGCAGAGAACGCAGCGGTACGACGAAGGGCACGAGGCCGTTGAGCGCGGCGAGCTCGGGTCCGAGGGTTCCGGCGGCGGCGTGGGAGGCCAGCCACCACACGAGCGTGGTCTTCCCGGCGCCCGCGTCGCCCCGCAGCAGGACGCGGGGGCGGTCGGCGAGCAGGTCGTCGATCCTGCGGGGCACGGGCACGGTCTCCCGGTCGCGGGAGGCGGCGGCCTCCAGGGAGAGGTAGGCGGTGTCGAGGTCCCACGCGGAGGCCTGCTTGCCGAGCTCGTCCAGGCCGAAGATCCGGGTGCGGCGGTAGGCGGCGCCGACGGCCTCGGCGTACTCCTCCTCGTAGGGCTGGTCGCGGGGGTGGGTGGCGGTGACGGGGCGCGGCGGGGCGAAGTCGTCGGGGAGCCAGCGGTACGCCTCGTCGTCGGCGAGGAGGGCGGAGAGGGGCAGGCATTCCAGCCGGCGGTGCCCGCGTCCGCGCGGGACGGCCCGCACGATGCCGAGGAGCCCGTCGTCTGCGTACACGGGAGCCCCGGAGAGGCCGGCGAGCGGGGACGGGCCGTCCGCGGTCTCGGTGGCGGGAGGGCGGTCGAGCTCGACGGTGAGGGTGCGGCGCAGCAGCCCGGCCATGGGCAGGACGGTGCCGGTGAACTGGTCGAGGTCGGGCCTGTGCTCCTCGTCCCGCTGGATGTGGGGGTAGCCGAGGATGACGCAGCCGGGTATCGGGCGGTCGGTGGCGACGGTGCTCAGCTGCGGGGTCGGGCCGAGGCGCCGCTCGCTGAGCAGCAGCGCGGCGTCGAGCCGCTCGTCGGACCAGACCACGCGTAACCGCTGGGGCTCGCGGTACGGGCCGGCCACGGTGGCGCTGTGGGCGCCGCCGATGACGTGGGCGGCGGTCAGGACGAGGTTCCCGGGGAGGAGCACGCCGGTGCCCTGGTGCTTGCCCAGCACGGCGAACACGAACTGGCTGGTGTTCACCGGCCGTACGTCCCGTCGGTCCCGTCGCGCCGGTCGGCCCGTTCGGCGGCGGCGCCGAACCCCGACAGGTCCGCCTCCTCGTCGTTGCCCACCAGCCATGCCCCGCCCGTCGCGGCGTTGCGGGGCTTCAGCGTGAAGGAGACCCGGTGGGTCTCGCCGCGCGAGCGGCTCGCGTCGGCGCCGGCCTCGACGACCCAGGCCTTGATCTTGCCGCCGGCCTTCGCCTCCTTCCGCAGCTCGACGGAGAACTCCATCTCGATGTCGCCGACCTCGAAGGCGACGGCCTGGCCGGTGGCGCGGCCGGCCGCGATGAGCAACTGGTCGCGTACGGAGGCGATGGCGTCGGCCAGTTCGATCTTGGGCGTGGTGTCGGTCATGCCTCGGAAGCTAACCCGCTCCGAAGGGTCGTGGAGGGGGTTCGGACGGGTTCGACGGCGTGACCCAGGTCCCATTCGCGGCGCCTTCGCGGGCCGGCCGTGGTGACAAGGCGCACAGGGGTTTCGAGCGGTACTAGCCGGAATAGTGGTCGGTTTTGGGGAGGAATCAGGACGTTCAGTGGTGAACCGCTGGGACCTTGGTCCTGGAGCGCCCCGAAGCGGGCGTGTGCCTGCGTTTCGGGCAGTTCGGGACCTCGCGACATGCGGTTAAACAGGTCTACGCGGGTCGCAATGTCCGAATTCGCCCGGGTTCCCGGGTGTCGTCAAGAGCTGAACTTCCCCGGAGATCGCTACGACGCGATGTCGTAGATGGGGTGTTTTGGCCGGGATGGGGGTCCGGGTTACCAAGGATGAGCAAGCCCGGCGCTCACCGCTCTCGCGCCGGGTCCCGTTCTGTCCGGAGGTTCTCCCCCGTATGTCGAAGCGCGTCATGAAGCCCAGCGTCCGTACCACCGCCGTCGCCCTCGCCGCCGCGGGTCTGGGAGCGTCGCTGGTGGCCGGTGCCGGCTCCGCGTTCGCCGCCGAGGGCAAGGCCGCCGTCGCCAACCCGCAGACCGCGGTGGCCGCGTCCGCCGCCCTGGCCAAGCAGGCCGCCGTCCAGGCCAAGGTCGCCGCGCAGGTCGAGGCCGCGCAGGCGAAGGCCGCCCAGGTCAAGGCCGCTCAGTTGAAGGCCGCCGCCGCGAAGGCGCAGGCCGTCAAGGTCGCCGCCGCCAAGAAGGCCCCCTCCTGGGTCAAGCCGGTCAGCTCCTACACCCTGACCGCCAGCTTCAACCAGGGCGGCGCCATGTGGGCCCACAAGCACTCCGGCCAGGACTTCGCCGTCCCGGTCGGCACCCCGGTCAAGGCCGCCGGCGCCGGCACCGTCGTGAAGGCCGGCCCGAACGGCGGCGGCGACGGCCCCGCGTACGGCAACGCGATCGTCGTCAAGCACGTCAACGGCACGTACTCGCAGTACGCCCACCTGTCGAAGATCAAGGTCAACATCGGCCAGAAGGTCGCCGCCGGCCAGCAGATCGCCCTCTCGGGCAACACCGGCAACTCCTCCGGCCCGCACCTCCACTTCGAGATCCGCACGACCCCGAACTACGGCTCCGCCGTGAACCCGGCCGCCTTCCTGCGGTCCCACGGCGTCAGCATCTGACGCACGGCATCCGGCGCGCGGTACTCACGCGCGACCTCCGGAACGCGATCCGTCAGGCGTGATGCGCCTGCCTGATCAGATCGAGGGCGACCTCGAGGACGGCTTCCTGCTTCTCCTCGGGGTCGCCCTCGACGTTCTGCATGAAGAACGTCCCGGCGTGCATCGTGAAGACCGCGCTGATGGAGCGGACCTTGTCCGCCATCGTGAACTCCGGGTCGTGGAGCAGCCGGGTCAGCGCGATCATGCGCTCCTTGAAGGTCAGTCCGACGCTCAGCTTGCTCACCGCCGCCTGGTTCTCCTGCATGAAGCGGAACAGCGGGGCCGCGGCGAGCAGCGCCTGCTGGTAGCGGCGGAGGACCTCCTGCCGGGTCTCCAGGGTGCGCGGCTGCTCGCCCGCCCACTCGATCAGCTCGTCCATGGGCCTGGTGAGGTCCTCGAAGATGCTGACGAGGATGTCCTCCTTGGTCTTGAAGTGGTAGTAGAGCGCGGCCTTGGTGACGTCGAGGCGTTCCGCGATCTCGCGCAGCGAGGTCTTCTCGTACCCCTGCTCGGCGAAGAGTTCGAGGGCCACGTCCTGGATGCGCTGACGGGTGTTGCCTCGGGCCTGGGCCATGGTCTCTCGCTTCCACCGATACTTACTTGACGCCCGGCTAGTTACCGGTCTACTTTCCCCAGTGTAGTAACTAGCCGGGCGGCAAGTAAGGAAGTGACGGGGACGACATGGCGACGACCGAAAAACACACCACCGCAGCAGAGGAGACGGTCGACCAGCCGCGCAGCGTCCGCGTCGTCCTCCTCGCCCTCATGATCGCGATGCTGCTCGCGATGCTGGACAACATGATCATCGGCACCGCGATGCCGACGATCGTCGGCGAGCTCGGCGGCCTGGAGCACCTCTCCTGGGTCGTCACCGCCTACACCCTGGCCACGGCCGCCTCCACCCCCATCTGGGGCAAGCTCGGCGACATGTTCGGCCGCAAGAGCGTCTTCCTCACGTCGATCGTGATCTTCCTGATCGGCTCCGCGCTCAGCGGCATGGCCCAGGACATGGGCCAGCTCATCGGCTTCCGCGCCGTCCAGGGCCTGGGCGCCGGCGGTCTGATGGTCGGCGTCATGGCGATCATCGGCGACCTGATCCCGCCGCGGGACCGAGGCAAGTACCAGGGCATGATGGCCGGCATCATGGCGCTCGCCATGATCGGCGGACCGCTGGTCGGCGGCACCATCACCGACCACTGGGGCTGGCGCTGGTCGTTCTACATCAACCTGCCGCTCGGTGCCGTCGCGCTCGCGATGCTCGCCACCGTGCTCCACCTCCCGAGGAAGGAGCGCGCGACCGGCACCCGGATCGACTTCGCCGGTGCGGCCCTCCTGACCGTCGGCATCACCGCGATCGTCCTCGTCACCACCTGGGGCGGCACCGAGTACGCCTGGGGTTCGCTCAACATCATCGGCCTCTCGGTCGCCGGCGTCGCGGCCCTCGCGGCCTTCCTGTTCGTCGAGACCCGCGCGAGCGACCCGATCATGCCGCTGCACATCTTCCGCAGCCGCAACTTCACCCTGATGTCCGTGATCGGCTTCCTCACCGGCTTCGTGATGTTCGGTGCGGTGCTCTTCCTGCCGCTCTTCCAGCAGTCGGTGCAGGGCGCGTCCGCGACCAACTCCGGCCTGCTGCTCCTGCCGATGCTGCTGTCGATGATGGTCGTGTCGATGATCGCCGGCCGGGTGACCACCAGCAGCGGCAAGTACAAGATCTTCCCGATCGTCGGCGGCGCCTTCATGGTCGTCGGCCTGTACCTGCTCTCCACGATGGACACCGACACCACGCGGTTCGTCTCGGGCGTCTACATGGCTCTGCTCGGCGCCGGCATGGGCTTCCTGATGCAGATCACGATGCTCGTCGCGCAGAACAGCGTCGAGATGAAGGACATGGGCGTGGCCTCGTCCTCGACCACCCTGTTCCGGACCCTCGGCTCGTCCTTCGGCGTCGCGATCATGGGCGCGCTGTTCAACCACCAGGTCCAGGACGAGATGGCCGCCCGCGGCGGCGGCGCCGCGACCGCCCGGTCGGCGCAGCTCGACGCCGCGAGCCTCGCCAGGCTCCCGGAGGCGCTCCGCGACGCCTACCAGCACGCGGTCGCCGCGGGCACCCACTCGGCCTTCCTGGTCGGCGCGGCCGTGTCCGTCCTCGGCTTCGTCCTCGCCTTCTTCGTCAAGGAGGTGGCGCTGCGCGGCACCGGCCTGCCGAAGAAGGACGAGGCCGCCGCGGACGCCGCGCCGAAGACCGTCGAGGCCGTCTGACCCCGGGCGGCGCGGTCGCCACGGCCGCGCCGTCGTCCGGCGCCACGGCCGCGCCGTCATGCGCCCGCGTCGCCACACGGCCCCGGCCGCATGTGGCCCGCTGACGCGCACGACGCCCGCCGGCACGTACGGCCCCGCCGTCCACAGGGCGACCTGTGGACGGCGGGGCCGTTTCGCGTGCGGGCGGGCTCGAACGGTCAGTCCGGCATCCGCAGCACCGGGAAGCTCCCCGTGTTCGTCGGCGCGTGCTCCGGCAGCCACAGCACCGCGATCGCACCGCCCGCGCCGCCCGGGGTGCCCTCGGGCGCCGCGTTGCGGAAGGTGAGGCGGGCGCCGAGGACCCGGGCCTGGCCGCTCGCGATGGTCAGGCCCAGGCCGTGGCCCTGGCCCGCGCGGTCGCTGCTGCCCGTACGGAAGCGGCTCGGGCCCTCCCTGAGCAGCGCCTCGGGAAAACCGGGGCCGTGGTCCCTGACCCGGACCACCCGGCCCTCGACGGTGACCTCCACCGGTCCCTTGCCGTGCTTGGCCGCGTTGGCGAGCAGGTTTCCCAGGATGCGTTCCAGCCGGCGCGGGTCGGTGTTGACCCAGGACTCGTGCACCACCTGGACCCGCGCCTCCGGGTCGAGCGCCCGCACCCGGCGGGCCACGAACTCGGCGAGCGCGATCTCCTGGAGCTCGGCCCGTTCCGACGCGCTGTCGAGCCGGGCCACCTCCAGAACGTCCTCCACCAGCGTCCGCATGGCCTGCGCACGGTCGCGGACCAGCTCGGTCGGCCGGCCGGGCGGCAGCAGCTCGGCCGCGGTGAGCAGCCCGGTCACCGGCGTGCGCAGCTCGTGCGCGATGTCCGCGGTGACCCGGCGCTCGGCCTCGATCCGCTCGTTCAGGGCGTCGGTGAGCGCGTCGACGGCGCGGGCCAGTTCGTCGGTCTCGTCGCGTACGACTCCGCCGATGGCGTCCCGGACCCGGACGTCGGTGTTGCCCTGCGCGACCCGGCCGGCCGCCGCCGCGGCCTTGCGCAGCCGGCGCGAGAGCTGCCCGCCGATGAGCACGCCGAGCGCGCAGCCGCCGAAGACCACCGACACCGAGCCGATGATCAGGGCCCGGTCGAGGTCCTTCATGATCGTGGCGCTGCGGTCGGCGAAGGGCACGTGCAGCGACAGCACGTCGCCGTTGGCGAGCGGCACGGCGGCCCACACGTCCGGCGGGCCGCTGTCGTGCTCCTGGACGTAGGTGCCGCGCCGTCCGTCACGCATCAGCTGGTCGAGCTGGGGCGGCAGCGCAGGATCGTTGATCTTGGTGCCGAACCGCGGCTCCTTCGGCTTCGAGGTCTCGTAGACCCGCTGGGCGAAGACCAGCCGCCACATCTGGGCGTCGCGGGCGCTGTCGAGCATGGAGACCCGGGCCGCGTTGTGGACGACCAGGCTGAGCGTGACCGCGATGAGCGCGCCGACCGCCGCGATGGCGACGGCGATCTTCCAACGGACCCCGGTACGGAGGCCGAGCCCCTTCATCACCTGCCGACCTGCCTGAAGTCGCCGCCCGTCCCCGGTCGCATCCCCGAACGCCTGCCCGCTCCCGCTCTCGGGCTCATCCCCGGGCTCATCCCTTGAGCTTGTAGCCGAAGCCGCGGACCGTCTCGATCCGGTCCTGGCCGATCTTCGTGCGCAGCCGCTGCACATGGACGTCCACGACCCGGGTGTCGCCGCCCCAGCCGTAGTCCCAGACCCGCTCCAGGAGCTTGTCGCGGGACAGCACCGTGCCGGGAGCCGACGAGAACTCGAGCAGCAGCCGCATCTCGGTCGGTGTGAGCGCGACCGGCGCACCGGCCTTGCGCACCTCCATGCCCTCGGTGTCGACCTCCAGGTCGCCGAAGGCCAGCACCCCGCCCTCGGCGGCCTCCGCGCCGCCGTCGCCCGCGCCGGCGCCGCCCGCGTGGCCGAAGCGGCGCAGGACGGCGCGGATCCGGGCCATCAGGACGGAGCCGTCGAACGGCTTGGTGACGTAGTCGTCGGCGCCGGCCTCCAGGCCGAGCACGACGTCGATGGAGTCGGCCCGCGCCGACAGCATGATCACCGGGACGGTCGACTCGTCGCGGATGCGCCGGCACAGGCTGACGCCGTCCATGCCGGGCAGCATGACGTCCAGGAGCGCGATGTCGGGCCGGTTCGTGCGGAAGGCCTCCAGACCCGACAGGCCGTCGGGCATGGCGGTCACCGTGAAGCCGTCCCGCTCCAGGGCGAGCTGGGTGGCCTCACGGATGACGTCGTCGTCCTCGACGAACAGGACATGGGTCTCGGCCATGGTGCGTGCGCCTTCCGCGTACGTTCGGATCAGGGGGTCAGTTCGAGGAGGGGGCTTCGCTCGGGGCCGGCTCGGCGCCGTCGATGCCGCCGTCGCCGACCGCCTTGCTGTAGTCGTTGTGCACCCAGTCGTGCTGGGTGAACTTGTTCCCCGTCCAGCGGTACGTGATCACGTCCTCGCCCGAGGGATAGGCGACCGGGTCGCCCTTCGCGTACACCTGCTTGGTGACGATCAGATCCCCCCGGTCGATCGTCCCGTACACCGCCGCGTCCTCGGCCATGAAGACGTTCGTGTACCTGTCGTTCTCCTCGCGGTACACGTACGTGCCGATGCCGACCGCGTCTCCGCAGGTCATCAGGTTGACGACGACGTCCGGCGCGCCGGAGTCGGTGAGGTTCCCGTACGAGGTGTCCACGGGGTAGGCGTCCGCCGTGCACGGCTTCAGATCGGCCTTCACCCGCTCGCCGATCTTCGGGTCGTTCTTGATCAGCGCGATCGGGTCCACCCGCTTGCCGGTCATCGCGCCCTCGCCGAGCGAGGCGGAAGGCGTCGGCGTGGCCGGGGCGGTCGAGGCGACCTGGTCGGACCGGGCGGCGCCCTCGTCGCGCGAGCCGGTGCCTCCGGTGGAACAGCCGGACACGAGCACGCCGACGGCGGCGAGCCCGGCCACCGCCGTGATGCTCGCCGCCCGTTCCCTGGCAGTCCAGGCCGGTCTCAGGCCGCGCACCGCTCCTGCTTCCGCTCGTCGCCTCGTACGGTCGTCGCCCGCTCCAGGACGCCGGCGTCCAGGGCCCGGGAGTCGCCGTCGGCGGCCCGGCTCTCCAGTTCCTGGCGCAGTCGGGCCAGGGCGCGGTGAAGCGTGCTCTTCACCGTACCGGTCGACATGCCGAGCGCGGCGGCCGTCTCCTCGGTGCTCATCTGCTCCCAGTGGCGCAGCACGACGACGCTGCGCTGCTTGGGCGCGAGCACCTTCAGGATGTCCATCAGGAGGGCCCGGTCGGCGTGCTGCTCGGTGGCGTCCTCGACGCGGGCGTCGGGCAGCTGCTCGGTGGGCACCTCTTCGAGCTTGCGGGCCCGCCACCACTCGGTCCGGGTGTTGATCATGACCCGGCGGAGGTACGCGTCGGCCAGCGACTTGTCGGCGATGCCGTCCCAGCGGCCGTACGTGCGGACCAGCGCGGTCTGCAGCAGGTCCTGGGCGTCCACCGGGTCGGGCACCAGACGGCGGGCGCTGCGCAGCAGCGCGTCCTGCCGCGTGCGTACGTACTCCTCGAAATCGAGCACCTCGCCGTGCGCCATCCCGAACCGCCTCCGATCCCCGTGACCAGCCGTGTTTCTTTACGCCGACGACGCTACGGAGCGGTTGTCACGGGGTTGTGCGGAGCAGCCGTCGGCGGACGCACGGCTACCCATCGGTTGTGTAACAGCGGATGCAAAGGTTCCGGATCCTTCGGATCGAAGGTGCCATGGAGGCACGGCCTCCGGGCTTGCGGATCGGGCTCTCGGGGGACCCCGGCTCACGGGGGGCGGCCGGCGGCTCGGGCCTCCTGTCGGCCGGCGGCTCGGACCTCCTGTCCTACGGGCCCGGCCTGGCCGGCCCGGGGGCGCGGGAGCCGGGCCAGCGGAGTCGGGCCGACGGGGGCCCGGCTCTCCGGGGTCAGCCCGGTGCGAGCCGGTAGCGGCGGGGATCGGCCGCGGGGGTGATTCCCCCGTGCGAGCCGGCACCGGCATCGGCCTCCGGGGCCAGTCCAGCGCGACCCGGTACCGGCGTCGGCCTCCGGTCAGCCCAGCGGGAGCCGGTAGCGGCCGTCCTCCAGTGGTTCCACCAGGCCGTCGGCGACCAGGCCGTCCAGGGCGCGGGCGCGCTGGACCGGCTCGTCCCAGACCGCGTCCAGGGAGGCCTGGTCCACCGGGTCCACGGCGTCGCGCAGTACGGCGAGCAGCTTGCCCCGCACCTGGCGGTCCGTGCCGGCGTACGTCTGGCCGCGCCGCGCGGGCCCGTCGTGGGCCGGCTTCCCGGCCCGCAGCCAGGCGCACCGGTCGGCCAGCGGGCACCGCCCGCAGTCCTCGTTCCGCGCCGTGCACACCAGGGCGCCCAGCTCCATGGACGCCGCCGCCCAGCGGGCCGCCGTCGCCTCGTCCTCCGGCAGCAGCGCCCGGGCGAGCCGGCGCTCGGCGGCCGTCGTGGCGTTCGGCGGGTACTGCACGCCGGTCGCCGCCCGCGCGAAGACCCGGCGCACATTGGTGTCGAGCACCGCGTGCCGCTGCCCGTACGCGAACGAGGCCACCGCCGCGGCCGTGTACTCGCCGATGCCCGGCAGCGCGAGCAGCTGCCCGTGGTCGCTCGGCACGTCACCGCCGTGCCGCTCCTTTATCGCCACGGCCGCGGCGTGCAGCCGCAGCGCCCGGCGCGGATAGCCGAGCCGGCCCCAGGCCCGTACGGCCTCGCCCGGCGCCTCGGCGGCCAGGTCGGCGGGCCGCGGCCAGCGCGCCAGCCACTGCTCGTACACGGGCAGGACCCGCACGACCGGCGTCTGCTGGAGCATGAACTCGCTGACCATCACGCCCCACGCACCCGCCTCGGGGCGCCGCCACGGCAGATCGCGGGCGTGCCGGTCGAACCAGGCGAGGACGGGCCCGTGCAGCGAAGCGGGCGCCACGCCGTCGGGCACGACGTCCTCGAACGCGCGGAGCTCGTCGGAGGCGGCGGAGGCGTCAGAGGCGGCGGGGGTGCGGGAGGTGGGGGAGTCAGAAGACGAGGCGGACGGCGAGGCGCCGGCGGAGGAGGCGGAGGAGGTGTCGATGGAAGTCATGGCACCTCCGATCCTGGCACGTTCCGCGGGCGATCAGCGCGCGCCGTGGCGTGCGCCCTCGGGGCGCGCGGAGGCGTGCGAAGGCATCCCGCGCCCCACGCACCACACCACCGCGCCGCTCCGGCTGGACCGGGCCGTCTCCACCAGCGCGCGGACCGGGCGCCGGGCGGACTTCACCACGACGAACGCGACCACGCCGCCGACGAGGAGGCCGACCGTCACGTCGTGCGGGAAGTGGACGCCGACGAAGACCCGGGAGAAGGCCATGAGGAGGGCCATCGGCGCGGTCAGCCAGACGAGGCCGCGCCAGGAGAGGGCGAGTGCGACGGCCGCGGCACCCGCGATCGCCGAGTGGTTGCTGGGGAAGGACCAGTCGCCGTACGGCGGGCACGCGACGAGCGAGGCGGGCGCACCGGCCACCGCCCGACACGGACGCTCCTCGTCGATCAGGGACTTCAGGCCCTCGCTGACCACGTAGCCGAAGGCCGTCGCGAGCGGCGCGAGCAGCGCGAGCGCCATGCCGTCCGCCGACCCGCGGCGCATCCGCCACCAGCCGGCCACGAACAGCACCCCGAAGAGCAGCAGCCCGAGTTCGGTCCACACCTCCGCGAGTCTCTGGAACCAGTGCGGGGTGGAATGGGCGAACTCGAGGATGTCGAGGTACAGGCCGTCGGTGAGGGTGGGCAGGTTGTCCATGGTCAACGACGTTAACCGGCGTCCGGAGCCGTCCGCTCCGGCCGAAGGACGACAGCCGTCCCCGACGAAAGTAGGGGGTGGGCGGGGGAGGGGCGAAAGTTCCCGCTCCGGTGAGGATGTGATCATCGGCAAAACTTGGGCCTGGAGCGGCATGGGGGGCGGGAGTTGGCCCCGATCTCTCGTAAGGTTCGTGGCGTGGGATCTCTGCGCAATCCGGTCGGGCCGCTTCCCTCCTCCATCTACTGGCGTCGGAGGGCCGTGGCGCTGTGCCTGGTTGCCCTGCTCGCGCTGCTCGCCGCATGGGCGTTCACGTCCGGTGGCGGCGGTGGGGGCAAGAAGACCGGCAACGACGCCGCCAATGGCTCCTCGCCCGTGCCCTCGATCAATCCCGGCCCCTCCGGCACCGGACCGGCGATCAGTCAAAAGCCCGGAGGGCGCGACGAGTCGGGCGAGGGCGACACCGTGGGCGGTGACGGCACCGGCGACGGCGACGGCAGCGGCACCGGTGACGGCGGTACGGACGCCGGCGCGGGCACGGACTCGGGGGCGTCCTCCGGCGGCAAGAACGGCGACACGGACGGCGCGGGCGGCGACGGCGGCGCGGGCACCGGCGCCGGACAGCAGGTACCGGCCGACTCGCCACTGCCGAACTGCCCTGCCGGGGCCCTGCAGTTGACCTTCCGCAGCAGCAAGCTGGCCTACGAGCCGGGTGAGAAGCCCCGCTTCCAGCTGGTCGTCAAGAACACCTCGGGCGCCGACTGCAAGACCGATCTCGGCCCGAAGAACGCGGTGTTGACGGTCCGCGACACCAAGGGCGTGCTGTGGTCCTCGAAGGACTGCCCCCGCGTGGCGCCTCCGGTCTTCCTGAAGGTCCCGGCGCGCACGACGATCACGCACACCGTGGAATGGGACCGGCACCGCAGCACCGCGCAGTGCGCCAGCGTCCCGCCGGGCGAGGTCGGCCCGGGCAACTACCTCGTCGAGGCGGCGGTGCCGGGCCTGAAGGTGTCACCGGTGGCGTTCCGCCTGGACAAGGACTGAGGAAGAAAGCCCGGGGCCTCGACGACGCCGGGGGCCTCGACGGGCCGGGGCCTCGACGGGCCGGGGGCCTGGAAAGGCCGGGGCCGGGCCCTGAAGGGCAGCAGGGCGCGGAAGCAGCCCGACCTCAGACGTAACGCTCCAGGATCGACGACTCCGCGAGCCGCGACAGGCCCTCGCGGACGCTGCGCGCCCGGGCCTCGCCGACGCCGTCGACGGTCTGGAGGTCGTCCACGCTCGCCGCGAGCAGCTTCTGCAGCCCGCCGAAGTGCTCCACGAGCCGCTCGATGATCGCGCCGGGCAGCCGCGGCACCTTGGCGAGCAGCCGGTAGCCGCGCGGGGAGACCGCCGAGTCCAGGGTCTCGGGGGAGCCGCTGTAGCCGAGGGCGCGGGCGACTATCGGCAGTTCGAGCAGCTCGGCGTGGGTCAGCGCGTCCAGCTCGGTGAGCGCCTCCGGGACCGTACGGGAGCGCTTGGCCGTGGGCTCCGGCACGTAGTCCCGGATCACCAGCTCGCGCTCCGGCTCCACGCCCGCGATCAGCTCGTCGAGCTGGAGCGACAGGAGGCGGCCGTCGGTGCCGAGCTCGACGACGTACTCGGCGATCTCGGTGGCGATCCGGCGCACCATCTCCAGGCGCTGGGCCACGGCCGTGACGTCCCGGACCGTCACCAGGTCCTCGATCTCCAGGGCAGAGAGCGTGCCGGCCACCTCGTCGAGGCGGAGCTTGTAACGCTCCAGGGTCGCCAGGGCCTGGTTGGCGCGGGACAGGATGGCCCCGGACTCCTCCAGGACGCGGCGCTCGCCGTTGACGTACAGGGCGATCAGGCGCATCGACTGCGAGACGGACACGACCGGGAAGCCGCACTGCTTGGAGACCCGGTCCGCCGTACGGTGCCGGGTGCCGGTCTCCTCGGTGGGGATGGACGCGTCGGGGACCAGCTGCACGCCGGCCCGCAGGATCTTGGAGATGTCCTTGTCGAGGACGATCGCCCCGTCGAGCTTGCACAGCTCGCGCAGCCGGGTCGAGGTGAAGTCGACGTCGATGACGAAACCGCCGGTGCACATCGACTCGACGGTCTTGTCCATGCCGAGCACGATCAGACCGCCGGTGTTGCCGCGGAGGATGCGCTCGAGCCCGTCGCGGAGGGCGGTGCCGGGGGCGACGGCACTGAGCGACGCACGCATCAGTGCCTCGTTGTCCTTGGCTGCCACTGCACTCCTCCGGCTCGTACGGATGGGCGAGACCAGGGCAAAGTCTAGCGACAACGCCCCGCCGCCCCGGGCCCCGCGCCACGAGCACCCGGCCGGCCGGGCCCCGGAAGCCCCCTGGGGCGTCCCCTCGGGCGTCCTCCCGACGGCCCTCCCGTGCGGGGACCGGCCCCGCCCTGGGGGCCCTCCGGCCCCGGTCGGCCGCACAGTCCCTGAAGGCGCTTCTCCGGTCCTGGCCGGCCGCACAGGTCCCTGAAGGCGCTTCTCACGGCCCCGGTCGGTCGGACAGTCCCCTAAACGCGCTCCTCCGGTTCCCGCTCGGTCCGCGGACGGCGGCCACGGGGCAGGACGCGCAGGGCGTCGCCCATGTCCGCGACCTCCGTGACCTTCATGCCCGGCGGGACCTTGCCCGGGTCGGCCGGGACCAGGGCGTGCGTGAAGCCGAGCCGGTGCGCCTCCGCGAGGCGGCGCTGCACGCCCGTCACCCGGCGGACCTCGCCCGCGAGGCCCACCTCGCCGATGGCGACCAGGTTCTTCGGCAGCGGGGTGTCGCTCGCGGCGGAGGCGAGCGCGAGGGCGATGGCCAGGTCGGCGGCCGGCTCGGACAGCTTCACGCCGCCGACCGTCGCGCTGTAGATGTCCCGCTTGCCGAGCGCGCTGATCCGGCCGCGCTGCTCCAGGACGGCCAGCATCATCGAGACCCGGGAGGTCTCCAGACCGGAGGTGGTGCGGCGCGGCGACGGGATCTGCGAGTCCACCGTCAGCGCCTGCACCTCGGCCACCAGCGGCCTGCGGCCCTCCAGCGTCACCGTCAGACAGGTGCCGGGAACGGCAGTGTCGCGCCGGGTGAGGAAGAGGCCGGACGGGTCGGCGAGCCCGGTGATGCCCTCGTCGTGCAGTTCGAAGCAGCCGACCTCGTCCGTCGCCCCGTACCGGTTCTTCACGCCGCGGACCAGGCGGAGCCGGGCGTGCCGGTCGCCCTCGAAGTGCAGCACCACGTCCACCAGGTGCTCCAGGAGACGCGGACCCGCGATGGCACCGTCCTTGGTGACATGGCCGACGAGCAGCGTCGACATGCCCCGCTCCTTGGAGGCGCGGATCAGCGCGCCGGCCACCTCGCGGACCTGCGCCATGCCGCCGGGCGCGCCGTCGATCTCGGGGGAGGCGACGGTCTGCACCGAGTCCAGGATCAGCAGCGAGGGCTTCACCTCGTCGAGGTGCGCGAGGACGGCGGACAGGTCCGTCTCGGCCGCGAGGTAGAGGTGCTCGCTGAGCGCGTTGATCCGGTCGGCGCGCAGCCTGACCTGGCTCGCGGACTCCTCGCCCGTCACGTAGAGGGTGCGGTGCTCGTCGCTCGCGGCCTTGGCGGCCACGTCGAGCAGCAGCGTCGACTTGCCGACGCCCGGCTCGCCCGCGATCAGCACGACGGCGCCGGGGACCAGACCGCCGCCCAGGACCCGGTCGAGCTCGTCGACGCCCGTGCCGCGCGCGGTCGCCTGCCGGCCGTCGACCTGCCCGATCGGCAGCGCGGCCGAGGACACCCGGCCGGCGGCCGTGGTCCGCACGGCGGGCGCGCCGTACTCCTCGACCGTCCCCCAGGCCTGGCACTCGGGGCAGCGGCCGAGCCACTTCGCGGTCTGCCAGCCGCACTCGGTGCAGCGGTAGGACGGCCGGTCCTTGGCGGTTTTGGTACGAGCAGCCATGACGGACACCGTAGCGGCAGCCACTGACAACGAGGCGAGGGCAGCTCCCCGGCCCGCGGCCCCGGCCACCGACGAGCGTGCCGTGGCCCGAGATCACGGGGCTGGTGTCCCCTTTCGGGCGATACCTTCACCCGTACGGATTAAAAGTGTGCAAGGGGTGAGAAGTGCCCCCTCCCTCCTGCCTACGGTCGCCCAGTGACGAGCAGCAGTCTGGAACACCCCACCCGAAGCACCGGCGGTCCCCGCACCCTCGGCCAGCGGCCCCCCGCGCGCTACGAGGAGTACCTGGACGGCCTGTTCACCTACTGCCTCTCGGTGCTCTGCGACCACGACACCGCCACCGCCGTCCTCGGCGACGTCCTCGCCATCGCCGAGCGCCATCACGGCCGCTGTCCGGCCGACGAGAGCGGCCGCAGGGCCTGGCTGTACGCGCTGGCCCGCTGGGCCTGTCTGCGCAGCCTCGGCGAGCAGCGCCGCCGACGCCAGGGCGCGCACACCGGCCGGCCCGTCGCCGTGCCCGAGCCGGCCCGCGTCGCGCCCGAGGTCGCCGAGCGCCGCCGGGCCGAGCTCGCCGCGCTCGCCTGGCCCGAGGCCGCCGGCACCACACCGGAGCAGCGCGAGGCCCTGGAGCTGGCCGTACGGCACGGGCTCGGGCAGCGCGAGGTCGCGGCCGTGCTCTCGCTCGACCCGGTCGCCGCCCGCGAGCTCCTCGCGTCCGCGGGCTGCGAGGTCGAGCGCACCCGCGCCGCGCTCGCCGTCGTCGAGACCGGCGACTGCCCCACCGTCGCCCGGCTCACCGGCGACCACCAGGTGCTGCTCTCCGCCGCCCTGCGCGCCGAGCTGGTCCGGCACGTCGACGACTGCCCGCGCTGCCGCCGGGCCGCCGAACGGGCGGGCGCCACCGGGCCCTGGCCGGGGGCCGCCGCCGTGCCGACCGGGCGGCTGCCGATCGTCGAGGCGCCGCGCGCCGCCGCGTACGTGGCGATGATGCACGTGCCGCGGGCCCGCGCCGGCGCGCCCCGCTTCGGTCCGACCGGCTTCCCGATGGACCCGAAGGACCACGCGGCCCGCCGCGACCGGATGCGGGCCCGGGCGGTCACCACGACCGTCGTCGCCGCGGTCGTCGCCGCCCCCGTCCTCGCGCTGTGGGCCTCGTACCGCGGCACCCCGGCCGGCGACGAGGGCCAGGACGCGGCCCGGATCAGCGCGCGCGAGGCGGACGGGCCGGGCGACGCGCAGGGCGGTTCCGGCGGCCGCCCGTACGACCGCTACGAGAACACGGGCAACGCCCGCACCACACCCGATCCCCGCTTCACCCGCGGCAGCCGTTCGCCCGACGTCTCCGTCGAGGTGATCAGCCCCGGCGCGCCCGCCGGCCCGGCCCTGCCGGGGCAGGCCGCACCCGCCCGGCTCACCGTCTCCGCACGCGGCAGCGGCGCGACGACCCTGCTCACCCTCACCAACGAGGGCGGCTCGCCGGCCGCGTGGGCCCTCTGGTCGGACGCGCCCTGGCTGTACGTGAGCCAGGCCTCCGGCACGCTGGGCCCGGGAGAGTCGGTCACCGTGCGGATCTTCGTCGACCACGCCCACGAACCGGCCGGCGCCTGGAGCGCCCGGGTCGGCGTGAACCCCTCGGGCGCGGTGGTGCGGATCGACGGCCACGGGGCGACTCCGCCGCCCACCACGACCCGCCCGGCCACCCCGCCGCCGACCGGCACGGACGAGCCGACGACACCGCCGCCCACCAGCGAGCCGCCGACCACTCCGCCGACGACGGGCGAGCCCACCACGGAGCCTCCGACGACGGAGCCGACCACCGGACCCACGCCCGAGCCGACGGCCTCGGCGACCGACGCCCCGAGCACGGACCCGGCGCCTTCCCCGTAGGGCCCGCGGACCTACGGGGCCGGGTCGGCCGGGTGCGGTGCGACCAGCGGGAGCTGGGAGGCGAGCCGCGCCTCGCACAGCCCGACCAGGACCTCGTACGCCGCGAGGCCCATCATCTCGACCAGCTCGGGCCGGTACGAGACGTACACCGGCTCCTTGCCCACGTGCGCCGAACTCGCGGTGGTGCAGTACCAGTGCAGGTCGTGGCCGCCGGGGCCCCAGCCGCGCCGGTCGTACTCGCCGATCGACACCTGGAGGACCTTGGTGTCGTCGGGTCGCTCGATCCAGTCGTAGGTCCGCCGCACCGGCAGCTGCCAGCACACGTCCGGCTTGGTCTCCAGCGGCTCCCGGCCCTCCTGCACGGCGAGGATGTGCAGCGAGCAGCCCGCGCCGCCCGCGAAGCCCGGGCGGTTCTGGAAGATGCAGGAGCCCTGCCAGCGGCGGGTCTGCCGGTCGCCGTCGTCGTCGACCTGCACCCAGCCCGTCTCCGTGCCGACGTCGTGGAACTGCCACAGCTCCGGCGTCAGACGCGCCACGTGCTCCGCGACCCGCTTCTCGTCGTCCTCGTCGGAGAAGTGCGCGCCGAGCGTGCAGCAGCCGTCGTCGGCGCGGCCCTCCTGGATGCCCTGGCAGCCGTTGCCGAAGATGCAGGTCCAGCGGGAGGTGAGCCAGGTCAGGTCGCAGCGGTAGACCTGCTCCTCGTCGTCCGGGTCGGCGAACTCGACCCAGGCGCGCGGGAAGTCCAGGCCCTTCTCGTCGGGCTCGGCGTCCCTGGCCTTCTTGCCGGCCTTGCCGGCCTTGACCGCCTTCACGGCCTTGGCCGCGTGGGCCACCCGTGCGGCCTTCGCGGCGTTCTCGCTGGCGTGCTCGCCGGCACTGCTTTTGCCCGGCTTCGCCTTTTTCGTCTTTGGCACAACGCCAAGCGTATGCGGGCGGGCGCAGTAGCGTTTCCGTTCATGAGACTCGGAGTCCTCGACGTCGGTTCGAACACAGTGCACCTGCTGGTGGTGGACGCCCACCCCGGCGCCCGCCCGCTGCCCGCCCACTCCCACAAGGCGGAGCTGCGCCTGGCCGAGCTGCTCGACGAGCGCGGGGCCATCGCCGACGCGGGCGTGGAGCGGCTCGTGGGCACCGTCCGCGAGGCGCTGACGGCGGCCGAGGACAAGGGCTGCGAGGAGGTCCTGCCGTTCGCGACCTCGGCGGTGCGGGAGGCGAGCAACGCCGACGACGTGCTCGCCCGGGTCTACGCCGAGACCGGGATCGCGCTCCAGGTCCTCACCGGCGAGGAGGAGGCCCGGCTCACCTTCCTCGCCGCCCGGCGGTGGTTCGGCTGGTCCGCGGGGAAGCTGTTCCTGCTCGACATCGGCGGCGGCTCGCTGGAGGTCGCCTTCGGCATCGACGAGGAGCCCGACGCCGCCGTCTCCCTGCCGCTGGGCGCGGGCCGGCTCACGAAGGGCTGGCTGCCGGGCGACCCGCCGGAGACCGACGACGTGAAGGCGCTGCGCCGCCACGTCCGGGCGCAGATCGCGCGTACGGTCGGCGAGTTCAGCCGCTTCGGCCGGCCCGACCACGTGGTGGCCACCTCCAAAACCTTCAAGCAGCTCGCCCGCCTCGCCGGTGCCCCCGGCTCGGGCTTCGGCCTGTACGTCGAGCGCACCCTGTCCCGCGCCTCCCTGGAGGAGTGGGTGCCGCGGCTCGCCGCCATGTCCTCGTCCGAGCGCGCCGTGCTCCCCGGCGTCTCCGAGGGCCGTGCGGCCCAGCTCCTCGCCGGCGCCCTGGTCGCCGAGGGCGCGATGGACCTCTTCGGCGTCGACCAGCTGGAGATCTGCCCCTGGGCCCTGCGTGAGGGCGTGATCCTGCGCCGCCTCGACCACCTGCCGTAGGGCGACCCGACGGATCGGGGCCCGAGCGGGCCCGGGTCGGGTCCCGGGCGGGACCGCGTCGCGTCCCGGGCGGGTGGCTCCGGGGTGACCGGAACCACCCTCCGGGCGCCCGGCCCGCCCCGTACCCTGTCTCCGTGGCAGAACCAGCGGTGCGCGTCCCGGATGCGAAGGTCGCCCTGTCGACGGCCTCGGTCTATCCGGAGTCGACGGCGACGGCCTTCGAGGTCGCCGCGCGCCTCGGCTACGACGGTGTCGAGATCATGGTGTGGACCGATCCGGTCAGCCAGGACATCGAGGCGCTGCGCCGCCTGTCGGACTACCACCAGGTGCCGATCCTCGCCGTGCACGCGCCGTGTCTGCTCATCACCCAGCGGGTCTGGTCCACCGACCCGTGGGTCAAGCTCCAGCGGGCCCAGGCCGCCGCGGAGAAGCTGGGCGCGTCGACGGTGGTCGTGCACCCGCCGTTCCGCTGGCAGCGGCAGTACGCGCGGGACTTCGTCACCGGCATCTGGCGGATGGCCGACGAGACGGACGTCCGCTTCGCCGTCGAGAACATGTACCCGTGGCGGTACAAGGACCGCGAGATGCTCGCGTACGCGCCCGAGTGGGACGTCACCAAGGACGACTACCGCCACTACACCCTGGACCTGTCGCACACCGCGACCGCCCGTACCGACACCCTCGCCATGGTCGACCGCATGGGCGACCGGCTCGGCCACGTCCACCTCGCCGACGGGCGCGGTTCCGCGAAGGACGAGCACCTGGTGCCGGGCCGCGGCAACCAGCCGTGTGCCGAGCTCCTGGAGCGACTGGCCCTGAACGGCTACGACGGCCACGTCGTCATCGAGGTCAACACCCGGCGCGCGATGTCCTCCGCCGAACGCGAGGCCGACCTCGCCGAGGCCCTCGCCTTCACCCGGCTCCACCTGGCCGCCGCCTCGCGGGGCACGCGCGCGTGAGCGAAGGGGCGAGCGGAGGCGCGGGCGAGGAGGCCGGCGCGGGCGGGGGAGCGAACGCGGGCGCCGGCGCGGGCTCGGGCGAGAAGGCCGGCGGCGCGGGCGACGGAACCGGCGCGGGCGGCAAGGCCGCCCGGCGGCGCGGCCGTCCCTCCCGTACCGCCGCCGAGGAGAGCGGACCGGGCGCGCGCGAGCGGATCCTCGAGGCGGCGCGCGAGCAGTTCGCCGAGCGCGGCTACGACAAGACCTCGATGCGCGGCATCGCGAAGGCGGCGGGCGTGGACGCGGCGCTCGTGCACCACTACTTCGGTACGAAGGACGAGGTCTTCGCCGCGGCGATCGAGGTGTCCTTCGAGCCCACGGCCGTCGTCCCGGCCATCATCGGCGGCCCGCGCGAGGCCATCGGCGAGCGGCTCGCGCGCTTCTTCATCGGCGTCTGGGAGAACCCGGCGACCCGGGCCCCGCTGCTCGCGATCATCCGTTCCGCGCTGACGCACGAGGCGGCGGCCAAGGTGCTGCGCGGATTCGTGCTGCGGCGCCTCCTGGAGCGGATCGCCGCCGACCTCGACGTACCGGAGCCGAAGTTCCGGGCGGAGCTGGCCGCCTCGCACATGATCGGGATCGCGATCCTGCGGTATGTGATCCAGGTGGAGCCGCTGGCCTCGGCGGACCCCGAGGAGATCGTGGCCCAGGTGGCGCCGACCCTGCAGCGCTACCTGACCCGGCCTTGACCGAAGGGCGAGCCGACCGTCCGCCATGCGGACACCCTTGTCCAGATCTTGGAGTCGAAGCGTACGCTCGACTCCAGACACACCCATCACGAGGAGCGAGCGACGATGCCCGAGCTGAGGTCCCGCACAGTCACCCACGGCCGCAACATGGCGGGCGCCCGCGCCCTTATGCGCGCCTCCGGTGTACCGGGCGCGGACATCGGGCGGAAGCCGATCATCGCCGTGGCGAACTCCTTCACCGAGTTCGTCCCCGGCCACACCCACCTCCAGCCCGTGGGCCGGATCGTCTCCGAGGCGATCACGGCGGCCGGCGGCATCGCCCGTGAGTTCAACACGATCGCCGTCGACGACGGCATCGCGATGGGCCACGGCGGCATGCTCTACTCCCTGCCGTCCCGCGACCTGATCGCCGACAGCGTGGAGTACATGGTCGAGGCGCACTGCGCCGACGCCCTGATCTGCATCTCCAACTGCGACAAGATCACCCCCGGCATGCTGATGGCCGCCCTGCGCCTCAACATCCCGACCGTCTTCGTCTCCGGCGGCCCCATGGAGTCCGGCCGCGCGACGCTCGTCGACGGCACGGTCCGCACGCTCGACCTGGTCGACGCGATCTCCGAGGCCGTCAACGACAAGGTCTCCGACGAGGACATCCTCCGCATCGAGGAGAACGCCTGCCCGACCTGCGGGTCCTGTTCCGGCATGTTCACCGCCAACTCGATGAACTGCCTGACCGAGGCCATCGGCCTCTCCCTCCCCGGCAACGGCTCCGTCCTCGCCACCCACACCGCCCGGCGCGCGCTGTACGAGAACGCCGCCCGCACGGTCGTCGACATCACCCGGCGCTACTACGACGAGGACGACGCCTCCGTCCTGCCGCGCAACATCGCCACGAAGGCCGCCTTCGAGAACGCCATGGCCCTCGACATCGCCATGGGCGGCTCCACCAACACGATCCTGCACCTGCTCGCCGCCGCGCAGGAGGCCGAGCTCGACTACGGCCTGAGCGACATGGACGAGGTCTCGCGCCGCGTGCCCTGCCTGGCCAAGGTCGCCCCGAACGTCGCGCCGCGCGGCACGTACTACATGGAGGACGTGCACCGCGCCGGCGGCATCCCCGCCATCCTGGGCGAGCTGCACCGCGCCGGTCTGCTCAACGAGGACGTCCACGCCGTCCACAGCCCCTCCCTCGCGGACTGGCTGAAGAACTGGGACGTGCGCGGCGGTTCCCCGTCCGAGGAGGCCGTCGAGCTGTGGCACGCGGCCCCCGGCTGCGTCCGCTCCTCGGAGGCCTTCTCCCAGTCCGAGCGGTGGGACACGCTCGACCTGGACGCGGCGGCCGGCTGCATCCGCTCCGCCGAGCACGCCTACTCCAAGGACGGCGGCCTGGCGGTGCTCCGCGGCAACATCGCCGTCGACGGCTGCGTCGTGAAGACCGCCGGCGTCGACGAGTCGATCTGGACCTTCGAGGGCCCGGCGGTCGTCTGCGAGTCGCAGGAGGAGGCCGTCGAGAAGATCCTCAACAAGCAGGTCAAGGACGGCGACGTGGTCGTCATCCGCTACGAGGGCCCCAAGGGCGGCCCCGGCATGCAGGAGATGCTCTACCCGACGTCCTTCCTCAAGGGCCGGGGCCTCGGCAAGACCTGCGCCCTGATCACCGACGGCCGCTTCTCCGGAGGCACCTCGGGCCTGTCCATCGGCCACGCCTCCCCGGAGGCCGCCTCGGGCGGCACGATCGCCCTCGTCGAGGACGGCGACCGCATCCGCATCGACATCCCGTCCCGCTCGATCGACCTCCTCGTCGACGAGGAGACCCTCGCCGCCCGCCGCGAGGCGCTCGGCGGCGTCTACGCGCCGAAGAACCGCGACCGCAAGGTCTCGGCGGCGCTGCGGGCGTACGCGGCGATGGCCACGAGCGCGGACAAGGGCGCGGTGCGCGACGTGACGAAGCTGGGCTGACGGCTTCCGGGCCGGCCGGCTTCCCGGGCCGGCCCACCGGGCCGGGCTTCCCGGTCCGGACGGACGGCGGACGAAAGGCGGCGGTGCGGACCCGAGAGGGTTTCCGCACCGCCGTTTCGCGTGTCCGCGGTGGCCCTGGCCCTCGCCCTTTCCCTGGCCCTCGCCGCCGTGGCCCTGGCACTCGCCGCCTTTCCCTGGCCCTCGCCGGCTCTCCCCGGCACTCACCAGCTGTCCGGCGTGCTCCCGTCCACCGCGAAGACGGAGCCGTCCGGGGCCGTCCCGTAGACGCGCTCACCGGCGGCGACCGGGGCCGGGACGGAGGTGACGTAGCCGAGGCGGCCCGCCGACAGGCGCGGCGCGGTCTGGGCGAGGAGGGAGCCGCGCGCGGTTTCGACGGCGATGAGGCGGCCGTCGGAGGCGGAGAGGTAGAGCCGCTCCCCGGGCCCGGGCGTGAGGGCCGAGACGTTGCCGCTGCCGGTCTCCAGCTCCCAGCGGACCCGGCCCGCCGAGGGCGCGGCGGAGAGGTCGACGGCGGTCAGCCGGCCGAGCGCGTCGAGGAGGTACGCGGTGGAGCCGCGCACGGCGATCGACGGGCTCGCGACGCGGTACGGGAGCGGGACGCGCCGTGCCTCGCGCCGGTCGGGGTCGTAGTGGACCAGGGCCTCGGTCCGGATCTCGCGGTAGGTCGCGGCCAGGACGAGCGCCCCGTCCGAGCCGTGCGCGACGGGCACCAGGTTGCCCTTCAGACGGTGCTGCCAGGCGACCGTGCCGGTGGCCGGCCGTACCGCGCTGAGCACCGTGTGCGTGCCGTCGGCGCTCGGCTCGTACACGGTGAGCAGACCGGCGGCGGTGTCGTACGGGCCGAGCTGCGGCGCGCTGTGGCCGGGCAGCGCGTGCCGCCACACCTGGCGGCCGGTGGCGCCGTCGACCGCGCGCAGCTGCCGCGAGCCGCCGCTGAGGACGACCACGGCACCGGCCGGCCGGTTGCGCTCGGCGGCGGCCGGCCGGGTCCGCCAGCCGGGAGTGCCGTCCTTCGCCGCGTAGGTCCGCAGCTCGCCGGTGGCGCCGGTGACGGCCACGGTGCCGCCGGGCAGCACGACGGGGGCCGTCGGCCGCTCCGTACCGTCCGCGTCGCCTCCGCCCGCGCCGGCGCCGCTCCCGGCGGGCCGTGACCAGACGACCCGTCCGGTCGCGGCGTCCAGGCGGGCGGCGTCGATGCCCGGCGCCGAGCAGTAGAGGGCGCCTTCCGCGAACGCGCAGGCGGGGGCGGCGGGCGCGGCGGAGCCTCCGCCCGCCGTGCCGAGCGCGGTCTGCCAGCCGGTGAAGGACGTGGCGGCCTGCGCCGGGTGCGGCGAGGCGGCCGACGGCCGCGCGTCCCGCGCCGCGAGGACGGCGACGGTCCCGCCCGCCGCGACGGCGAGCAGCACGCCGAGCGCGATCGGCACCCGCCTGCCGCGCCGGCCCTGTCCGCCGCGCCGGTCGGGTCGCTCGCGTCCGCCCCGCTGCTTCTGCTCACCGCGCTGCCTGCGCCCGCCACGTCCGGCGCGCGGCACCTCGGCCCGTACGGGAGTGTCCGCGTCCCACGCCCCGGTCGGCGCCGGCATCTCGCGCACGGCGCCCGCGCCGGACCCGCCGGCGGGCGACCGCCGCTGCGCGGGTATGAACGCGGTCGCCTCGTACGAGGGCGGCAGCAGCGCCGCCATGATCTCGGCGGGCGTCGGCCGCTCGGCCGGTTCCTTCGCCAGGCAGCGGGCCACCAGCGGCGCCAGCTCCTCCGGAACGCCCGTCAGGTCCGGGTCGTCGTGCACCACTTGGTACGCGACGATGTACGGGCTGTCGGAGTCGAAGGGGCCGTGCCCGGTCGCCGCGTGCACGAGCACCGAGCCGAGCGCGAAGACGTCGGCGGCGGGTCCGACCTCCTTGGGCCGCTGGAACTGCTCGGGCGCCATGAACGGCGGCGAGCCGATCAACTTCCCCGTCTCCGTGTGGAGGTCGCTGTCCACGGGCCGGGAGATCCCGAAGTCGATGACCTTCGGACCCGAGTCGGTGAGCAGCACGTTGCTGGGCTTGAGGTCGCGGTGCACGACGCCCGCCCGGTGGATGTCGCGCAGCGCCTCCGCGAGTCCGGCGGTGAGCCGGCGCAGCTCGGCGGGGGACAGCGGACCGCTCCGCTTCACCTGGTCGGCGAGGGTGGGGCCGGGGACGTAGAGGGTGGCCATCCAGGGGCGTTCGGCGTCGGGATCGGCGTCCACGACGGGTGCGGTGAACGCGCCGCTGACCCGCCGCGCGGCGGCCACCTCCTGGCGGAAGCGGGCCCTGAACTCGGGGTCCTCCGCGTACTGTTCGTGCACCACCTTGACCGCGAGCCGCAGCCCGGAGGCGGAGGTGGCGAGGTGGACGACGCCCATGCCGCCGGCGCCGAGGACGGCCTGGAGCCGGTACTCGCCCGCGTAGTCGGGCTCTTCCGCTTCCCGGTCGGCACCGGTCCTGCGCAACGGCGGCATCGCCGACCCCCGTGTGGTTCCCCGTCGTGTCCGCGCGCCTGCGCGACGCACGGAGCCTAGTCCATGGTGGGGCCGAAGTCGGCGGGGCTTGCTAGCCTGCGCGTCGCGGAGGGTGAATTTCTCCGCAGTGCTTCTGGCAGGCGCTCGCGCGCACCGGACGGGGGAGTGGCAATGGGCAGCGAGAACGAGTCGACGACCGTGGCGGCAAGGACCGCGGACACCGCGGGTACGGCCGGCACGGAGGCCGTCGCGACCATGGCGGCGGAGGACGTCGCGACCACCGCCGGCGAGGTCCCGGCCTACCCGGTCGCTCCCGGGTACCGGGTGAACGTCCGCTCGGGTCCGGGCACGAAGTACCCGATCGTCCGCACGCTCACGCTGGGCGCCTGGGTGCAGATCTACTGCCAGACGCCGGGCGAGTGGATCACCGGCCCCTACGGCACCACCAACGTCTGGGACAACATCGGCCCCGGGCAGTTCGTCTCCGACGCGTATGTGAAGACGGGCAGTGACGGCTACGTGACCCGGCGCTGCGGCTGACGGCGGCCGCGTCCGCGGCCGGGGATAATCGATCCCGTGAGCGAGGAAAAGCAGAGCAAGACCGGCACCACCCCCGCCGGGCCGCAGCCCGAGGAGCTCCGTTTCTTCGGCACGACCTGGGTGGACCACCGCGACGGCTACACCCTGCGTCGCGTCGGCGCCTCCGTCGGCTCGCTCCTCGCCGCGGTCGCGGGCTGCTTCGTGCTGCGCTTCGCGTACCAGGGCCTGGAGATCGCGAAGGTCGGCGGCTTCGTCAACACGCTCGTGGTCGTGATGTTCGCGGTCTGCAGCGCGATCGCCTTCCGCAAGACGTGGGAGGGCTTCGTCCGGCGCCCCGCCGACCCGGCCCGCGAGGACGCCCTGCGCAGCCTGAAGGCCATCGGCTTCATCGGCTCGCTGCTCGCCTACTTCGTCCGCAGCCTCACCGAGGCGCCCGGCGAGAGGCTCCTGCGCGCGGAGTACGAGGAGGCCGTCACGCGCTTCGAGAAGCGCCGCGCGAGCCGTACGGGCAACCCGTCGGGCCGCAAGAAGCCCAGGCGCTAGGGCTCGCCCCCACCCCGAGTCATTCCAGGACCCCCGGACATCGTCCGGGGGTCCTTGACGTGTCGCACCCATGGGCCCACTATTCATCACATGATGAATAAAACCGGTGAGGCCGGCCCCACCGCCGGCCCCGAGGCCGCCCCGGCCACCGGCGCGGCCGTCACCGCCACCGCCCTCACCGTCGTCCGCGGCGACCGCACCGTCCTGCGCGCCCTCGACTTCACCGTCCCCCGCGGCCGCATCACCGGCCTCCTCGGCCCCTCCGGCTGCGGCAAGACCACCCTCATGCGCGCGATCGTCGGCACCCAGGCCAAGGTCACCGGCACCCTCGACGTCCTCGGCCGCCCCGCCGGCGACCCCGCCCTGCGCTCCCGCATCGGCTACGTCACCCAGGCGCCGTCCGTCTACGACGACCTCACCGTCCGCCAGAACCTCGACTACTTCGCCGCCGTCCTCCTGCCCGGCCGCGCCCACCGCGACGAACGCCGCGCCGCCGTCACCCAGGCCATCGCCGACGTCGACCTCACCTCCCACGCCGACGCCCTCGCCGGCCGGCTCTCCGGCGGCCAGCGCAGCCGCGTCTCGCTCGCCGTCGCCCTCCTCGGCACCCCCGAACTCCTCGTCCTCGACGAACCCACCGTCGGCCTCGACCCCGTCCTCCGCCGCGACCTGTGGGACCTCTTCCACCGCATCGCCGCCGACCGGGGCACCACACTCCTGGTCTCCAGCCACGTCATGGACGAGGCCGAGCGCTGCCACCGGCTGCTCCTGCTGCGCGAGGGCGAACTCCTCGCCGAGGACACCCCCGAGGCCCTGCGCCGCCGCAACGACACCGCCACCGTCGAGGACGCCTTCCTCCACCTCGTCGACGCCGCCGCGGCCCGCGCCCACGCCGATACCCAGGCACCGAGCCAGACCCAGGCCGGCACCGTCACCAAGGAGCAGCCGTGAACCTCGACCGCACCCTCGCCACCGCCGCCCGGGTCCTGCGCCAGCTCCGCCACGACCCGCGGTCCATCGCCCTGATGCTCCTCGTGCCCTGCCTGATGCTCGTCCTGCTCCGCTACGTCTTCGACGGAAGCCCGCAGACCTTCGACAACATCGGCGCCTCGCTCCTCGGCATCTTCCCGCTCATCACCATGTTCCTGGTGACCTCCATCGCGACCCTCCGCGAACGCACCTCCGGCACCCTCGAACGCCTCCTCGCCATGCCCCTCGGCAAGGCCGACCTCATCGCCGGCTACGCCCTCGCCTTCGGCCTGGTCGCCGTCGTCCAGTCGGTCCTCGCCACCGGCCTCGCCCTGTGGTTCCTCGGCCTCGACGTCATCGGCAGCCCCTGGCTGCTGCTCCTCGTCGCTCTCCTCGACGCCCTGCTCGGCACCGCCCTCGGCCTGTTCGTCTCGGCCTTCGCCGCCTCCGAGTTCCAGGCCGTCCAGTTCATGCCGGCCGTGATCTTCCCCCAGCTCCTGCTGTGCGGCCTGTTCACCCCGCGCGACCGCATGGCCCCCGCCCTCGAAGCCGTCTCCGACGCCCTGCCCATGTCGTACGCCGTCGACGGCATGAACCAGGTACTCCGCCACACCGACATCACCGCCGACTTCCTCCGCGACGCCCTGGTCGTCGCCGGCTGCGCCGTCCTCGTCCTCGCCCTCGGCGCCGCCACCCTCCGCCGCCGCACCGCCTGACCGCCCCTCGGACACGGAACGCACCGCCCAGGCCCTCGGTGCAAGGATGTCCCTGCGGAGGGACACGCCGTCCGTCCGCATGGACAGGCGCAGGCCCATCCCGGCGAGGTGAAAGACCCCATGACCCAGACCGTCGCAGTCCTCGGCACCGGCAAGATCGGTGAGGCGCTCCTCAGCGGCATGATCCGTGCCGGCTGGCGCCCCGCCCACCTCCTCGTCACCGCCCGCCGCGCCGAACGCGCCGAGGAACTCCGCGCCCGCTACGGCGTCGAGACCGTCAGCAACGCCGACGCCGCCAAGCGCGCCGACACCCTCATCCTCGCCGTGAAGCCCCAGGACATGGGCCGGCTCCTCGACGAACTCGCCCCTCACGTCACCGCCGACCGCCTCGTCGTCAGCGCCGCCGCCGGCATCCCCACCGCCTTCATCGAAGAGCGCCTCACCGCCGGCACCCCCGTCGTCCGCGTCATGCCCAACACCCCCGTCCTCGTCGACGAAGGCATGTCGGTGATCTCCGCGGGCAGCCACGCCACCCCCGAGCACCTCGCCCACGCCGAGGAGATCTTCGGCGGCGTCGGCAAGACCCTCCGCGTCCCCGAGTCCCAGCAGGACGCCGCCACCGCCCTCTCCGGCTCCGGCCCGGCCTACTTCTACTACCTCGTCGAAGCCATGACCGACGCCGGCATCCTCCTCGGCCTGCCCCGCGCCCAGGCCCACGACCTGATCGTCCAGGCCGCGATCGGCGCCGCCGTCATGCTCCGCGACAGCGGCGAACACCCGGTCAAGCTCCGCGAGGCCGTCACCAGCCCCGCCGGCACCACCATCTCCGCCATCCGCGAGCTGGAGAACCACGGCGTACGGGCCGCCCTCATCGCCGCCCTCGAGGCCGCCCGCGACCGCAGCCGCGAGCTCGCCTCCGGCAACGGCTGACCCAGGGCCTGCCCGGCGGATCAGCGCCTACCCCGCCGCCTTCAGCACCTCCTCGGTACGGACGACCCGGGCGAACCGCCCGCCGTGCAGCGACACCGCCGTCGCCCGGGTCAGCTCCTCCGCGCTCCGCGTCCACCCGAAGGGCCCGGCCAGGTCGAACGTGTGCATCGCGTCGATCACGAACACCACGTCGTACCCGAGGTTCCCGCCCATCCGGGCCGTCGTCTCGTTGCACATGTTCGTCTGGATCCCGACGATCACGATCTGCCCGATGCCGCTCCCCTTCAGCCAGGCGTCCAGATCCGGCTCCCCGTAGAACGCCGAGTTCACGCTCTTCGTGACCAGCAGCTCCGGCCCCGCCCCCTTCCCCCGCCGCTCCGCGACGAAGTCCTTGAACTCGTTGCCCACCGAACCCGACCGCAGCGGCGACCCCACCTGCACCGAGTCGTGGCGCACGAACACGACCGGACGGCCCGTCCCCTGCCACAGATCGATCAGCGCCGCGATGTTCGCCTCGGCCTCCGGATTGTCCCGACGCCCCCAGAAGCCCTCGTCGTCGAAGCCCTTCTGCACATCGACGACCACCAGCGCCGCGTTCTCGTCCATCTCCGTAACCTCCCTGGTCTCCATACCGACGATCCTGCCGCCGCACGACCACCAGCCCCAGAGGCAGAAAAGCCCACGATCGATGGTTTACTGCCAACCATGTCGGCAGACCACACGAGCCCCCAGCGCATCGCCCTCCTCTCCTTCCCCGGCATCCGCGCCTTCGACGTCTCCGTCATCACCGAGGTCTGGGGCAGCGACCGCACCCACCGCGGCGTCCCGCCCTTCGACCTCCGCCGCCCCGCCGCCGACCCCCACAGCCCCCTCCCGATCCGCGGCGGCCTCAGCCTCACCCCCGACCGGCCCCTCGACTGGCTCGACACCCTCACCCCCACCGACCTCGTCCTCGTCCCCGGCATCGAGGACCCCGACGCCGACATCCCCGCACCCGTCCTCGACGCGCTGCGCCGCGCCCACGCCGCCGGCACCCCCGTCGCCTCCCTCTGCGCGGGCGCCTTCGTCCTCGCCCGGGCCGGACTCCTCGACGGCCGCCGCGCCGTCACCCACTGGCACCTCGCCCGGACCCTCGCCGAGCGCTATCCCCAGGTGAAGGTCGAACCCGAAGCGCTGTTCGTCGAGGACACCGGTATCTGGACCTCCGCCGGCACCGCCGCCGGCATCGACCTGTGCCTCCACCTCGTCCGCACCACCCACGGCGCCGAGACCGCCGCCACCATCGCCCGCTCCATGGTCACCGCCCCCTTCCGCACCGGGACCCAGGCCCAGTTCATCGAACAGCCCACCCCATGCGCCGACCGCGACGCCGACGCCCTCGCCGCCGTCCGCGCCCACGCCCTGGCCCACCTCGACCAGCCCCACACCGTCGCGAGCCTCGCCGCCCACGCCGGCATGTCACCCCGGTCCTTCGCCCGGCACTTCCAGGCCACCACCGGCACCAGCCCCCTCCACTGGCTCATCACCCAGCGCGTCGCCGCGGCCCGAAAACTCCTCGAACTCACCGACCATCCCCTCCCCGAAGTGGCCCGCCGCGCGGGCTTCGGCAGCGAGGTCACCATGCGCCAGCACTTCGCCTCGCACCTCGCCACCAGCCCGCGCGACTACCGCACCGCCTTCCGTCAGACCGCCGGCAACAGCCCGATCGCCCGATAGGCCCGGTCCACCACCGGCCGCGCCATCCCCCGCGCCCGCTCGGCACCCTGCCGCAGCACCTTGTCCACGTGCCCCTGATCCGCCGCGAGCTCGGCATGCCGCTCCCGCACCGGCCGCAGCAGCTCCACCACCGCCTCCGCCGTGTCCTTCTTCAACGCCCCGTACGACTCGTATACACCGGCAAGCTCGTTCGGGTTCCCACCCGTCGCGGCGGCCAGCAGATCGAGCAGGTTCGCCACCCCCGGACTGGCCTCCCGGTCGTACACGACCTCCCGCCCGCTGTCCGTCACCGCCCGCATGACCTTCCGCCGGACGGCGTCCGCGTCGTCGAGCAGATAGACGATCCCGGACCCGTTCTCGTGCGACTTCCCCATCTTCGACGTCGGGTCCTGCAGATCCATGACCCGCGCCGCCACCACGGGGTGCGTCGCCTTCGGCACCGTGAACACATGCCCGTACCGCTGGTTGAAGCGCACGGCCAGGTCCCGCGTCAGCTCCACGTGCTGCGTCTGGTCCTCACCCACCGGCACCTCGTCCGCGCCGTACGCGAGGATGTCCGCGGCCATCAGCGCCGGGTACGTCAGCAGCGACAACCGCACGCTCTGCCCGGCCGCCCGCGCCCGCGCGCTCTTCTCCTTGTACTGGATCATCCGCCGCATCTCGCCGTCCGTGGCCACGCACTCCATCAGGTACGACAGCCGCGCGTGCTCGTCCACGTGGCTCTGCACGAACACCGTGCACCGCTCCGGATCCAGGCCGGCGGCCAGCAGCAGCGTCGCCGCCTGCCGGCTCAGCCGCGTCACCCGCGCCGGATCGTGCTCCACGGTCAGCGCGTGCAGGTCCACCACGCAGAACAGCGCGTCCGCCTGGTGCTGGTCCACCTCGACCCACCGCCGGACGGCCCCGAGGTAGTTGCCCAGCGTCAGGTGCCCGGTCGGCTTGACCCCACTGAAGATCCGCTTCATCGCGTTCGTCCTCCCTCTCTCCTGGCTCTCTGCCGGAGCACCGCCGGCCCGTCGGCCGGGCTCCCGGAGGGGGATACGCGAACGGCCGCCGAGGCGGCGGCCGTTGTCTGCATGCGTGAGTACGGGCCGCCGGTCAGGCGGCCCACCACTGGGTGGTGTGCGCATGCGTCGTCATACGCACAGGGTACGCACCAGGCCCGGGGTTGACACGGGATTACGCGATCCGTAGTGTTCTCCGGGTTGTCCGACGTGAGCACCGACTCCGGTCGGCCCCGGACAGCCATTCCGCAAGAACCACCAACGCCTGACGGCGTCGATTCGTCGTGCCGTCCTGTGTTTCCGTGCGTTTTTGCGAAATGAGGAATCCGCGTTCGAAGGTTTGAACGCCGGCCCCCGATTAGCGTCGGGGCCAAGGAATCCGCTAAAGTCTCACTCGTCGGAACGGCCCAACAGCCGGGAAGACAACCCCCTCTGACTGGGAATCAGACGCCGAAAGGATCTGATAGAGTCGGAAACGCCGGAAGGGCCC
>NZ_JBHXTJ010000067.1:0-27180 GCF_042677525.1 Streptomyces sp. NPDC127114
CGGGGCGTCGCCGCCGACGGCCACCGATCCGACCTGGATCTGGCGGCTCTTGCGCCGCTCGGCGAGCCGGGTCGGAACGGACGGGATACCGAGAGGGACCGGCATCACTCCGTGCTCCTCACTGTCGTGCTCCTCACTGTCGTCGGAACCGCTGTCGGATCCGCTGGTGGAACCGCTGTCGCATCCGCTGTCGGAACCTGCTGTCGAGTGATCACGGACGGCGCTCGCGCGCCGGGCCGGCCATCGGTCCGCCGGGACGGGGGAGTTCGGTCACGGCGCGCGCGATGCCCTCCCCGGACAGGCCGCACCGCGCCAGGACCTCCGCTCGTGTGCCGTGTTCGAGGAAGTCCTGCGGCAGACCGAGGGTGCGGACGGGCGCCGGCGCTCCGGCGTCGCTCATCGCCTGGGCGATCGCCTGCCCGGCGCCTCCGGCCCGGCCGCCGTCCTCGACGGTGACGACGAGCCGGTGGCGCAGGCCGAGCTCGACCACGGCGGGCGGCACGGGCTTGACCCAGCGGGGGTCGACGACGGTGACTCCGAGACCGTGCCCGGTCAGCCGTTCGGCCGCGTCCGCGCACGCGTCGGCCATGGCCCCGACGGAGACGAGCAGGACGTCCGCCCGCTCGCCGCGCCGCAGGACGTCCACGCCGCCCACGCTCTCGACCGCCGGGATGTCGGCACCGGTGCTGCCCTTCGGGAAGCGCACCGCGGTGGGCCCGTCGTGCACGGAGACCGCTTCCCGCAGGGCCCGCCGCAGGGTCGCGGCGTCCCGGGGCGCGGCCACCCGCAGGTGGGGCACGAGCTGGAGCAGCGACAGGTCCCACATGCCGTGGTGGGAGGGACCGTCGTCGCCGGTCACCCCGGCACGGTCCAGCACGAAGGTCACCGCGGCCCGGTGCAGCGCCGTGTCCAGCAGGAGCTGGTCGAAGGCCCGGTTGAGGAAGGTCGCGTACAGCGCCACCACCGGGTGCAGGCCCCCGAAGGCCAGGCCCGCCGCCGCGGTCACCGCGTGCTGCTCGGCGATGCCGACGTCGACCGTGCGGTCCGGGTAGCGGCCGGCGAAGGTGCTCAGCCCCGTCGGTTCGAGCATCGCGGCCGTGACCGCCACGATGTCCGGTCGCGTCTCCCCGAGTTCGGCCAGTGCCTCGCCGAAGACGGAGGTCCACGACGGCGACTTCCTGCCGGGCGCCCCGGGCGCGGTCCGGGCGCGGACGGCGTGGAACCTGTCCGCCTCGTCCTGCTCGGCCGGGGCGTGACCGCGGCCCTTCTCGGTGACGCAGTGCAGCACGACCGGCCGGCGCAGGGCCGCCGCCCGGTGCAGTGCCTCCTCGAGCCCGGCGATGTCGTGCCCGTCGACGGGCCCCAGATAGGCCAGCCCGAGTTGTTCGAACAGGGCCCGCGGCGGCTCGGGGCCGCGCAGCGCCGCCAGGTGTCCGGCCAGCGCGCCGACGGTGGGGGCGTAGGACCGGGTGTTGTCGTTGAGCACGACGATCACCGGCCGGTCCTGCGCCGCCCCGATGTTGTTGAGCGCTTCCCAGGCCATGCCGCCGGTCAGCGCCCCGTCGCCGATCACCGCCACCACGTGGTCGGTGACGCCGCGCAGACGGTGGGCCCTTGCGAGGCCGTCGGCCCAGGACAGCACGGTCGAGGCGTGCGAGTTCTCGATGACGTCGTGCTCGGACTCCTGCCGGGACGGATAGCCGGAGAGGCCGCCGGCCTGCCGCAGGGCGTCGAAGCCCGCGGCGCGACCCGTGAGGATCTTGTGCACATAGGTCTGGTGCCCGGTGTCCCAGAGGATCCGGTCCCTCGGGGAGTCGAAGACGCGGTGCAGCGCGAGGGAGAGCTCGACGACGCCCAGGTTGGGGCCGAGGTGACCGCCCGTCCTGGTGACGGTGTCGACCAGGGACCGGCGGATGTCCTCCGCGAGCCGGCGCGCCGCCTCGGGGGACAGGGCCTTCAGGCCGGCCGGTCCGCCGAGCTCGTCCAGGGCCGGCACGGTGTGGCCCCCGGTGACCGTCGTGTGCCGAAGTGCCGCCGTACGGGCGTCCGTCACGGTCGACATCAGCCCACCTCGTCGGCGAGAGGGGTGCGCGGCGTCCTGCCGGTGACCGGGTCGGCCAGGCGCCCCGGGATGGAGAACACGACGTCCTCCACGGCGCCTTCCTGCACCTCGACGTCGGCGTAGCCGAGCGAGGCCAGCCGGTCGACCAGTTCGCCCACCAGGATCTCCGGGGCGCTGGCACCCGAGCTGACGCCGACCCGTGACGCCCCTTCCAGCCACCGCTCGTCCAGCTCGGTGACGTCCGGGACCAGGTGGGCGGCGGCACCGTGCTCCCGGGCCACCTCGACCATGCGCAGCGAGTTGCTGGAATTGCGCGATCCGACGACCAGGACCAGGTCGGTGCGGCCGGCCAGCTCCTTGACCGCGTTCTGCCGGTTCTGGCTGGCGTAGCAGATGTCGTCGTCGTGCGGGCCGACGATGTCGTGGAACCGGTGCCGCAGCGCTTCGACGACGCGCGCGGTCTCGTCGAACGACAGGGTGGTCTGGGTGAGATAGGCCACCGGCGTGTCGTCGGCCAGGTCGAGCCGCCGTACGTCCTCGGTCGTCTCGACCACCAGGGTGCGCTCGGGCGCCTCGCCGCGCACGCCTTCGACCTCCTCGTGACCCGCGTGCCCGACCAGCAGGATGACGCGCCCGTCCCGGGCGAAGCGCAGCGCCTCCTGGTGCACCTTGGCGACGAGCGGACAGGTCGCGTCGATGACTTCCAGGCGCCGTTCGTCGGCCCTGGCGCGGACCGCGGGCGAGACGCCGTGCGCCGAGAACACGCACAGGGCGCCCTCCGGCACCTCGTCCTCGCTGTCGACGAAGCGCGCGCCCCGCTTCTCCAGCTCGGAGACGACGTAGTGGTTGTGCACGATCTCCTTGCGTACGTAGACCGGCGCGCCGTGCAGGTCCAGGGCCCGCTCCACGATGCCGATGGCGCGGCGCACGCCCGCGCAGAAGCCTCTCGGCTGGGCCAGCGCGACCTGTTTGTCGGGTCCGGCCCCCGAACGGGGTCCGGAGGTGAGCTGAGTTGTCATCGGATCTCTTCTCCCACGGGAAACGTGTTCGCCACCCGGCACCGTGCTGCCGACGGGACGGTCAGGGCAGCCGGTCGGCGTGACCGGTCTTCGGCACTCCGGGAGCGCCGGAGGCGAGCTGCTGCCACAGGGCCTGCTCGGCCGGTGAGGGCCGTACGTGCGGGACGAGCCGCTCCGGGTGGCCGGGCGCGGGGGCGGCCCCGGGCCTCGGGGGACGGCGGGGCGGGTGCGCCTGCCCTTCCGTGAGCCATTCGGCCGGCGGGGTGAGGCCCCAGAACATGCCGTAGGCCACCAGTCCCGGCTGCAGCCACCGCAGCCAGCCGTCCCACCAGCCTCCTCCATGGCGCGCCATCAGGCCGGGGTACGGGCCGCGGCGGCCTCGTGCTGGTGCGCCAGATAGGCGTACTGGCTGGGCAGCCGGGCGGTCAGGGCGTCCGCCTGCTGCCGCACCCGTGCGAACTCCTTCAGCGCGTCGGTCTCGTCGAGCCGTGAGAGCACCGGGAGCGACGGGGTCTCCAGGCCGCCGAGTCCCAGGAGCATGGCGGTGTACGAGTAGGGCTCGAAGCCGTGGAAATAGGGGTACACCGAGTCCTCGTCGGGGAGCTTCGTGCGCCACTGCTCGATGCGCTCGGCGAGGCCGTCGGGGATGCGGCGCGTCTTGGCGTCCCGCCAGTACTGGTTGTCGTCGCGCGCGGCGGCGTAGTAGTGGAGGACGAGGAACTCCCGTACGCCGTCCATGACGCGTCCGACCTGCCGGTTGTACGCCTCGCGCAGCCGCTCGTCGTCCCGTCCGTCGGGGAGGTGCCGGACGAGCTGCTCGATGCCGTTCTGGATGAAGAAGATGCCCGTGGACTCGAGCGGCTCGACGAAGCCGCTGGACAGCCCGATCGCCACGCAGTTCTTCGCCCACGACTGGGCGCTGCGGCCGATCCTCATCCGGATGTGGTTGGCGGACAGGTCGTCGGCGGCGGGGCCGACGAAGTCCCGCAGGGTCTTCTCGGCCTCCTCCGGCGAGCAGTAGTCGCTGGCGTAGACGTAGCCGGTGCCCAGCCGGTCGAGCAGCGGGATCGTCCAGATCCAGCCGGCGTCCTGGGCGGTGGCCGTGGTGCACGGCCGCATGCCTCGCTTCGCCACGTCCACGGGTACGCGCAGGGCCACCGCACTGTCGTTGGGCAGGCTGTCCTGGTACGAGACGAACGGCACGCCCAGGGCCTTGTTCAGCAGGAGGCCGCGGAAACCGGTGCAGTCGACGAAGAGGTCACCGGTGAGCTCCCCGTGTTCCTTGGTGAGCACGTTCCTGATGGATCCGTCCTCGTCGAGGCGCACGTCGAGCACGTCGTCGAGCACGTGCCGGACGCCGCGCTCGACCCCGAACCGGGTGAGGAAGCGCGCCAGCAGGGTGGCGTCGAAGTGGTAGGCGTAGGGGAACTGGGTGGACTGGCCGGGCGGCGTCGCGCGCTGGTCACCCTCGCCCGTGAGGAAGTCCTGCTCGAAGACGGTGCCGTCCAGGTACTTCGGGGACGCCTTGGCGTCGCACAGCGCGGCCAGCACGGACGCGTCCCGGTCGAACCGGTCGCCCGGCCTCAGGTGCAGCCACCAGTCGGCGAGCGAGTAGCCGTTCACGACCCGCGGGCGCTCGAACGGGTGGTAGAAGTAGTGCCCCTTCTCGCGCCAGTTCTCGAAGCGGATCGCGAGCTTGTACGAGGCGTGGCACTCCGGCATCCACTCGTGCTCGGCCAGGCCGAGGAACCGGAAGAAGTGCCGCACGGTGCTGAACGTGGCCTCGCCCACGCCGATCGTCGAGACGTTCCTGGACTCGACGAGCGTCACGTCGATCCGTTCGCCGAGGGCGGCCTTGAGATAGGTGGCGGTCATCCATCCCGCCGTACCGCCGCCGACGATTACCACACTGGAGATCATGGGTCCTCACCTTGGTTTTCCGTGACGAAGGGACGTCTCAGCCCGTGCTGCCGGCCAGCTCGGACGCGTGCGACTCGCCGCGGTGGACGCGGAGTTCGCGGAACGGCAGGGTGATCCGGCGCAGCAGGTGGTCGATGCCGCTGGTGCCGCCGGTGCCCTGCTCGCCGCCGACCATCCGGGACATCAGGCCGAGATGGGCGACCTTCCACCGCCACAGGCCGTCGCCGACGTCGAGCAGCGCCTCGGCGATCCGGTGCAGGACGCCCGCCTCGGCACCCTGTCGGCACACCTGCGTCACCGAGAGGCCCGAGCGCGCCGCGGCGGCCACGAACGCCTCGTACAGCGCACCCCGGCGCCGGTCGTCACCGATCAGCCGGGCGAGCACGGCGAACTGCCCGGACTGTGCCCCGCTCGCGGTGCCGAGGAGCGGCCGGAACTCGACGAAGTCCCGCAGCGGCAGCCGTTCCAGTACGAGGACCTGCTCGTGCAGCACGCGGAGCAGCCCGCCGGACCGCTGCAGCAGCTCCACGGTCGGCTCGAGGCGCTCCGCGCCGGACGCGGAGGCGAGGGTGTCCACCACGGCCTCGAGATCGGCGACCAGCTGCTTGAGCCACAGCTCGCACGACTGGTGGGCGACGATGAAGAAGTGTTCGGCCAGCACCACCGAGCGGTCGGCCGTACCCGACGAACGCGGGTTCTGGAGTGACAGCAGGGTGTCGACCTGCAGGTACTCCGAGTAGGTCAGATCGGTCATGAGTCACTCCAGGTGCAGTACTCGGTCGATGACACCGCCTGGGCTCAGGCCGTTTCCGTGAGCACCTGGCGCAGGAGCCGGACGAAGGGTTCCGGCTCGCCCTGGAAGCCCGTGTGGTCCCCGGGGAAGTCGACGAGCCCGGTGCCGAGTTCCCCGGCGAGCGCGGTCGCGGACCGGTGGGAGAGCTGTCCCTTGGACTCGGTTCCGCCGCCCACCACGACGCGGGCGGACGCCGCCCGCAGCGCGGACAGGTCGGGGCGGTAGAGCGCCGTGGGACGCAGGACGTGCGCGAAGAACCGGTCGAGGATGGCCCGTACGTCGGCCGGCGGAGTGAACGACGCGAAGTCGGTGACCTCGTGCCGCCCGCCTCCGGGCGGCCGCGAGAACCGCTCGACGCCGGTCAGGGCGGCGTACTTCTTCAGGCCCTCGTTGCGGCCCTGTCCGGTGTACGTCTCGCAGACGTCCTGCAGTGCCGCGCGCAACTCGGCGGCGTCCGGCAGCAGTTCGACGAGCGGAGCCTCGTGTGCCACCACGGCGCGCACCTGCTCGGGGTGCCGGGTGAGCAGGTCCAGCGCGATCGAGGCCCCGCCGCTGCTGCCGAAGACATAGGCCGGCGCGTCGCCCAGCACCGTGAGCAGCCGGTGGACGTCGTCGGTCAGCAGGTCGAGCGTCACCTCCGCGTCGGGGTCCTCGGCGGTGCTCCGCAGGAAGCCGCGGGGGTCGTAGGTGACGACGGTGAAGTGTTCGGCGAGGAGCGGGGTGATGGTCGCGAATCCCCTGCTGCCCATGGGCGCGCCGACCAGCAGGAGCAGGGGTCCCGCTCCGCTGGTCTCGTAGCAGAGTCGCGCACCCGGCACCTCGATCACATGTTCGGTCGTGGCGGCGGTCGTGGCCATGAACGGTTCGTCCTTTCTCTCTGGTTCGGGTCCGGCAGGCTCCGGTCCGGTCCCCGCGCCCTCCGGTTCAGGCCCAGCACACACGGAGGGGGAGCCGCCTGGGGCCGAAGATCCCGCGTGCGTCGTGGAACTCGACGTCCGGACCGGCCGAGAACCCGCTCCAGCGGTCGAGCATCAGCTCCAGGGCGACACGGGTCTCGAGACGGGCCAGCGGAGCCCCCACACAGAAGTGGATGCCGTGCCCGAAGCTGAGGTGGGGGTTGGGCTTGCGGCGGAAGTCGAAGCGGTCCGGGTCGGCGAACACCCGCTCGTCCCGGTTGGCCGAGGAGAGCCAGGTGACGACGATCTCGCCCGCCGGAATGGTGCGTCCGCCGGCCTCGACGTCCCGGGTGGTGCGTCGCGTCATCGGAGCCAGCGGCGCGCGGTAGCGGAGCACTTCCTCGATGGCGGTGGGCAGTGAGGACCTGTCCGCGCGCAGGGCCGCGACGGCCTCCGGGTGTTCTCCCAGGCACAGCACGGCATTGCCGAGCAGCACGGTGGTGGTGATGTGGCCGGCGAGCAGCAGCAGGCTGACGAAGCCGACCATCTCCTCGTCCGCGAGGCGCTGGCCGTCCACCTCCGCCGCCGCGAGGGCGCTGATCAGGTCGTCCTTGGGCCGGGCGCGGCGCGAGCGGATGTGTTCCAGGCAGTACGGGTTCATCTCGCGCATCACCGCGGCCATGGACCGGACGCGCTGCTCGTTCGGGATGAGCCCGCCGCCCCCGCCGCTCGGCGACACCAGGGCCTCGGCCCAGCGCCGGAAGGTGGCGCGGTCCTCGGCGGGGATGCCGAGGAGCTCCGTGATGACGATGACCGGCAGGGGATAGGCCAGGTCCGAGATCACCTCGATCCGGTCCGCGCCCTTCACCGCGTCGAGGAGTTCGCCGGCGATCTCGGTGATGCGGGGTTCGAGCCGGGCCACGACCCGCGGCGTGAACGCCTTGCCGACGAGGGCGCGCAGCTTGCGGTGGTCCGGCGGGTCCTTGCGGATGAGATTGCCGCGGGAGAAGAGGTCGACGTCCTCCTGGGAGGGCGTGAGATCACTGAAGTCGGACGAGAAGGCGACCGAGTCGGCCAGGATCCGTTCCGCGTCCGCGTACCGGAAGACGTGCCACACTCCGCTGCCCTCGTCGTGGCTGACGGGGGCGTACTCCCTCATCCGCCGGAACCAGTCCAGGGTCGACTCGACGTCGCCGGACTGCTCGGCCAGTCCGAGACCGTGCTCGGTTGCGGTCATCGCGGCATTCCCCTCGGGTTGATCGGCGCTCTGGTCGGTGTGGGTGTCAGGCGGCGGGTCCGGGGCCGGCCGGCCAGGCCGAGAACCGCCGCAGGCCGTAGAGCAGCGGTACGTCCGGCCGGACCTCCATGCCCGCCACCTCGCCGAGGACGACCGTGTGGTCGCCGACGGCGTACAGCCCGGCGAGGGCGCATTCCGCGACGGCGAGGGCGTCCTCGTGCAGCCACGGCAGCCCCGCCGTGTCCGTCGGCCGCCAGCGGACGTGCCCGAACCGGTCGGCGACAGGGGACGAGAAGACCTCCGCGGCGGCGCGTGCCCGTGCGTGCAGCAGGTTCACCGCGAACCACTCCCGCGCCCGGATCGCGTCCAGGGTGCTGCCGTGGGTCTTCAGACAGACGAGGAGGGTCGGCGGATCGAGGGCGACGCTGCTGAGCGAGGAACAGGTGACGCCTCGGGGCGCTCCGTCCCTCCCGGTGCTCGTCACGACGGCCACACCCGTGGGGAACGAGCTCATCAGGGAGCGGAAGTCGTGTCCGTCGACGCGGTGCGGTGCGTCGTGCGGCGCTCGGGTCCCGGCGACGGCGATGTGAACGCGTTCCACGAGAATTCCTCTGCTGGGTGGGGGAGGCAGGTGTCGGGCGCGCCCGGTCCGGACTTTTCGTTCACGCGGCGCCGTGTTACTTCCGGGCGGTCACGGATTCGGCGAGGAAAAGGAGTGAGCTGCGCGCGGTGGGCGGCCTTTCGGGGTCCCAGTCGACCTGGAACTCGCTTTCCACCCGGTCCAGCAGGATCATCAGCGTGAGCGAATCGACACCGAGATCGAGGAACGAGCGAGCGCGGTCGATCTCCGCGTCGCCGGGGTGCTCGTCCCAGACCTCCCGTAGGATCGCCTCCAGGTGAATCAGGGCGTGTTCCCGTGCTGCGTCCGATTTCATGAACTCATCTCTCCGACGGGGACGGCAGGAACCCCGGAAGAGTCCGCTGCCATTCCGTCGAGGAGTCGGCGGCGGTCGATTTTTCCGGCGGTGTTCCGAGGCAACTCCGGAACGACGCGGTATTCCTCCGGGCGTTTGTACCGGGCGAGTTTCCGGCGGGCCAGATCCCGCAGCGTCTCCTGGAGCCGGGGGTCCTGGCCGGCGACGACCACGCAGGCGACGGGAAGCTCGCCCCACTCGTCGCTCGGAACGCCGACCACGCAGACCTCGCGCACGGCCGGGTGGTCGAGGAGCACCTCCTCGACCTCCGCCGGATACACCTTCTGTCCGCCGCGGATGATCACGTCCTTCGCCCGGCCAGCGAGGTGGATGTAGCCCTCCGCGTCGACCGTGCCGAGGTCGCCGGTGCGCACCCAGCCGTCGCGCAGCGCCTCGGCGGTGGCCTCGGGGTCGTTCCAGTACCCGCGCATGACGGCGGGGCTGCGGACCCACAGCTCGCCGATCCGCCCCGTGGGGGAGGGGCGTCCCTCGTCGTCGACGCTGCGGAACACCGTGCCCATGGTCGCCCGGCCGATGGACGCGGCGGGTCCCCGGGCCTCGCCCGGTGTGTAGTCGTGGTCTTCGGGCGGCAGGGTGACCAGGGGGCCGCCCGCCTCCGTCAGGCCGTACATCTGGCGGAAGCCGCAGCCGAGCCTCGCGTGCGCTTCGAGGAGGAGCGGTCGCGGCATGGGCGCCGCGCCGTAGATGACCTCCCGGAGGCCGGGCAGATCCGTCGACGAGGCTCCGCGGGTCCTGAGCAGGAACCGGAGCATGTCGGGGACCAGGAACAGGTGGGTCACGCCCTCCCGGCGGATCGTGGCGACGCACTCCTGCGGGCTGAACATCCGCATGAGCACCACGGTCGCGCCGGCGGCGAGGTAGATGAGCGGGATGACCATCGCCCCGTGGGACAACGGCCCGCAGTGCAGGAACACCTGGTCAGGGCCCGGCCGGACGTCGGCCTGGTACCCGAGCGCCACGGACCGCAGCGAGGTGTGGTCGACGCAGACGCCCTTCGCCCGGCCGGTCGTCGCGGAGGTCTGCAGGATGAACATCAGCGCGTCGTCGGGGACGTCGGCCGGCGGCAGGGCGGGGTCGCGGGCGAGGGCCTGGCGGTACTCCGCACTGTCGTAGAGGAGGACGGGAAGGTCCGGACCGATGCCGGCGATGCCGGGGAGGCCGGGCTCGCCGACGACCGCCGACACCTCGAACCGCCGTACCGCGTCGGCCACTTCCTCGGCGACGGCCCCGTAGTGAAGGGGGACGGCGGTCGCTCCGATCTTTCCCAGGGCGAAGTACGTCTCGAGCACCTCGAGGCGGTTGTGCGACACCACCGCGACGCGGTGGCCGCGTCCGACACCCCTCTCCAGGAAGGCCGTGGCCAGGCTGTCGGTGCGGCGGTCCAACTCCGCGTACGTAGCGTGCCGGTCACCGTCACGGACCGCGACCCGCCGGCCGTACCGCTGCCGGCCCCGCTCCAGAAGCAGGGTCATCCAGGACATGAACCGACTCCCCCCGTCTCGGCAATCGTGGTTGTTGATCAGCCTTCAGCACCCTGCCGGGCGGCCGACGGCATCGACAACCCCGACTTTGCTGGGGTACCCACGAGGGGCTTCCTTCGTTACCATGCGCGCTCCCCGGGCGAGAGCGCCTCGGCGGCACCACGTCGCCCCTACGACCGCCGTCCGGGACCTGACGGACGATGGCCTGGACCTGACGTGTTCCGCGGGTGCGCCGTCGTACTCGTGGCCACTCCACGCAACATTTCGGCCAGCGCTCCGCCCGCTCGTGGCCGTCGTGGAGATCGCCGCCGGACGGCCACGAACGAGCACGTCACATGCCCTGCCGAACCTCATGTCCGAAGAAGGCGCGGGCATTACCGGGTGACGCGCGGCGCCAAAACGGAGGGTTGTCACGCCGAGGCCCGGTGCTACTATCGGCCCCTCAAGTGATCCAACTGTCTGGCATATCCAGGCCGGACCGTCTCGCAGACGTCACCGGGCCGTGGTGTCGCGGCCGAGGAGCAATGAGCAACGGGGGATTCACCATGGTTTCCGGTATTCCGTTGGGCGCGTTCAGAGTCGCGCTTCCGTGGCCGCAAGCCGTTCCCCCACGGACTTTCCCGGGCTGATCACCCTCATTTCTTCGGTCGCCCGCCTTTTTCCCGTCCGACGCACGTCCATCGACCATCCCCACTTCCACCTGCGTCGTGCGGTGCCCCGGCACCGTGGACCAGCTTCGGCGTGCGCTCGCTCCTGAGCGCGCGCAGATCGGAATGCCCTTCATGGATTACGTCGCCGACTATCCGACCGCCGCCGAGCACGCCGGTGAACTGCCGCCCGATCTCGACCGATTACGACGCGAGGATCCCGTCTCCCGGGTCCGCCTGCCGGACGGGAGGACCGCCTGGCTGGTGACCCGCCACGACGACGTGCGCACCGTGCTCTCCGGCGCGGGCTTCACGAGGGACCTGACGGCGGCCGCCGCCACGGCCGGGCCGGGCGCGGGTGGGACCCGGATGCGCACCGTGAACATGGACGGCCGGCCCCACCTGGAACTCCGCGGCCTGGTGGCCAAGGCGTTCTCCGCCCGGCGGATCGAGGAACTCAGGCCGTCGGTCACCGAGCTGGCGGAACGTTTTCTCAATGACCTGGAGCGGGACGGGCCGCCCGCCGACCTGGTCCGCCATGTCGCCGCCCCGCTGCCGGCCGTCGTCATCTGCGAGCTGCTGGGACTTCCCGTCGCGGACCACGGCAGGCTGAGCGGCTGGTGCGACCGGATCACGACCGTGGGCCCGGCCGGGCTCGACCAGGTGGCCTGGCGGGAGCTCGGCTCCTACATGGCCGGCGCGGTCGAGGAGAAGCGCGCGGACCTGAAGCAGGGCGGCCGGCCGGACGCCGACGTGCTGGGCACCCTGGTCCGCGCCCACGACGACGAGGGACGCCTCAGCCACGAGGAGCTCGTCTCGCTGCTGATCGTCATCCTCGCGGGCGGCCTGGAGACGACGCAGACCGCGATCAGCGCCGGCGTGCTCAGACTCCTCCAGCATCCCGATCAGTTGGCCCGGCTCCGCGAGGACCCCTCGCTGATGGACCCGACGGTGGAGGAGATCCTCCGCCATCAGCCCGTCATCGACCTCAACCGGGTGCAGGTGGCGACCGAGGACGTCGTGCTGAGCGGGCGGCTGGTGCGCGCGGGTGAGCTGGTGCAGGTCTCCGTCAACGCGGCCAACCGCGACGAGACCGTCTTCGCCCAGGGTGCCCGATTCGACCTCACGCGGCGGCCGAACCCGCATCTCGCGTTCGGTCACGGCGCCCACCACTGTCTCGGCGCGTCCCTCGCGCGGCTCGAACTGAGCGTGGTGTTCTCGGCGATCCTCCGGCGCTTCCCCGGCCTGCGGCCGGCGGTGCGACCCGAGGAGCTGTCCTGGCGCGGCGGTCACGTCACCCTGGGACTTCCGGAGCTGCCCGTCGCCTGGTGAGGCGTCCCGCGTTCCCGCACCGGGGTACGGCCCGTACCGACGACGCAAAGGAAGGGACCTCGCATGCTCATATGTCGATATATCGATTCACGCTCCTCGCGCGACCGGCCCGTCGACCGACCCGCCGCCCGGCCCGAGTACGGACGGCTGACGCGGAGCGGCGACGACGCCACCGTCGTACCCGTCGCGTACGACACGTCGTCCGGCCGCTGGGTGGAGACCGGCAGCGGCCCGGCACGTCCGCTCGCCGAGGTCGACCTGCTGCCGCCGGCCGAGCCGAGCAAGATCGCCTGCCTGGCGCTCAACCACGCACCGGACGGCCGCGCGACCGGTGACCGGCGCCCGGCCGGCGCCGCCTCCTGCGCGGTCGTCCTCAAGCCTCCCTCCTCACTGGAAGCCTCCGGGAGCACCGTGTGCCACCCGGGAGACGAGTGGGAGCTGGCATACGAGGCCGAGCTCGCCGTCGTGATCGGCGCGCGCTGCTTCCGGGTCCCGGCCGAAGAGGCCTCCCGGGTCGTGGCCGGCTACACCTGCGCGAACGACCTCACGGCCTACGCGCAGCCGTCCACGCACACCGCCGGCGGCGCCGGCCGCGCCGCCGCTCCGCCGGTCTGGGCCAAGCACTTCGACGGCTTCACGCCGCTCGGCCCCTGGCTCGCCACGGACCTCGACCCGGACGACGCCGAGATCACCTGCACGCTCGACGGCGAGACCGTGCGGCGGGTCAGCACCCGCGACCTCCTCACCCCGGTGCCGGAGGTGATCGCCGCGGTCAGCGAGCACATGACCCTGCTGCCCGGCGACGTGATCCTCACCGGCACACCCGCGGCATCCGGCCCGCTGTCGGTCGGCAGCCGCATCGACGTGACGATCGCGGACATCGGCACCCTCACCACGACCATCGGCAAGCCGCACGAAGGGCGGAACCTGCGATGACCATCGTCAACAACCTCACCCGGGACGCGAAGCCGTCGGGCCTCGCCTCGTTCCTGGCCGGTGGCGACCCGTTACAGCGCGAGTTACTCGGCATCTGGGGCGGCGGCCTCGACGTCCTCGGCCGGATAGCCGAGTACGCGCTGGTGCCGGCCGGGAAGCTGCTCCGGCCGCTGCTCGTCCTCGAGTCGGCCCGATGTGTCGGCGGCACCCCCGAGGAACTCACCGAGCTGGCCCTGGCCATCGAATACCTGCACGTCGCCACCCTGATCCACGACGACATCATCGACGAGGACGACATGCGCCGCGGACGCCCGTCCGTCCAGGCCGAGTTCGGCGTCGCCCCCGCCATCGTCGCCGGCGACGGACTGATCCTCGAGACCTTCGCCGCCCTGACCGGCTCCCGGCCCGCCGGCGTCTCCGACGCCGACATCGTGGCGGTCACCTCGGTCATGGCCCGGGCCGGGGTGGACCTGTGCCGAGGACAGCTGCTGGAAGCGGAGTACGTCGGGGACCTCGACTGCACCGTGGACCAGTACCTGACGGTGGCGCGGCTCAAGACCGGAGTGCTCTTCGAGGCGGCCTGCCGGATCGGGGCGGTCCTCGGCACCGGCAGGCAGGACTGGATCCGTGCCCTCGGCGAGTACGGCATGAATCTCGGCATCGCCTTCCAGATCCGAGACGACCTCCTCGGCTTCGACGACGCCTCGGCGCACATCGGCAAGCCGCAGGACAGCGATCTGGAGAACCGCCGGCCGACCCTCCCGGTCCTGCTTGCCCACCAGCGGGCCTCGGACCGCGAACGCGCCCTGCTGGAGCGGGCGTTCCGCGGCCAGCTGCCCCCCGAGGAGGCCTTCGCCCTGGTCCGCGAGCTCGTCCGGACCACCGGTGGCCGGGACGCGGCCGCGGACATGGCCACGGGACTGATCGACGACGCGAAGGACCGTCTCTCCCTGCTGCCCGCGGGCGAGAGCGCCGACACGCTCGCGGAGATCGCCGACTACGCCTCGCGGCGCGCCTTCTGAGATGGACGGCAACCGTCTCGTCGGCACGCTGGGCGCGCACGTGCGCACCTGGCGGCCGTACACCATCTGGTACCCGGGCCTCGTCGGCCTCGCGGGCGCCACCCTGGCCGCCGAGCCGCGGGCGAACGCGGCCCTGCTCGCCGCCTGGTTCGCCCCCACCGCGGTCTGGGTCGCCGCACACTACCTCGGCGACTACCTCGACCGGCACCTCGACGCCATCAGCAAGCCCCAACGGCCCATCCCCTCGGGCCGGATGGCGCCCAGGACGGCGCTCCTGTGCGGCACGCTCCTGGCCGCCGCCGGCTGCGCCGCCGCGCTGGCCGTCAACTGGCGGACCATCCTGCTCCTGGCCGTCGGCATCGGCGGAGCGCTGGCCTACAACGGCCTGTTCAAGGCACGCGGGCTCTGGGGAAACGTCGTGCGGGGCGCGCTCACCGGCGCGGCCTTCGCCTTCGGCACGATGATGACCGTCGACTTCCCGCCGGTCGGACTGCTGCCGTTCGTCGTGGTGTTCTGGGCCCACGACGCCGCCTCCAACGTGGTCGGCACGCTCCGCGACGTCGCCGGTGACCGCGAGGGCGGCTACGCCACCTTCGCCGTGCGCCGCGGACTGCGGACCGCCGGGCGGACGGCCGCCGCGCTGTACGGCCTCGCCCTCGTGACCGCGGCGTTCGGCTGCCTGGCGGTACCGCGCGACCGGGCGATCTGCCTCCTCGTGGTGCTGCTCGCCGGGGCGGTCGGCTCCACGGCCTTCGGGCTGGTCCTCGGCCCCCGGCGGGAGCTCACCCCGCGTACGGCCCTGCGCGCGCACGAAGTGCTGGTCGCCGAACGGATCGTCCTCGCGGACGCCCTGCTCGTCCCCGGCCTCGGGCCGGCCCTGGCACTGGGGATCCTCGTTCCGCTGCTCGTCCTCACCCTCGGTGTCCAGCACAGGATGCGCTCCGGACACGAGTTCGCGCCCGACGGCCAGGCCGCGACCGCCCGCTGAACCCTCCGACCACCCGGCGAGAGAAGGAGAAGGACTTCCCGTGTGCTCAGCTGTGGACAGTCGTGTCGAGGCGTCGATCGCCCACGCCGCCGAGACCTTGTTCGCCCGACAGCGTTCCGACGGCTCCTGGCCCAACCGGCGGCCCCCGGCCGTCCTGGGCACGGCCGGAGCCGTGGCCGCCCTGCGCGTCGCGGACCCGACCCGCTCCCGCGAGCTCGTCGAGCGCGGAACCCGGTGGCTGCTGTCGGCACAGAACCCGGACGGAGGCTGGGGCGGAGTGGCCGGCGCCCCCACCCAGCTCGTCCCCACCCTGATAGCCGTCGCCGCCCTGCACCTGAACGACCCGGAAGGACACCGGGAACCCGTACGCCGCGCCCTGGAACTGGTGCGCTCGCTCGGCGGGACCGAGGCCCTCACCGACCCCGGTATGGCCCACATGGCCCGGACCTTCCTCGCCCTCGCGGGTCTGGAGGAACTCGAGGGCTCACGGCGCATCCCGCTCGAACTGCTCCTGCTCCCCCCTCGGGTCTGGCGCCGCCGGCTGTCCTTCCGGCTCGCTCCGTTCGTCGCGATGGCCTTCATCCAGGCCCGGTACAGCCCGCCGACCGGACTCGGTCGGCTGCTGCACCGCGCCGCCCGCCAGGCCGGGCTCCGCGCACTGGCACAGGTGGAACGCGGCGAGAACGACCGCGGCGGCTACGGCGGTGACAACTGGCTGGTCGCGGTGGTCTGCATCGGCCTCAGCTGCGCCGGCGCCCCGGCCGCGACGATCGCCGACGCCGTCGGCTACCTCCGCTCCAACGCGCGGGAGGACGGCTCCTGGCACATCATGCAGGGCCTCGACCTGATCGGCGGCTCCTACGTGGCACGCGGCCTCGCGGACGCCGGCTACGCCCACGACGAGCGCCTGGTGCGGGCGCGCCAGTGGCTGCGCGACTGCCGGCAGGTCCAGGGATTCCCCGTCTACGACGCGCCGCCCGGCGGCTGGGGCTGGGAAGGGCCCCGGGGCTGGCCCAACTTCCTGGACAGCGCCAACGTCCTGTCCGCACTCGCCGTCGCCGGGCCGCGCGAGCCCGGCGAACCGCTCCGCCGCGGGCTCCGCTGGCTGGAGTCCCGGCAGGACCGCACCGGCTCGTGGGGCACCTTCGTCCCGGACACGACACTGCCGAACGACGGCCCCTGCCCCTACGTCACCGCGCAGGCCGTCGAGGTCGCCCTGGACTGCGGGGCCGACCCGCACGACCCCGGCGTCCGCCGGGCCCTGGACTGGCTGCTCGCCCACCAGCGCCCGGACGGAACCTACGAGGCGCTGTGGTACCGGGGGCTCACCCCGGGAACCGCGATGGCCCTGGTCGCCTTCGGGCGGGCCGGACTCGGTGACCACCCGGTCGCCCGGCGCGCGCGCCAGGCCCTGCTGCGCACCCAGCTCGAGGACGGTTCCTGGGGACCGGGAGAGACGGGAACGCTCGGTGACGACCCCTCGTCGGGGACGGTCGAGGAGACCGCCTGGGCCCTGCGGGCGCTGCTCGCGTCCGGAGTGCCGGCCGACGACCCTCAGGTGCGGCGCGCGGCCGACTGGATCCTCGCGGCGCAGCGGCCGGACGGCCTGTGGCCGGCCGGTCAGGTGTGCATGCACATCAGGAACTTCGCCTACTACGTGGACGGCCTGATCGTGAACGGGCTCGCCCTGAAGGCACTCGGAAGCTATCGGGCCGCACGTGCGGCGGACGACCACGCGGAACTGGAGGCGCGATGAGCGGGGGCCGTGGGCCGGACGGTCCGGTCGAGGCGGACGTCGTCATCTGCGGTGCCGGGGTCGCCGGGCTGGCGGCGGCCTGCGCGCTCGGCCGGCACGGCATCGACGTCCTGCTGCTGGAGAAGCAGCGGAGCCGGCCACCTGTCGCGAAGGGCGAGGTGCTCCAGCCGGGCTCGCTGAACCTCCTGCACGGCTGGGGCGTCCTGCCGGCCCTGGAGGCGAGGCGGGCGGTCCGGCTCGACCGGCTCGTCGCCCGCCGGGCCGACGGGAGCGAGCTGCTCACCATGGACTTCGGCCAGCTCGACACCGAGCGTCCCTGGCTGCTGTCCCACGACTACGTGACGATCCTGGAGTGCCTGGAAGGTGCCCTGGGCGGCACGGTCCGCCGGCAGCACGGTGTCCTGGTCGACGACCTGCTCAGGGACGAGCAGGGCCGCGTGACCGGGGTACGGACCGGCGGCGGGGACCGGCGCGAGATCCGCGCCCGGGCCGTGCTGGCCGCCGACGGCCGGTCCTCCCGGCTGCGCCGCCTCGCCGGGATGACCGCGGACCCCGTGGCGTACGACCACCGCCTGCTCTCCTTCGAGCTCGCCGGAACACCCCCCGTCAGCGACGAGGTCTCCACCTATGTCACGGACCGCGGCATGGTGATGGTCTATCCGCTGCCCGACGAGCGGATCCGGGTCTACGTCCAGGTGGCCGCGGACGAACTCAGGAAGGCCGACCAGGCGCGGCTCCGCCGGTGGTGCCGGCAACTCGTCGAGGACGTACCGGCGTTGGGCCCGCTCGCCGGCTTCCTCGAAGCGGGACTGGGAAGCAGACAACTGCTGCCGGTGTTCCAGTACTGGGCGCCGTCCCTGGTGCGACCGGGCATCGCGCTGATCGGGGAGGCGGCGCACGGTGTCCATCCGCTGTCGGCCCAGGGGATGAACACGGCCATCGGGGACGCCGCCGCCCTGGCCTCCCGGCTGGCGGGCGTGGACCTGGGCGACCGGGCCGCGCTCGACGGTGCACTGCGCGCGTACGAAGGGGAACGCCTGGAACGGATCAAGGACATCCACAGCATGAGCCACAACGCCGCCCGGATGATGACCAGCACCTCGCGGGGCGGGCGGATCCTGGGCCGGCGTCTGCTGAGCGGATCGGCGAGGAGCGGTCGGCTGCGCCACCAGCTGACCTACAACATGTCCGGCCTCGGCATACGGCCGCTCGGCACGCTGGACCGGCTCTTCCAGCTCGGGGTGCTGCCCGACCGCAGACGGGCACCCGTCGCCGCGAGGTGACGCGCCGTCGCGGACCGGCCGGCTTGAAATCCACACAGGCTGACGACAGCCGTACATCCATGAAGGGTTGACATGATGTCGAACACACTCGGGACGACCTTCGACGTCCGGCCGCTGACGGCGGCCCTCGGCGCCGAGATCCACGGGCTTCGCCTGGAGGACATCGACGACGAGGCCTTCGCCGAGTTACGCCGCCTGCTCCTGAAGTACCTGGTGCTCTTCATACCGGACCAGGAAGGGTGGTCGCCCGAGTCGCGCATCGCCTTCGGCCGCCGCTTCGGGGAGCTCGAGGTGCACCCGTACCTGCCCCATCTGGACGGGCATCCGGAGATCCAGATCATCGACTCGGAGCAGGACGGCAAGATCCCGATCTGGCACACGGACATGACGTACTCGCCCAACCCGCCGATCGGGTCGGTGCTGCAGATCGTCCGCAGCCCCGGTGTGGGCGGCGACACCATGTGGTCCAACCAGTACCTGGCCTACGAGGCGCTCTCCGCTCCGCTGCGCGACCTGCTCGACGGACTCACCGCCGTCCACGCCATCCGCATTCCGGGGCTGGAGAGCCGGGCGGAGCACCCGGTCGTCCGGGTCCATCCCGACACCGGCCGCCGCGCGCTGTTCGTCAACCGGGCCCACACCTCGCACATCGCCCAGCTCAGCAGAAACGAGAGCGACGCGCTGCTCCAGTACCTCACCGAGTTCGCCACCTCGCCGCAGTTCACCTGTCGTTACCAGTGGCGGCCGGGCGACGTGGCGATCTGGGACAACCGCGTCACCCAGCACTACGCCGTCGACGACTACGCGGAGCGCCGCACCGGCCTGAGGGTGGTCGTCCTCGGCGACGAACCCACCGGGAACGCGGCCCGGTGGGACCACTACCGGGCCAGGCCGGGCGAGCGCTACGCGCCGGCGCGCATGAACGCGAAGGAGTCCTACTGACGCCGCTCTCTCCCTCGACGGAAGCACAGACAACCCGACGTCAGATGGACGCGAATGCGAGGTGTTGAGTGACATGCCGATCACCGAACCGAAACTCACCCCCAGGCAGACCGAAGTGGTCCGGCTCGCGGTTCTCGGCCTGACCGCGAAGGAGACGGCCCGCTGCCTGGGGATCTCGAAGAACACCGTCGAAGAGCACCTGAGGGACGCGCGGCTGCGGGTCGGAGCGGCGACCAAGTCCCGGCTGATCGGATGGGCGGTCATGTCCGGTCTCGTCCGGACCTGACGCGTCACCGGACGGATCCGGCAGGGAAGGGCGGCCCGGCGGCGCACGCCGCGGCCGCCCTTTCCTGTCCGGCGCTCCGCTCCGCCGGGATCACTCACGGACCACGACCGGCGTCTCCGCGGAGACCGCCTCGCGTGCCGCCTCGGCCTCGACGAGCCGCCGGGGCAGCAGCCACCGCAACAGCGGCCCGGCCATCGTCGTCGTGACCACCGCCATGACCACCATGAGCGAGTACAGCTCGCGGTCGAGGATGCCCAGGCTCAGTCCCACGCTCAGCGCGATGAGTTCGGTGAGGCCGCGGGTGTTCATCAGGGTGGCCAGCGCCGCGGACTGCCGGGCGGGCATCCCGTGGCCGCGCGCGGCGAAGAAGGCCCCGGCGAACTTGCCGCCGATGGCCACCAGAAGGATCAGCCCGAGGTCGCCCAGGCCGGCCGGACCGATCCCGGACAGGTCGACGTTGAGCCCCGCGGTCACGAAGAAGACCGGCAGCAGCAGGGTCTGGCTCAGGTTCCCGAGCTGCTCGTGGATGCCCGCGCGGAGCCGGGCCGAGTGCTCGCGCGGGATGACGGCACCGAAGACGAAGGCCCCGAAGATGAAGTGCAGCCCCGCCCACTCCGTCGCGGCCGCCGACAGCAGCAGCCCGGCGAGGACGAGGGAGAATCCGGCCGGAGTGAGGCCCCCGTCGCCGGCCCGCAGTCGCCTGAGCAGCGGCCGTACGACGAAGAACATGAGCAGCAGGTAGGGCACGATGAGCAGGACGTGCCACTGTCCGGTCGCGGCCGCGCCGCTGATCGCGGTGACCGCGGCCAGGACCGTCCACGCCAGGACGTCGTCGATGGAGGCGCAGGCGAGCGCCAGCGTTCCCAGGGTGGTGCGGTCAAGACCGCGTTCGGTGAGGATCCGGGCGAGCACGGGGAACGCGGTGATGGACATCGCGATGCCCATGAAGAGCACGAACGCGGTGTTGTCCGGGCTCGGGTGCTCGCGCAGGAGGTACGCGCCGAGTGCGCAGCCGAGTCCGAACGGCAGCAGGACGGAGCTGAGCGAGACGGTGACCGCGAAGCCGCCCGAGCCCCGGGCCTGGGCGATGTCCCACTCGAGGCCGACGGTGAACATGAAGACGGCGACGCCGACCGTGGCCAGGGCGGTGAGCAGCGGCCGGACGTCGGACGGGAACAGGTGGTCGGACAGCGCGCCGCCGAAGAGCGTCGGTCCGAGCAGGATCCCGGCCAGGATCTCGCCGATGACGGCGGGCTGGTCGAACTTCCGGGCGAGCGCGCCGAGCAGCCGTGCGAGGAGCACGACGACCGCGAGCCCGACGAGCAGTTCCGTGATGTGCTGGGGTTTCATGGGTCCCCGTTTTCGTCGAACGGGCAGGACACGCACTGGGAGGCGGGCACGAGGCGGGAACGCTGACGGTAGGTCAGCCGGTGTGGCGAGGGGAGCCCTTCGTCGTCTCCGTACAGGATCGCCGATGGCCGCAGAGAGGGCGGAGGGCGGGCCGGCGCGCGGCGACGGGGCGTCAGGAAGTGGGCGGCGCTTGTGCGTACGGCCCAGGGGCGGCCGCGCGTCCGTCGCGCGGCATCCCGCGTTCGTCAGCGCGGAGGTGAGATGCCCGGGACGATAGTGGGCGATCGCCCACTGGTCAAGCGTCTGCCCCGCGGTGGACGACCGCGGGGTAGACGACGGGGGAGGGGCGGCGCGACCGCGTGGTCAGCGCGCGGCGTCGGCGACGACCGAGGTCACGATCTTGTGGACGTCCTGGGTCGGCGGCGTGTCGCCCTGCCGGCCGGCGAACAGGAGGTGGCTGGTCCCGATCAGCGTGAGGGCGAGGGTGTCGACGTCCGCGGTGGGCGCGATCCGGCCCAGCTCGCGCTCGGCGGCCAGGTACGAGGTCAGCATGGCGGTGGCCTCGGTCAGCACCGGTACGCCCGAGGAGCCGGCCGCGTGCAGCCGGGTGCGCAGCTCGTCCCGCGCGGTGATGAGGCTGACGATCGACACGGCGACCGATCCGAACAGGTCGGTCAGTGCCTTGGTGAGGTTGTCGGCCACGGTGCCGGTCCCGGCCGCGCCCTGCAGGTTCTCGCCCTGGCTCCGGATGCGGTCGATGCGGTCCAGGACGAGTGCGGCGAGGAACGCGTCGAAGTCGGCGAAGTGCTTGTGGAGGACACCCTTGGCGCAGCCCGCCTCGGTGGTGACCGCCCGGCTGGTCAGCGCGTTCGGTCCGCCCCGGAGCAGCACGCGCTCGGCGGCGTCGAACAGCTGCTGGGAAACGTCACGGATCGCTGTGCCCGTCGGCATCGTGTCTCCCTTCCCTTCCTTGCGGGTCCGGCTTTCGGGTGCTGATCGTTGACGAGTGGGCATGTGCCCACCTAGGGTGGGCACATGCCCACTATACCCTCAAATGCTGCGACGGGTATGCCCTCGGGGTGCCCTCTGGCGACCGCTCGCGGGCGGGACGCCTATACGGTCCCGGCACCGGTTCTCGAGGCCTGGCGGCAGGCGCCGGTACGGGAGGTCACCACCGAGTCCGGCCAGAAGGGCTGGCTGGTCACCGGGATGGCGGAGGTCCGGACCGTGCTGTCCGACCCCCGGTTCAGCCGCGCCGAGGCGCGGCGGATCGGCGCCGTCGTCGTACCGTCGGCCGTTCTGGCGAAGCCCGGCATCAACGACCTCGACGGGCCGGAGCACGCCCGGATGCGCCGCCTCGTGGCCGGGGCGTTCAGTGCCCGGCGGATCCGCGCCCTGCGGCCGCGCATCCAGCAGATCACCGACGAGCTGATCGCGCCGCTCGTGGCCGCCGGCCCGCCGGCCGACCTGGTCGCCGGCCTCTGCCGCCCCCTGCCGCTCACCGTGATCTTCGAGATCCTCGGCGTTCCCCAGGAGGACCGGGAGCTCTTCAGCGGCTGGGCCGACCGTGTGATGGCCACGACGGCCTACCCGCCCGGCGAGTCACTGAAGGCGCTGGAGGCGGTCATCGCCTACATGGGCGACCTCGTCGAGGCCAAGCGCCGCACCCCGGACGACAGCCTGCTCCAGGAGCTGATCACGGCCCGGGACGAGGAGGACCGGCTGAGCGAGGAGGAGCTCGTCCACCTCGGCAGCGGTCTGCTCATGGCCGGCAACGAATCGACCGCGACCGAGCTCGGCAAGGGTTTCGCGGCCCTGCTGGACAACCCGGACCAGCTCGCGGCGCTCCGCGCCGACCCCTCCCTGGTGCCCGCCGCCGTCGAGGAGGTCCTGCGGTACGCGCCGCTGAGCGCCCGCGAGAACGGCGGCCAGGTCCGCGCCACCACCTGTGACGTCGAACTGGGCGGTGTGGTGATCCCCGCGCAGAGCGTCGTGTTCGCCAGCCTGCCGGGCGCCAACTTCGACCCGGCGGCGTTCCCCGAACCGGAGCGGTTCGACGTCGCCCGGGAGGGGGCCGAGGGTCACCTCACCTTCGGGTACGGCGCGCACCGCTGCCTGGGTGCCCAACTGGCCCGGATGGAGCTGGAGGTGGCGTTCGGCAGTGTGCTCGCCGCGTTCCCCGGGCTGCGACTGGCCGTACCCGCCGACGAACTGGTCAACGCCCAGGGCCGGCTGATCAGCGGAATGGAGGCGCTGCCCGTCACCTGGTGAGCCCGTCCGCGCACGACTGCCCGGCCCCGGCCGGGGAAACCGGCCCGACCCTGGAAGAGGATGAACTGATGTCTGACCGGATAGCCGCTCCCGACCCGTCGGCGCAGGTGGCCCAGGCGCCGCCGTCCCAGGAGGTCGCCGGCTTCTACGACGGCCTCAGCGGACTGCTGACCGAACTGTTCGGCGGAAGCCTGCACGAGGGGTACTGGAAGTCCCCCGACGACCCGGCGACGATGGCCGAGGCATCCCGCCAGCTCACCGACCTGCTGGCGGAGAAGCTCGAACTGAAGCCGGGCGACCGGGTCCTCGACCTCGGGTGCGGCTCGGGTGCGCCGGCCATCAGGCTCGCGCGGTCGACGGGCGCGCGGGTCGTCGGCATCACCAACAGCGCGGTGCAGATCGAGGCCGCGACCCGCAACGCCCAGGAGGCGGGGCTGGGCGACCAGGTGTCCTTCCTGTGCGCCGACGCGACGGTCCTGGCCTACGAGGCGGAGTCGTTCGACGCCGTCCTCATGATCGAGTCCATCTTCCATCTGCCGGACCGGCTCGGCGCCTTGCGCGAGGTGGCGCGGGTGCTCCGGCCCGGCGGTCGCGTCGCGCTCACCGACCTCCTCGACCTGGACCCCGCGCCGGCGCCGATGGAAGAGGCGGTCGGCGACCTGGCCGAGCACTCGCGGGAGCACGGGCACGCCTCGCTGGTGGCCCGGCCGATCCGTCTCGACGCGTACTCCGCGCTCCTGGAGGAGGCCGGCCTTGTGCCGGTCGAGCAGACCGACATCACCGCGCACACCGTGGCCCCCACGCTCGACTGCCTGCGGCGGAAGCTGACCGACGACCACGAGGAGCTCGTGCTCCGGTACGGGAGTCAGGTCGTGCGGCAGTACGAGTCCGTCCTCCCCCTCCTGGAGAAGGCCGGGTTCGGGTACGGCGTGGTGGTCGCGGCCGCTCCCGCCGCGCCGTGACGGGAGGGCCTTCACTGTCCACGCCGGGTTGACAGTGGGCATGTGCCCACCTAGAGTGGGCACATGCCCACTAACGCGGAGAATGAAGTTCACCAGCAGCGACAGGTAGCGGAGTCGTTCGGTGCGGACGCCGAGCGCTACGACCGGGCCCGGCCCCGCTATCCGGAGCAGATGGTGGAGCAGATCGTGAAGAAGAGCTCCGGCCGCGAGGTCCTCGACGTCGGCACCGGAACCGGAATCGTCGCCCGGCAGTTCCAGAAGGCCGGGTGCAGCGTGATCGGCGTCGACCCCGACGAGCGACTGGCCGACGTGGCGCGCCAGTTCGGTCTCGAGGTCGACGTGGCGACCTTCGAGGACTGGGAGCCGGCCGGCCGGCAGTTCGACTCGGTCGTCGCCGCCCAGGCCTGGCACTGGGTCGACCCGGTCGCCGGCGCGGCCAAGGCCGCCCGGATCCTGCGGCCCGGCGGCCGCCTGGCGGCGTTCTGGAACGTCTTCCAGTTCCCGGACGAGGTGGCGGACGCGATCGCGCGGGTCTGCCAGCGGGTCATGCCCGACGCGCCCTTCGACTTCCAGGCGATGCTCAAGGGCGCCATGAGCGGATACCAGGGGTTCTTCGCGAAGACCTCCGACGGGATCCGCGAGGCGGGCGGCTTCACCGACCCGGAGCAGTGGCGCTTCGACTGGGAGTGGACCTACTCCCGCGAGGCCTGGCTGGACCAGATGCCCACGCTGGGCGCGTTCACACGACTCCCGGCGGACAAGATGGCCGAGGTGCTGGAAGGCGCCGGCACCGCCATCGACGCCATGGGCGGCAGCTTCACGATGAACTACGCGACGGTGGCGGTCACCGCCGCGCGCACCGGCGCCTGATCCCACCCGCGCCGGGCGTCTTCTGGGACGAGGGGACGCCGGCGCGACGGAGCGGAACCGCGCGGCCGCCCACCCGGTGACGGACGGGTGGCCGCGCGTCCGCCTGCCCGCACACCGGCGCCGAGGACCTGAGCACGGAACGGACCGGATCTCCTGGAAAGGGCGTCATGAAAGTTCTGGTACTGGGCGGAACGCGCTTCGTGGGACGCAGCATCGTGGACGCCGCGCTGGCGCGCGGGGACGAGGTCGGCGTCCTCAACCGGGGCAGCCGTCCGGCCGCCGAAGGCGTGGAGCAGCTGACCGCGGACCGGACCGACGCGCAGGCGCTGAACCGCGCGGTCGGCGACCGGAAGTGGGACGTCGTGATCGACACCTGGACGGGAGCTCCCCGGGTCCTCGCCGACTCGTGCGCACTGCTCGCGGACCGGGCCGGGCACTACGCGTACGTGTCCAGCTGGGTCGTCTACCGGCCACCCGTGCCCGCCGGCGCCGACGAGAGCGCGGCCACGATCGACGGCGACCCCGACGACGGGGCGGACGGCTTCTACCCGACCGCCAAGCGCGGCTGCGAACTCGCCGTCGAGCGGGCCTTCGGCGACCGCGCGCTGATCACCCGCCCGGGACCCATGTTCGGCCCGTACGAGGACGTCGGTTCCCTGACCTGGTGGCTGCGCCGCATCCACCGCGGCGGGCGGGTGCTCGCGCCCGGTCGTGCCGACGACCCCTTCCAGTACGTCGACGTCCGCGACCACGCGCCCTGGCTGCTGGACGCGGCGGCACGCGGCGTCGCGGGCGCGTACAACACCGTCTGCGAACGAGGGCGTTGCACGATGGGCGAGTTGCTGGAGACGATGCGCGAGGTGACCGGATCCGACGCGGAGCTGGTCTGGGTGCCGGACGACGACCTGCTGGCCGCGGGCGTCCGCCCCTACCTCGACCTCCCGCTGTGGCTGCCCGCCGCGATGCGCGGCGGTATCAACGACGTCGACGTCTCGGCCGCCCACCGCGCCGGATTCGACAGCAGCCGGCCGCTCCGGGACACCCTGGCCGACAGCTGGTCCTGGCTGGAGCGCGAGGGCGAGCCGCCGTGGCAGGGCACCACCGCCCGTGGCCTCGACCCGGACCTGGAGCGGCGGGTGCTCGACCGGTCGGCCGGGAACGACCGGAAGGACGGGAAATGACCGGCGCCGCGGGGGCCCGTACGCAGGGCCTGACCCAGCAGGAGGCCGAGGACGGCTTCTACAACGACACCAGCGAGTTCCTCGCCGAACTGTCCGGCGGGAGCCTGCACATGGGGTACTGGGAGTCCCCGGACGACCCGGCGACGATGTCCGAGGCCTCGGAGCGGCTCACCGGGCTGATGGCGGAGCGTCTCGGCGTCGGCCCCGGGCAGCGGGTCCTCGACATCGGCTGCGGTACGGGCGCACCGGCGATACAGCTGGCGCGGACGACCGGCGCCGCCGTCGTCGGCATCACCAACAGCCCGGTCCAGGCCCGCCTGGCCACGGAGAAGGCCCGGGAGGCCGGAGTCGCCGACCGGGTGGAGTTCCGGTGCGAGGACGCCACGCGGCTCGGATACCCGGCGGGATCCTTCGACGCCGTCTGGCTGTTCGAGTCGATCATGGCCATGCCGGACCGGCTCGCCGTGCTCCGGCTGGCGGCGGACGTCCTCAGGCCGGGAGGGCGTCTCGCCCTCACCGACTTCCTCGACCGGAAGGAACCGGCCGTCGGTGCGGAGCAGGGCGACCAGCCTCAGTACTCCGTACTGTTCGGCAAGCTGATGCCGCTTCCGGACTATCCGGGCCTCCTGGAGGCGGCGGGCCTCGTTCCGGTCGAGATCGCCGACGTCAGCGACCGGACGGTCGCCCGTACCCTGGCCGCCATGCGCCGACGGCTGGAGGACGACCGCGAGGCGCTCACCCGGCGGTTCGGTGCCCAGGTCGTCGGACAGTTCGACGGCATCGTCCGGCGCCTGGAGGCCGCCGGGTTCGGCTACGGCCTCGTCGTCGCCCACCGGCCCGGACGGTAGGCGCGGCGGCGCCCGGCACGCGTCGGGGGCCGGGGCCCCCCCCGCGGGGGGCGGGGCGGCGGCGGGGGGGGGGGGGGGGCGGCGCCCCCAAGACCCCCCCCGC
>NZ_JBHXTJ010000068.1:0-27124 GCF_042677525.1 Streptomyces sp. NPDC127114
GGCCCGGATGTGTTTCCGGGCGGGGGCGCCGCCGTATTGTCTAGGTGTCTACTGACTCCCGAGGAGCGGCCCCCATGACCATGCCCGTCGTCCATTCGCTGCGCGAGCAGATCCGCGAGCACATCGTGGAGGGCATCGTCAGCGGCCGCTGGAAGCCGGGCGAGCGGATCGTGGAGCGGCGGATCGCGACGGAGCTGGAGGTCTCGCAGACCCCGGTCCGGGAGGCGCTGCGCGAGCTGGAGTCGCTGCGACTGATCGAGTCCGCGCCCAACAAGGGCGTCCGGGTGCGCAATCTGACGGCCGCCGACCTGGAGGAGAGCTACCCCGTACGGGCCGGTCTGGAGCAGATCGCGGCCGAACTCGCGGCGGGCCGGCTGGCGGCGGACTGCTCGGCCCTGGAGCCCCATGTCGCGGCGCTGTACGAGGCTGACGCGGCCTCGGACGGCACGGCGCAGGTGCGCCACACGGTGGCGTTCCACCGGGAGTTGGTGAAGGCGGCCGGGAACGGCGTGCTGCTGCACACCTGGGAGGGCCTGGGCATCGAGGTGTTCACGGCCCTGTCGATCCGCTGGCTGGGCACGGTGCAGAAGTCGTACGCGGAGGAGCACCAGGAGCTCGTGGAGGCCTTCCGCCGCCGGGACCCGAACATCGGCGCGCTGGTGAAGGCGCATGTGCTGGGGTGCGCGCCGAGGGCGTGATCCGGCCACGTACGCCGTGTCGAACCGGTCCAGCGGGTCCACCTCCGGGTGGGCCCGCCGTCGTTTTCCGGGCAGGTCCGCGCGTCCGGCGCAACCCGCTCGTTTGTGCGAGCCGCTCCTCAGACTGTCGATCCCACCTGGGAAAACAAGGCACCGGGTGCCCTTTTTCGCGGCACCCTGTGCCGACTTTGGTGCTCCGGGCATCTTTTTCTCTGCGAAGCTTTGATCGATCATCGATCGGCGGCTTACAGTCTTCGGCGGGCCGTACCCCGGTCCTTCGCCCTGTCCTGCCAGACAAGGCCCCTTTTATCTCCACCCCCACCTGTCCGGAAGGCGGCGATCATGACCGATCCCGTAGGCAAGATTCCGAGCGAGCTCGACCAGCTCCCGGACCGTGACACCGAGGAGACCGCCGAGTGGGCGGCCTCCCTCGACGCCGTCACCAAGGCCGCCGGTCCCCACCGGGCCGCCTACCTGATGCGCCGCACGCTCCAGCACGCCGAGGGCGCGGGCCTCGCCCTGCCCAAGCTCCTGGAGACGGACTACCTCAACACCATCCCCACCTCCGCGGAGCCCGTCGTCGACGGCGACGAGGAGATGGAGCGCAGGATCACCGCCTGGAACCGCTGGAACGCGGCCGCGATGGTCACCCGCGGCGCCAAGCACGGCGTCGGCGGCCACATCGCCACCTTCGCCTCCGCGGCCTGGCTCTACGAGACCGGCTTCAACCACTTCTTCAAGGGCAAGGAGGGTGACGGCTCCGGCGACCAGCTCTACATCCAGGGCCACGCCTCCCCCGGCATCTACGCCCGCGCCTTCCTCGACGGCCGCCTGAACGAGTCGCACCTCGACAACTTCCGCCAGGAGTCCGGCGGCAACGGCCTGCCCTCCTACCCGCACCCGCGCCGTCTGCCCTGGCTGTGGGAGTTCCCCACCGTCTCCATGGGCCTCGGCCCGCTGTCCGCGATCTACCAGGCGCGCTTCAACCGCTACCTGACCAACCGCGGCATCAAGGACGTCTCCGCCTCCCACGTCTGGGCCTTCCTGGGCGACGGCGAGATGGACGAGCCCGAGTCGACGGCGGCCCTCGCGCTCGCCGCCCGCGAGGGTCTGGACAACCTGACCTTCGTCATCAACTGCAACCTGCAGCGCCTCGACGGCCCGGTCCGCGCCAACTTCAAGATCGTGCAGGAGCTGGAGGCCCAGTTCCGCGGCGCCGGCTGGAACGTCGTGAAGACCCTGTGGGGCAACGCCTGGGACGAGCTGTTCGCGCTGGACACCACCGGCGCCCTGGTCCGCCGCCTCCGCGAGGTCCCGGACGCGCAGGTCCAGACGTACCAGACCCGCGACGCCGCCTACATCCGCGAGGACTTCTTCGGCAAGGACCCGGCGCTCGTCGAGATGGCGAAGCTGCTGTCCGACGACAAGATCCTCGAGTGCTTCCACCTCTCGCGCGGTGGCCACGAGCCGCGCAAGGTGTACGCCGCGTACAAGGCCGCCGTGGAGTTCAAGGGCGCGCCGACCGTGATCCTGGCGCAGACCGTCAAGGGCCACACCCTCGGCGAGGGCTTCGCGTCGAAGAACGCGAACCACCAGATGAAGAAGCTGAGCACGGACGAGTTCAAGCAGATGCGTGATCTGCTCGACCTGCCGATCTCGGACGCGCAGTTCGTCGACGGCGTGGTGCCCTACGGCCACCCGGGCGCCGACGCGCCCGAGGTCCGCTACCTCCAGGAGCGCCGCGCGGCCCTCGGCGGCCCGGCCCCGGCCCGCCGCGTCCACCCGGTGGCCCCGCTGCCCGCCCCGGCCGAGAAGGCCTTCGCCGCCTTCGACAAGGGCTCCGGCTCGCAGTCCGTCGCCACGACGATGGCCTTCGTGCGGCTGGTCAAGGACCTGGTCCGCGACAAGGAGACCGGCAAGCGCTGGGTCCCGATCGTCCCGGACGAGGCCCGCACCTTCGGCATGGAGTCCCTCTTCCCCTCGCTCGGCATCTACTCGCCGAAGGGTCAGACGTACGAGCCGGTCGACCGCGACCAGCTGATGTACTACAAGGAGGCCGTCAACGGCCAGATCCTGAACGAGGGCATCACCGAGGCCGGCTCGATGGCCGACTTCATCGCCGCGTCGACCGCGTACTCCACGCACGGCGAGACGATGATCCCGTTCTACATCTTCTACTCGATGTTCGGCTGGCAGCGGACCGCCGACCAGATGTGGCAGCTCGGCGACCAGCTCGGCCGCGGCTTCCTCGTCGGCGCCACCGCCGGCCGCACCACCCTCACCGGTGAGGGCCTCCAGCACGCGGACGGCCACTCCCCGATGATCGCGGCCACCAACCCGGCGGCGCTGACCTACGACCCGGCGTTCGCCTACGAGGTCGCGGCCATCGTCAAGGAGGGCCTGCGCCGCATGTACGGCGAGGCGGCCGAGGGCGAGGACCAGGACGTCTTCTACTACCTCACCGTCTACAACGAGCCGATGCCGCAGCCGGCCAAGCCGGGCCACGCGGGCGTCGACGAGGGCATCGTCAAGGGGCTCTACCGCTTCAACACGGCGGAGTCGGCCGGCCTGACCGTCCCGGCCAACGCCCCGCGGATCCAGCTGCTCGGCTCCGGCACCGCGATCCACTGGGCCCTGGAGGCGCAGAAGCTGCTCGCCGAGGAGTGGGGCGTGGCCGCCGACGTGTGGTCCGCGACCTCGTGGACCGAGCTGCGCCGTGACGCCCTTGAGGCCGACGCGGCCCTGCTGCGCGGCGAGGAGCGCGTGCCGTACGTCCGCCAGGCCCTGGAGGGCGTGGACTCCCCCGTCCTCGCGGTCTCCGACTACATGCGCCAGGTCCCGGACCAGATCGCGCAGTGGGTCGAGCAGGACTGGAGCTCGCTGGGCGCCGACGGCTTCGGCCTCTCGGACACCCGCGAAGCGGCCCGCCGCCACTTCGGCGTCGACGCGCAGTCGATCGTCGTCGCGTCCCTCGCCCAGCTCGCCCGCCGCGGCGAGGTCCAGGCGACGGCCGTGAAGGAGGCGCGGGAGCGCTACGGCCTGTAGGACCTGACAGGCCCCGGCCCGCAGGGCCGGAAAGGCAGGGCCCGTTGTCGGTGGCGGCGCGCATGATGGCCTCATGCGCGCCGCCCGACTCATCAAGATGGTCCTGCTGCTCCAGAACCGCGTCTCCATGACGGCGGCCGAGCTCGCCGCCGAGCTGGAGGTGTCGGAGCGGACCGTCACCCGTGATGCCCTCGCCCTCTCGGAGGCGGGGGTTCCCGTCTATGCGGACCGGGGCCGGACCGGTGGGTACCGGCTGGTCGGCGGGTACCGCACGCGGCTGACCGGACTCGCCCGTGACGAGGCGGAGGCGCTCTTCCTCTCCGGGCTGCCGGGTGCGCTGCGGGACATGGGGCTCCAGGACGCGGCCTCGGCGGCCCGCCTGAAGGTGTCGGCGGCGCTGCTGCCCTCGCTGCGGGACGCGCCGGGGTCGGCGGCCCGCCGGTTCCACCTGGACGCGCCGGGCTGGTACCAGGAGCCGGAGACGCCGGAGTTGCTGCCGGCGGTCGCGGAGGCGGTCTGGGACGACCGGTGGATGTCCGCCCGCTACCGGCGCGGGGACGGCGAGGAGGTGGAGCGCGAGCTCGCACCGTACGGCCTCGTGCTGAAGGCGGGCGTCTGGTACGTGTGCGCCCGCGCGGGCGACTCGTACCGCACGTACCGGGTGGAGCGGTTCACGGCGGTGGCGGTGGGCGAGGAGCGGTTCGAGCGCGACCCGGGTTTCGAGCTGGACGCCTTCTGGGCGGAGCGGGCGGCCGCGTTCGCGCGCTCCCTGCTGCGGTCCGAGGTGGAGCTCCGGCTCACGGAGGCGGGTGCGCGGCGGCTGCCGTACCTGACGGACCGCGCGGCGGCCGAGGAGGCCCTGGCGGCGGGGGTCGCCGAGGACGGCCGCCTCCGGGTGGTCCTGCCCGTGGAGAACGAGGAGGTCGCCTTCGGCCAGCTGCTCGGGCTCGGGCCGGAGGCGGAGGTGGTGGCCCCCGCCTCCCTGCGCGAGCGGTTCGCCGCGGCGGCCCGCGGCATGGCCGGGCTCTACGGGTAGCCGCCCGCCGGCGGGCGGCCGCCGGCGACCGGCCACCGGTGATCGGCCACAGGTGATCCGCTACCGGTAGTCGTCCGCCCGTGTGTCCGGGTCGGCCTCCTTGGCCAGCATGAACCCCCACGCGTCGGGCCTGGACCCGTCGGCGTCGGTGAAGCCGTACTCCCGGGCGAGCTGTCCGCTGTCGAGCGAGCGCCCGTTCCAGCGCGCCCGGCCCGGGTCGGCGGCGAGGGCCGCGACCGCCCGGCCGACGTAGACCGGGGACTCGGAGACGGCGAAGTCGGGAAGCTTCTCGGTCGCGTCGCGCCAGTTCTCCTCGGTGACGCCGAAGTGGGCGAGCATCTGCTCGGAGCGGAGCCAGCCGGGGCTGACGGAGACGGCCGTGCCGGCCGAGTCCGCGAGTTCCCTGGAAAGACCGAAGGCCATCCGGATGGGTGCGTTCTTGGCGAGGTCGTAGAAGAGGTTCTCGCGGTAGTGGTCGCCGTTGTACGCGGTGGTGCCGTCGGTGATCTCGACGACGAGGCCGCCGGGGTGGCGGGTGAGCAGCGGCAGGGCGGCGTGGGAGGTGACGAGGTGCGTCTTCACGCCGAGTTCGAGCATCCGCAGGCCGTCGGTGAGACCGATCTCCCAGGTCTTCTTGCCGAAGGAGCCGCCGATGAGGTGCTCGCCGCCCCAGACGTCGTTGACGAGGACGTCGAGCCGGCCGCGCTCGCGGTCGATGCGCTCGACCAGGGCGCGGACCTGGTCGGGCTCCAGGTGGTCGGTGGGGACGGCGACGCCCTCGCCGCCCGCGGCGGTCACCAGCTCGGCGGTCTCCTCGATGGTCTCGGTCGCCCGGCCGACCTCGCTGATCCGGTCGCGGGTGGTGCGCCCGGTGACGTAGACGGTGGCGCCGGCGGCGCCGAGCTGGACGGCGATGGCGCGTCCGGCGCCCCGGGTGGCGCCGGCGACGAGGATGGTACGGCCGTCGAGCGGCCTCGTTTCCGTGGTCATGGCTTCACGGTGACAGGAAAGTACGACATCTTCTGTCCGGATTGTTTTCGGCTTGCTTTCAGCCGATTCCGGGTGCGTCGCCCGGCGGCACCCACGATGCTGGTGCCGTGATGGACGAGACGGAGTTCTGGGAGATCATCGACTCCACCCGGGAGCGCGCCGAGGGCGACCCGGAGGAGCACGCCGACCTGCTCGTCGAGCGGCTCACCCAGCTCGACCCGGACTCCGTGGTCGACTTCGCCCGCCACTTCGAGGCCCGCTACAACCGCGCGTACAGCTGGGACCTGTGGGGCGCGGCCGCGGTGCTGCTCGACGGGGCGGCGGACGACACCTTCGACTGGTTCCGCTGCTGGCTGATCGGCCAGGGCCGGGAGGTCTTCGAGGGCGCGGTGCACGAGCCGGACGCGCTGGCGGAGCTGCTCGAGGACTTCGACGACGAGATCGACGGGGACGGCGAGGAGCTGGGCTTCGCCGCGGACGAGGCGTACGAGCTGCTGACCGGCGCGGAGACGCCGGACCTGGGGATTCCGCCGCCGGGTGCGGAGCCGCTGGGCACGCCGTTCGACCTGGACGACGACGCCGTGCTCGCGGCCCGCTTCCCGCGGCTGTGGGCCCGGTTCGGTCCCGGGTAGGGGTACGAAGGGACCGGTCCGGGCGGTCCGGGCTGAAGGGGTGGCTCAGAAGTGGGTGCCGCCGTCGATGCGGACCTCGGTGCCGGTGATGAACTTCCCGTCCTCGGAGGCGAGCATCGCGACGACGCCGGCGACGGTCTCGGGGCCCGCGAAGCCCTGGCCGAGCGCGGGGGCGAGCTTGGCGAAGAGGGACCAGTCGGTGTCCTCGGGCAGGCCGGGGCCCTGGGACTGCTTGCTGGCGCCGGAGCCGTCGGTCATGCCCGAGGAGATGGAGCCGGGCTGGACGGCGGTGAAGCGGATGCCCTGCTTGGCGTACTCGGCGGCGAGCGCGTGGGTCATCGACTGGACGCCGCCCTTGCTGGCCGCGTAGGCCGCCATGTAGGGGTGGGCGAACATCGCCGAGGTGGAGGAGAAGTTGACGACGGCGGCGTCGTTGCCCTCCAGGAGCGCCGGTACGGCCTCGCGGATCACGAGGAAGGTGCCGGTGAGGTTGATCCGGATCACCTGCTCGAAGGCGTCGAGGCCGGTCTCGTGGGTGTGCGAGGAGCGGAGGATGCCGGCCGCGTTGACCAGGACGTCCAGGCCGCCGAGCGCGGTGACGGCGGCGGCGACACCCTCGCGTACGGAGCTCTCGTCGGCGATGTCCACGACGATCGTGGTGAGGCGGGCGGCCGAATCGCCGGCCTTGGCGGCGGTGTCCTTGAGGCCGTCCTCGCTGATGTCGGCGGCGACGACCGTGCCGCCCTCGGCCAGCAGGCGCAGCACGGTGGCCTGGCCGATGCCGGAGCCGCCGCCGGTGACGAGTGCGCGGCGTCCCTCGTAACGGGTCAGCTGGTTCATTGACGACAACCTCTCGATCTCGGGCTTCCGGAGCATCCGGGGGTGATGCGTTCCGGGGAATGCCGACCACCGTACGTCCAAGTGGCATGTTTTGCCATAGCTGCACGAAGTGCCGACATGGCAGTCGCGGGCGTACGCTGGGTCGCGTGAGCACCAAGCCCCTCTCCCTGACGGAGCGCCGCAAGGCCGCCACCCAGCTCGACATCGCCCGCGCGGCGGCCGAGCTGTTCACCGAGCGCGGCCCCGACGACACCACGGCCGAGGACATCGCCCAGCGGGCCGGGGTCGCGCTGCGCACCTTCTACCGCTACTTCCGCTCCAAGCAGGACGCCGTCGCGCCGCTCCTGGCGGTCGGCGCCGACCGCTGGCGCGCCGAGCTCGCGGCGACCGAGCCCGGTACGTCGCTGCCCGCCGCCCTGGAGCGCTCCATCGCCGGCTCCCTCGCGGCCGAGGGCCCGGAGGCCGAGGAGGGCCTGCGCTGGACCCGCGGCCTGCTCCGCGCGGCCGAACGCGACCCGGCGCTGCGGGCCGTCTGGTACCGGGTCAACCACGAGTCCGAGGAACGACTGCGCGCCGTCCTCACCGCCCTGGCACCTCCCGGCACGGACCCGCTGGAACTCCGCCTCACGGCGGCCGCGGCCACCGCCGCGATCCGCGTCGCCCTGGAGACCTGGTCGCCGACGGACGCCCCGCTCCGCGGCGAGGGCGCGCCGGCGGAGCTCGCGGTGCGGTGCCTGCGCGAACTGACGGGCGGCGGCACGCGCCGGCCGGCCGGGGAGGAGTGAGGCCCTAGTCCAGGCTGCGGCCCATGAGGACGTCGTCCACGTACGTGCCGTCCAGCAGGAACTCGTCGGGGAGGACGCCCTCGACCCGGAAGCCCTCGGTCTCGTACAGCGTGCGGGCCGGCGTGTTGTGGCCGAGGACGCGGAGCGTGAGGCGGGTGGCGCCCTGGGCGCGGGCCCGCGCCGCCGCGGCGCGCAGCAGGGCGCGGGCCACGCCGCGGCCACGGGCGGAACCGGCCACCGCGAGGCCCTGGATCTGACGGACGTGGGCGTTGGCGGCGAGCGGGGTCGGCGGGGCGAGCCGGACGTAGCCGAGGACGGCCGGAGCGGCGGACTCCGTGACGTCCGAGCCGTCAGCGGCCTCCGCGGGCTCGGTGGCCGGGGAGGCCTGCGCGGGTGCGGGGACTTCCGCCGCCTCCGCGACCAGGTAGTGCTCCGGCAGATGCCGTTCGTCGAAGAAGGGCCGTCCCGGCTCCGGGGCGGGCAGCACCGCGTGGAGAGGCGACCAGGTGGTGCGGTCGAGCTCGGCGAGCGCGGTCTCGTCGGAGGCCACGGCCTCGCGTATCCGAATCTCCGGCACGATCATGCGGGCCACTGTGTCACAGCGGGGCGGCGGAGGGCAGGATGGCGGCATGCAGCCCTCCTCGCAGCACCCGTCCCGCAAGCGCGTCGCCGTCACCGGCGCGTCCGGACTCATCGGCTCCGCCCTCGTGCGCTCCCTGCGCGCCGACGGCCACGAGGTCCTCCGGCTCGTCCGGCGGCCGGCCGCCACGGCCGACGAGGTCGAGTGGGACCCGGCCGGACTGTACGTGGACGCCGCGGGGCTCGTCGGGGTCGACGCCGTCGTCCACCTGGCGGGCGCGGGCGTCGGCGAGCGGCGCTGGAGCGAGGCGTACAAGAAGGAGATCCGCGACAGCCGGGTCCTCGGCACCCGGGCCGTCGCCGAGGCGCTCGCCTCGCTCGCCGACCCGCCCGAGGCGCTGGTCTGCGGCACGGCACTCGGCTACTACGGCGACACCGGCAGCCGCGCGGTGGACGAGAGCGCGCCGGCGGGCGAGGGCTTCCTGCCGTCCGTGTGCGTGGACTGGGAGGCCGCCGCGGCGCCCGCCGAGGCCGCCGGCATCCGCGTGACGTACGCCCGCACCGGCCTGGTGGTGGCCCGCGAGGGCGGCGCCTGGGGGCGGCTCTTCCCGCTGTTCCGGGCCGGGCTCGGCGGGCGGATGGGCGACGGCCGCCAGTACTGGAGCTTCATCTCGCTGCACGACGAGGTCGCCGCGCTCCGCCACATGATGGACACGCCGTCCCTGTCGGGACCGGTGAACCTGACCGCGCCCGAGCCGGTCACCAACCGCGAGGTGACGGTCTCGATGGGACGGGTGCTGCGGCGCCCGGCCTTCTTCCACGTGCCCGCGCCGGCGCTGCGGGTGGCGCTCGGCGAGTTCGCGCGGGACGTGCTCGGAAGTCAGCGGGTGCTGCCGGGGCGGCTGTTGGAGACCGGTTTCGACTTCGCCTTCCCGACCATCGACGACGCCGTGCGGGCCGCCGCGCGCTGACGCGCCGCCACCGCCCGTACAGCCCCCGCTCCTTCGGAATCCACCGTCCGCTCTCCGAGACGTGCTCCCCCGTGCTCCGCGCTCCCCGTCGCGCGCTGCTCCCCGCCGTGGGAGCGCTGCCTAGTCTCGTTGCGAACTAGGGCATTCCGGAGGCCGGTTGGGGGCATAGGCCTCCCACAAGCCGCGCCGACCTGGGGAGGGGCACGTGCTCAACAACGCGGACGTCGTCGTCGTAGGGGCCGGAATCGCGGGTCTCGCGACGGCTCATCAGCTGACCGAGGCAGGTCTCTCGGTCACGGTCCTGGAGGCCGAGCAGCAGGTCGGCGGGCGGATGGCGACGGAAACCGTCGACGGCTTCCGGCTCGACCGCGTCGGGCCGCTGTTCACGACGCCGGAGGTCGCCGGCGTCCGGCTGCGCCCTCTTGCGCCCGGTGTGCTGGTGCACAGCGACGGGCGGTACGCACGGTGGGGCGCGCCGCACACGCCGTGGAGCACCACCCGCCGGCCGTCACCGCACGCCTCCTGGGGCCCGGCGGGTGCCGGGGGCGCGGGGGGCGCAGGGGGCGTACGGGTTGCCGGAGGCGCCTGGGGCCCGGTCCCGGCCGCCCGGGGCGTGGAGGCGGCACGCGGGATGGCGCGGGCCCTCGCCGGCGCCCCGCGCAACCCGGCCGTCTCGCTCGACCAGGCGCGGCTCGGCGCCTCGCTGGTACGGCTGGCGACGACGCCCGCCCAGCGGCTGCTGACCCGGACCGAGCGCACCGCGCGCGAGGCCCTGCTGGCCCGGCTGCCCTCCCGTACGGTCCAGGGCGTGCTGCGGCCGCTGCTCGCCGCGCTGCTCGGCGACCCCGGTCTGACGACTTCGAGCCGGCGCGCCGACCTCGCGCTGCGGTCCTTCGCGCGGGGCCGGCTCGGCGTGCCGGAGGGCGGTTCGGGCGCGCTGGCGGAGCGGCTCGCGGCGGCGTTGCCGCCGGGCTCGGTCCGTACCGGCGTACGGGTCACGGAGGCGTCGATCTCGCGGGTGACGACGGCGGAGCACGGGGTGTTCGGCTGTCGCTCGGTGGTCCTGGCGACGGGCGGCCGGACGGCGGCGGAGCTGCTGCCGGGCCTGCGGGTGCCCGAGTACGTCGGGGCGACGGTGCTGCACCACACGGCGCCGGCCGCGCCGGGCGGCGACCCGGTGCTGCTCCTGGAGTCCGACGCGGGCGGCCCGGTGGCGCACACGGCGGTGATGAGCGCGGTCGACCCGACGCGGGCGCCGGACGGCCGGGTCCTGGTCACCTCGACGGTGCTCGGTGCGCCGCCGGACGACACCGAGCGGCGGGTCCGCAAGCACCTGGCGACGCTGTACGGCGTGTCCACGGACGACTGGGAGCTGCTCGGCCTGCACCACACGCCGTGCGCCTTCCCGTTGATGCGGCCGCCGTTCGACCCCGAGCGACCGGTCCGGGTGCTGGCCGGTCTCTACGTGTGCGGCGACCACCGCGCCACCGGCACCCCGGTCGGCGCCCTGTCCTCGGCCCGCCGCGCCGCCGTCGCCCTCCTGACCGACCTGGGCGTCCGCCCGACGGCACCGGAGCCGGGCGAACGGCGGGCGGCGTAGGGATCCGGCGCCCGGTGGGTCAGCCCAGGGTCGACACGCGGTCGCGGTAGGTGCGGGCGGCGGGGGCGTCCCGGTAGGGCTCCAGGCGGCGCTCGAAGTCGCGGACGTACTCCACCGCGCGCGCCGAGCGCATCTCGGAGGCCTGCTGGGCCGCCTCGGCGCCCAGCGCGCAGGCCTGGTCGAGCTCGCCGAGGGCGAGCCGGGCGGAGGCGAGCACGACCCGGCAGAACAGCCTGCTGCGGGCGAAGCCGGGCGCGCGCAGCTGGAGGGCGCGCTCGGCGTGCTGGGCGGCGGCCCGGTACTGCTGGAGGTCGCGGTGGCAGTGCCCGAACTCGTCGGCGAGCTGGGCCTCGTCGAAGGACCTGGCCCAGTACGGCACCTCGTCGCCGGGCCTGGCCGCCTCCAGGGCGCGCTCGGCGCGGGCCAGTGAGGCGCCGCAGGCCCGGGAGTCGCCGAGCACGCCGTGCCCGCGCGCCTCGACCGAGTGGAGCAGGGCCTGGACGACGGGCGGGGCGGCGGAGCCGACGCCCTGCTGGGCGACCCGGGCGAGCTGGACGGCCTCGCGGCCGTGGCCGAGGTAGACGGCCTGGTGGCTCATGGTGACGAGGACGTACGAACCGTAGGCCCGGTCCCCGGCCGCCTGGGCGAGCCGCAGCGCCTGGACGAAGTACCGCTGGGCCAGGCCGTGCGCGGCGATGTCGTACGAGGTCCAGCCCGCGAGCCGGGTGAGGTCGGCGGCGGCGCCGAACAGCCGGCGCCCGACGCTCTCGCCGTAGGTGCCGCGCAGCATCGGCTCGGCCTCGTGTTCCAGGTAGCGGACGAGGGCCTGGCGGGCGTGGCCGCCGCCGTAGGCGTGGTCGAGGGTGCGGAAGAGCTCGCCGACGGAGCGCAGGGCGGCGATGTCGCCGCTGGAGACCCGCTGGCCGGGGCCGCGGTCGGTGCCGCGCTGGCGGGGCACCGAGAACCGGCCCTGGACGGGCACGCGCGGGTCGGCGCCCGGCGTCCTCGTACCGGCGCCCAGGCCCGCGCCGATCCCCGCGCCGGCGCCCGGGTGCGCGCCGCCGCCCGCCGGCTCGCCGCGCGCGACGCGCTCGTCGGCCCGGCCGATGAGCCAGTCGCGGCTGGGGACGACGAGGCCGGCGGGAGTGAAGGCGATCTTCCGCAGCTCGGCGTGGCTGCCGGAGTCCTTGCGCCACAGTCCGCTGACGATGTCGACGGCCTCCTCGGGCGTCGCCGCGAACTCCAGGCCCGCGTAGACCGGCGCGCAGGCGTCGAGACCCAGGTCCTGCGCGGAGAGCCGGCGGCCGAGGCGGCGGGTGAAGACCTCGGCGATCAGGGCCGGGGTGGTGCCGCGCGGCTGCTGCCCGCGCAGCCAGCGGGTCACCGAGGTCTTGTCGTACCGCAGGTCGAGGCCGTGCTCGAGGCCGAGCTGGTCCACCCGTCTGGCGAGACCCGCGTTGGAGAAACCTGCTTCGGCGATGAGCGCGGCGAGCTGGCGGTTCGGGATGCGCTGCGGGGGTCGTTCCGTCATCAGCTGTGCGGTCTCCTGCCTTCCGGGCCCGGGTGGCAGCCCGTACGGACCCTCATGGCCCTCATGGAACGGCGTGAATTTAGCGGCAGTCGCCGCCCTTACCGCCACCTTCGCCCCACATTCATCCGATCGTGTGAGGAACGGGATCAAGGGTTGTCGCAGGCCGGTGACCAGGAGCATGGGAGCCGTCCCCGGCCCCGGACGGCCCGGCCGCCCGCGCATCCGCCCGCGGTCCCGTCGTACACCTGCCCGAGGGGCATGCCGCGCGCCGCCGTACAGTGGCATGGGCGCGAAAGACGCATGGTGCCGCGCCGGCTCCCGCCCCGGGACGATCCCCGGAACCCGGCTCGCGGCACCCAGGAGGAGGCATTGCCGTGAGTGAGCTGCGATTCGTCCGTCTGGGCTTCGGCGACGACGCCGTCGACTACCAGGTGGCGTGGGACAAGCAGCGCGAGGTGCACGCCGCCCGGTTCGCCGACGAGACCGAGGACACCTGCCTGCTCCTGGAGCACCCGCCCGTGTACACCGCGGGCCGGCGCACCGCGGACAGCGAGCGGCCCCTGGACGGGACGCCGGTCGTGGACGTGGACCGCGGCGGCAAGATCACCTGGCACGGTCCCGGCCAGCTCGTCGGCTACCCGATCATGAAGCTGCCCCGCCCGGTCGACGTGGTCGCCCACGTCCGCCGCCTGGAGGAGGCGCTGATCCGCACCGCCGCCGAGTTCGGCCTGGAGACCACCCGGATCGAGGGCCGCAGCGGCGTCTGGGTCCTCGGCGACCCGGTCGAGGAGCGTCCGGCGCTCGGCGGGCTCTCGCTCGACTTCGACCCGCGGCTGACCGACGAGGAGTTCGACCCGCGCCTGAACGGCCCGGAGTACGCCCCGTCCAACGCCGGCCAGCGCCGCGAGGACCGCAAGCTCGCCGCCATCGGCATCCGGGTCGCCAAGGGCGTCACCATGCACGGCTTCGCCCTCAACGTGAACCCGGACAACACCTGGTTCGACAAGATCATCCCGTGTGGCATCCGCGACGCCGGCGTGGCCTCGCTGGCCGCCGAGCTCGGCCGGGACATCACGATCGAGGACGTGCTCCCGGTCGTCGAGAAGCACCTGAAGGACGTGCTCGAGAACGCGGACCTGAAGCCGCGGCTCGTCGAGCGCGAAGCCGCGGGCGAGAGCGCGGGCGAAGGCGCGCGCGAGACGGAGCGGGCCTCGGCCTGAGGAATGCCCACCCCTGGCCACGGGTTGGCCATCGGTGAAGGCATGGGAAGCAACGGGCGTACCCTGGTGTGCGCCGAAGAATCGAAGCTACAGGAGCCGATGTGTCCGCAGTCGCACCCGACGGACGCAAGATGCTGCGCCTTGAGGTCCGGAACAGCCAGACCCCCATCGAGCGCAAGCCCGAGTGGATCAAGACCCGGGCGAAGATGGGGCCCGAGTACAACAAGCTGCAGAGCCTGGTGAAGAGCGAGGGCCTGCACACGGTCTGCCAGGAGGCGGGCTGCCCCAACATCTTCGAGTGCTGGGAGGACCGCGAGGCGACCTTCCTCATCGGCGGTGACCAGTGCACCCGGCGCTGTGACTTCTGCCAGATCGACACGGGCAAGCCCGAGGCCCTCGACCGTGACGAGCCGCGCCGCGTCGGCGAGTCCGTCGTCACGATGGACCTGAACTACGCCACCATCACCGGCGTCGCGCGCGACGACCTGGCGGACGGCGGCGCCTGGCTGTACGCGGAGACGGTGCGCCAGATCCACCAGCAGACCGCGGAGCGCGCCGCCGGCCGCACCAAGGTCGAGCTGCTCGCCCCCGACTTCAACGCGGTGCCGGAGCTCCTGGAGGAGGTCTTCGCCTCCCGCCCCGAGGTCTTCGCGCACAACGTCGAGACGGTGCCGCGGATCTTCAAGCGCATCCGCCCGGGCTTCCGCTACGAGCGCTCCCTCGAGGTCATCACCAAGGCCCGGGACTACGGTCTGGTCACGAAGTCGAACCTGATCCTCGGCATGGGCGAGACCCGCGAGGAGATCAGCGAGGCGCTGCGGCACCTGCACGACGCGGGCTGCGAGCTCATCACCATCACCCAGTACCTGCGTCCGTCCGTCCGGCACCACCCCGTGGAGCGCTGGGTGAAGCCGCAGGAGTTCGTGGAGCTGAAGGAGGAGGCCGACGAGATCGGCTTCTCCGGCGTGATGTCGGGCCCGCTGGTCCGTTCGTCCTACCGCGCCGGCCGGCTGTACCAGCAGGCCATCGAGCGGCGCGGGGCCGTCGACAACGCCAGCCAGGCCGTCTGACCTCCGCCCGACGCATGCTGATGCGGTCGTCCGTACGTCGTACGGACGACCGCATCAGCGTTTCATCAGTGTTTGACCCCCGGGTCACGCCCTGGTAACACCAGTCTGTGAGGCTCTACTCACTCACCGCCACCGAGCGTTCACGGAGGCTCCCGCCCATGCAGGCCGCGCACATCCGAGCCAGCGCCCTCCCGTCCGTCACCGACGCCCTGCGCGCCGTCGAGTCCGTGCTGCTCGCCCGCGGGCAGCGCACCGCCCGGCGCAACGCCTGGACGTCCGTCCTGGAGGACCGACGCCGTGCCAGGGACCGGGTCGAGGCCCAGCACGTCCTGGAGGCGGTGGCGGGTCGGGCTTCCCTGGGCACGTAAACTTCAGGACATGGCGAGGAAGGCAAACACGGGCGGCGCTGACGCCGCGAACCCCGGGCGACTGAAGCAGATCGCCCTCACGTACAAGATGACCCGGAAGGCCGACCCGAAGGTCGGTCTCGTCGTCGCGGGCGTGGGCATCGTCGTACTCGGTGTCCTCCTCGCGATCGGCTTCCTGATCGGTCACCCGGTCTACCTGGGCATTCTCGGCTTCGTCCTGGCGTTCCTGGCGATGGCCATCGTCTTCGGCCGACGCGCCGAGAAGGCGGCCTTCGGGCAGATGGAGGGCCAGCCGGGCGCCGCCGCGGCGGTGCTGCAGAACATCGGGCGCGGCTGGACGGTGACGCCCGCGGTGGCGATGAACCGCAACCAGGACGTCGTGCACCGCGCGGTCGGCCGCCAGGGCATCGTCCTGGTCGCCGAGGGCAACCCGAACCGGGTGAAGACGCTGCTCGCGGCCGAGAAGAAGAAGATGGCCCGGATCGCGGTGGACGTCCCGGTGACGGACATCGTCGTCGGCAACGACGAGGACGCCGGCCAGGTGCCGCTGAAGAAGGTCCGCACCAAGATGCTGAAGCTGCCGCGGCTGCTGTCCGGCCCGCAGGTGACGGCCGCCAACGACCGGCTGCGGGCGATGGGCGACCTGATGAGCAACATGCCGCTGCCGAAGGGCCCGATGCCGAAGGGCATGCGGATGCCCAGGGGCGGGAAGATGCGCTGAGCGCACACCTGATCCGTACGAACGACGAGCGCCCCGGACCGCGACAGGTCCGGGGCGCTCGTCGTTGTCTTTCGTCGCCGTGCGGCGGCTGTCAGTCCTGATCCGCCGGACAGGCTAGATCCGGACCTGGACGGCGCCGGAGAAGCGGTCGTGGAGGCCGCGGCCGTCGCGGTCCCAGATGAGGGCCGGGACGGCCAGGCAGACCAGCAGGGAGCGCAGGACGGCGCGCAGCGGGCCGAGGCGGCCGCCCTTCACGGAGACGACGCGCAGGCGGAGGAGCAGCTTGCCGGGCGTCGCGCCGACGGAGCCGACGGTCAGCGCGCTGGTGACGAAGAGGATGAGCAGCGCCCAGTTGCCGGTGGCCTGCTGATAGCCGTCGGTGATGAGGCCGTATGCGATCAGCATGCAGAGGGCCCAGTCGACCGCGAGGGCGCCGAGGCGGCGGCCGGGCCGGGCGATGGAGCCGGGGCCCTCCTCGGGCAGGCCGAGCTGCTGCCCGCGGTAACCGAAGTCCACGCCCGCTTCTTCGGCCGCGGCGCGCGGGCCGGAGAGCCATGATCCGAGTGCTTGCCTGTTGTCCACCGGACCACGGTACTGCGCCCGTTTTCGATCACTTCGGCCTGGGTGCGGGAACGGCGCGCGGCCGCCGCCGGGTGCGCCGCCGCGGCCGCGGGGCACGGCCGGGCCGGTTAACTTCCACGAAACAAATGGGTCATGCTTGAGAAATCCCGGCTGCCTATGGTCGGGTCCAGCGTGTAGGCCACCGCACTGGCCCTACGACCGAGCTGCAACCCCGCCCCTCCCCGGGCCGGGAGTAGGAGGAGTTGGATGTTCCAGAACGCCGACGAGGCCAAGAAGTTCATTCAGGACAATGACGTCAAGATGGTCGACGTCCGGTTCTGCGACCTTCCGGGCGTGATGCAGCACTTCACGATCCCGGCGACGGCGTTCGACCCGTCCGAGGAGCTGGCCTTCGACGGCTCGTCGATCCGCGGCTTCCAGGCCATCCACGAGTCGGACATGGCCCTGCGCGCCGACCTGTCGACGGCCCGCCTGGACCCGTTCCGCCGCGACAAGACGCTGAACATCAACTTCTTCATCCACGACCCGATCACGGGCGAGCAGTACAGCCGTGACCCGCGCAACATCGCGAAGAAGGCGGAGGCGTACCTGGCCTCCACCGGCATCGCCGACACCGCGTTCTTCGGTCCCGAGGCCGAGTTCTACGTGTTCGACTCGGTCCGCTTCCAGACCTCCGCGAACGAGGGCTTCTACCACATCGACTCCGAGGCCGGCGCCTGGAACACCGGTGCGGTCGAGGACAACCGCGGCTACAAGGTCCGCTACAAGGGCGGCTACTTCCCGGCCCCGCCGGTCGACCACTTCGCCGACCTGCGCGCGGAGATCTCCCTGGAGCTGGAGAACGTCGGCCTCAAGGTCGAGCGCCAGCACCACGAGGTCGGCACCGCCGGCCAGGCCGAGATCAACTACAAGTTCAACACGCTGCTCGCCGCGGCCGACGACCTGATGCTCTTCAAGTACATCGTGAAGAACGTCGCCTGGCGCAACGGCAAGACCGCGACCTTCATGCCGAAGCCGATCTTCGGCGACAACGGCTCGGGCATGCACGTCCACCAGTCGCTGTGGCAGGGCGGCGAGCCGCTCTTCTACGACGAGCAGGGCTACGCCGGCCTGTCGGACACCGCCCGCTACTACATCGGCGGCATCCTGAAGCACGCCCCGTCGCTGCTGGCCTTCACCAACCCGACGGTGAACTCCTACCACCGTCTGGTCCCGGGCTTCGAGGCCCCGGTCAACCTGGTCTACTCGCAGCGCAACCGCTCCGCCGCGATGCGCATCCCGATCACGGGATCGAACCCGAAGGCCAAGCGCGTCGAGTTCCGCGCGCCGGACCCGTCCTCGAACCCGTACCTCGCCTTCTCCGCCCTCCTCCTCGCGGGCCTCGACGGCATCAAGAACAAGATCGAGCCGGCCGAGCCGATCGACAAGGACCTCTACGAGCTGGCCCCGGAGGAGCACGCCGGCGTCGCCCAGGTCCCGACCTCCCTCCCGGCGGTCCTCGACGCCCTCGAGGAGGACAACGAGTACCTGCAGGCCGGCGGTGTCTTCACCTCCGACCTGATCGAGACCTGGATCGACTACAAGCGCACCCAGGAGATCGCCCCGATCCAGCTGCGCCCGCACCCGCACGAGTTCGAGCTCTACTTCGACCTCTAAGCCGCGGGACCGCTGTCCTGACACCGCCGGCCGTGTCCTTCCCTCGGGGGAAGGCACGGCCGGCGGTCGTTTCCCGGCCCCTGCTCCGGGGGTCTGGAGGGTCTCGGGGGCTCTACGGGCTCTCGGGCGCGGGCGGTTCGGGGATACGCCAGACGAACCGATAGCGCTGGTCGGGCGGCAGGCCGATCCTGCCGACGGGGCCGAACGACTTGACGAGATAGCCGAAGACCTGGTGCTGCGCCTCCTCGGAGATCTCGTGCCAGGTCTCCGGCGTCGTCGTCATCACCTCCCGCATCAGCGACGCGTCCGACTCCGCCTCCAGCATCGCGAGGCGGTCCTCGCGATCCATGGTCTCGTCGGCGTGCATGGCGGCGATCGACCGCTGGAGGAGGTTCGGCTCGACCGCGAGGCGCCGGAGCAGCAGCTCGCAGCCGTGGCGGTAGGCCGTGTGCATGTCGACGGCTTCCTGGTCCGGGAAGTGGTAACCGTACGGGCTGCCGTCCTCGGCGCCGAGGTAGTCGCCCTTCAGGGTCTTGAGCAGGGCACGCAGGGCGAGCTCGGCGCCGCTCTCCTCGATGAGGCGCAGGCCGAGCTGCACCCACTCGTCCTCCGTCATCATCGGCTCGTGCGGCACGGCGAGGGAGGGATGGATCTCGACGGCGTTGAAGGGGTTGATCATCAGGCCGAGGATCGCCTCGGGGGTCCATCGGCCGTCGTCGGTGCCCCAGCCCCTGGACAGGCCCAGCTCCCGGGCCGACTGGTGGCCGCCGGACTCCCCCTCCCGTATCGCGCGCCACAGCTTCAGGAACCGCGCCACCTCGGCGGCCGGGTCCCGCGGCGGATCGACGCAGGCGGGCGCCAGCACCTCGACGATCGACTGCACGGTCTCCCATCGCGGGACCGTCAGCCCCTTGAGGGCGGCGCGGACGCCCTCGTGGCTGACGACCGCGGGATGCTCGCCCTCCTCGATGAGACCGCTGATCTTCCGCATGCTGGGACGGCCGGCCGCGCGGTGGAGTTCTTCCAGGGCCCGCACCAGCTCCTGGTGCGCCGGATTCGGTGGGGTGTCGGGGGTGGTGGCCACGTGCGGTTCGGATCCCTTCGGCCGTGAGGCGGTGTGGACGTGCGTCGGGAGCGGTGGGACGCGGTAGCTGTCAGACGGCGTCAAGAGCGTAGAAGTCGCAGGCCACGGTGCGCGTGTCAGATTCCGCCAACTTCCCCGCGCGGGCCGTCAGACGGCGGCAAGTGGACGGGGCGGGGCTCCAGCATGGAGGCAGCGCCGTGACCGGACCGGCGTGTTCTCCCGAGGAGTTGAGCCCTGTGCACATCCCTGCCTACGCCCGTGCCACGATCCGGGCCGCGCTGCCGACCCTGCCCACGTCACGGCACGTGGGCGCCGTCGACTGTTGTCTGTGCGACGAGCCGTTCGGGGACCGGGCGGTCGTGCCGCTCGGTCCGACACCGGAGTCGGGACTGTTCGGCTGCCGCCCCTGCCTGACCCGGCTGGTCACGCAGGCGCGGAAGGCGCGCGACTCCGCGCTCGTACGGGACGCGGAACGGGCCCGGGCCGAGTCGGCGGAGTGGGAGCCGGCCCGGGCGCGGCACCTCGCCCGGCTCGACCGGGTGCGCGAGGCGGCGGAGGCCGTCGCCGAGCTGGCCCGGGACGAGGACACGGCCGCGCTGCGGGTCGCGTGGCTGCTCGTGTCGCTGGAATCGGCGTACACCTGGCTGCCGGAGGCGCCGGAGCCGCCGCCTTCGGTGGGCGGGGAGGCCCCGGAACTGAAGGACGGGGCGTTCCGGCTCGACCTGGCGATGATCTCGGCGCGGGAGGCGGTGGCGGAGCGGCTCGCGTACCACCTCCTCAACGAGGCGCAAGGGGACGAGCCGGAGATGTGCGAGGAGTTCGGGTGCCCGGCCGACTGCTCGGGGCGGCATGACAGCTCGCACATCGACTGCGGGCCGGACGCCGTCTTCGACGACCTGGCGGAGCACGGCGTCGCCCTGGAGAAGCCGGAGCCGGAGCCGCTCGGACCGGCACTGCGGGCGCTGCTGGAACGGACGTCGGCGGCGCCGGAGGCATCGGGGGCGGGGGCGGAGACATCGGGGGCGAGGTCGGAGGCATCGGGGGCGGGGGCGGGGTGGACGCCGGCGTCGTCGGGATCCTGGGGATCGGGAGCGGGGCCCACGTCGGCGGAGTCGGAGGGGCGGCTGGCGGAGGGGCGGCTGGCGGAGCTGGTGGAGGGCTGCGAGGCCGTTCTCGCCCACTTCGGCGTCTCCGCGGACGATCCCGAGATCCTGCTGAGCGCGGCGGCGGTCGGTCTGGTGCACGACGCGTGGCGCGAGGGTCCGCTGGACGAGATCCATGCGAGGGAGGACGGGCCGAGCGACGGGGAGATCGTCGCTCAGGGCGTCGACCTGTACCGCCGGGCGAGAGCGGCCCTGCTGGCCGCGCGGGCTTCCGGTCCGGAGGCGCTGTCCGCCTTCGTGGCCGTCGCCTCGGACGTACGGCTGCGGTGGGCCGGCGGTTCCGGTTTCCTGCTGCGGCACGCGGCGGCAGGACCGGACGACGAGTCCCTGGCCGAGTTCGTCCGGCATGTCGAAAGCCGGGTGTGGTTCACCGGCGAGGTGATGCGGGCGCGGGGCTGGCGTGGGGCGCTGCTGCACCGCGCCGCCTCGGCGGCGTTCAAGGCGCCCGGACACTTCGGCATGCCGGCCTGGCCGGCCGTGGTCGACACGGCCGTGCGCCGGCTCGCCGGAATGGACCGCTCCGGCGCTCCCGAGGGACTGGCCGATCTCGACGCGGTGGAGCGCGCCCTGCGCGAGGCTCCCGACCGGCTGGGCGTGGCGGAGCTGGACTGGCTGGCACGGCGGGGGCTGCTCGACGCGCCGGAGGTCACGGCATGAGGTGGGACACGGTCACCCTCTTCCTGCTCGCGCTCTTCGGGTGCGTGACGCTGGTGCTCACGCAGGTCGGCGAGGTGCTGGGCAAACTTCCACAGCTCATCCGGGCCTGGCGGGAGGTGCGCCGGGAGCTGCGCGGTGGTGACCAGACCGGAGAAAGAGACGGGAACATGAACAGCTGACAAACTCTCAGATCTACCTATGAGTAAAGCTGTCACTCTCCGCGACTGATCGCTAGCTTGTCGTCGTCGCTGCCGCCACACCCGGAGCACAGGGCTCCGCTGGGACTAGTTGGCGCGATGAGGATTTTCGAACGTGACTCAGGCGGCCTACGCCCCTGCAGAGACGCTCCGACTCCAGCCGTACACCGATCACTGCCGCGTCATCGCCGAAGAGGGCGCGCACGTGGTCATCGGCGTCTCACCGGGGAACAGTTATTTCACCGCCCAGCGACTGCGCGAGCTGACGCGCTGGGGTTTGGATCACTTCGACAAGGTCGATCTCGTCTACACCGATCTGCATGTCGCCGACATGTACGAGGCGTTGGGGTACGGGGCCGACGAGGCGCGGCGGAAGGCCGTGAAGAACCTGCGGGGGGTGCGGGCGAAGGTCGGGGCGGCCGTCGAGGAGGCCGATCCGACGGGAGTGCGGGTGCGGGCGCGGGGAATGTCCGAGTTCGGGGACGTTCCCGCGTACCAGGAGCTGCACCGGCAGGTCCTGGCAGCGGTCGACGGGGACCCGGTGGTGCGGGAGACCTGTGACGCGCTGACCGGGATCTTCCTCGCCGGGAAGCTGGCGCCGGGACAGGAGACGAACGAGCGGCAGCGGGAGGTGTGCCGCGCGTACATCTGCGCCGAGGTGCCGCTGTTCCTGGACACGCCCGCGATCCTCGGGGTGCCCTCCTCGCTCAACTGCTACCACCAGGCCCTGCCGTTGGCCGATCTGCTGTACGGGCGGGGGCCCGGTCTGCGGGCCTCGCGCAACCAGGGACACGGCATCCTCACCCCCGCCGGTACCACCGTCGCCTCCGATGCCGCCGCTGCCGCCTATGCCGAAGGAGATGCGCGATGAGTGTCGCCGTCGAGAACCTGCCCGCGTTCCCCTTCGACTGGGACGGCACCCGGCTGCCCGGCGAGGTCGAGGCGCTGCGCGCCGAGCCCGTGCGGAAGGTGCGGACGATCGCCGGTGCGGAGGCCTGGCTGGTCTCCTCGTACGAGCTGTGCCGGCAGGTCCTGGAGGACCCGCGGTTCAGCCTGAAGGACACCTCGGCGCCGGGAGCACCGCGGCAGTACGCGCTGACGATCCCGCCGCACGTGGTGAACAACATGGGCAACATCACCGGTGCCGGGCTGCGCAAGGCGGTGATGAAGGCGATCAACCCGAAGGCGCCGGGCCTCGAGGAGTGGCTGCGGGCGCGGGCCGGGGCGCTGGTGGACGCGCTGGTCGCGGACGGTGCGCCCGGGGAGCTGCGGGGCGCCTTCGCCGACCCGTACTCGGCGGGGCTGCACTGCCGGATGCTGGGCATCCCGGAGGAGGACGGGCCGAGGCTGCTGCGCAGCCTGGACGTCGCCTTCATGAACGCGCCGCGGGAGATCGAGGCGGCGCGGCTCAACTGGGACCGGGACATCGCGTACATGACCGAGCGGCTCGACGACCCGGCGACCGGCGGCCTGATGGCGGAGCTCGCGGCGCTGCGCGACGACCCCGACTACGCCCATCTGACGGACGAGATGCTGGCGACGGTGGGAGTGACGCTGTTCGGGGCCGGGGTGATCTCCACGGCCGGATTCCTGACGATGGCCCTGGTGTCGGTGCTGACCCGGCCCGACGTGCGGGAGGCGCTGGCCGGTGGCCGCGGGGTCACCGGGGCGATGGACGAGCTGCTGCGCGTCAACCTGTCGATCGGCGACGGGCTGCCGCGGCTCGCGACGGAGGACGTACGGCTCGGCGAGGTCGACGTACGGGCCGGTGAGCTGGTGCTGGTGCTCGTGGAGGCGGCGAACCACGATGCGGCGCACTTCCCGGAGCCGCTCGCCTTCCGGCCGGACCGGGAGAACGCCTCCGAGCATCTGTCCTTCGGCGGCGGTCGGCACTACTGCCCGGCCACGGCGCTCGGCAAGCGGCATGCCGAGATCGCCCTGGAGACGGTGCTCGAACGGCTGCCCGGGCTGCGGCTCGCGGTGCCGGTCGAACAGCTCGTGTGGCGCACCAACTTCATGAAGCGGCTGCCCGAGCGGCTCCCGGTGGCCTGGTAGCCGGCCGGCTGCCGCGTCCGGTGAGGGTGCTGCCCGGCCCGGCCCGTGGGGGCGGGCCGGGCAGCGTCGTCGAGGTGTCGGGGCGTCGGGGTCAGCGGCCGTAGCGGATCAGGGCACGGACCATGTGGCAGGTGGTGTCGGACGGCGGGTGGATGCCGAGCTGGGCGGCGGTCGTCCGTATCCTCGCGTTCGTCGCCCGCGAGGGCAGGTAGACGCCGGCGTCGAGCAGGGCGATGGCGAGGCGCATGGCCTTCAGTCGCCGGTTGTGCGTGACGTACCACTCGCGGGGGCGGCCCGCGGGCAGCGGCTTCTTCTGGAGCGGCTTCCAGGGTTCGAGGGACGGTGTCCGGATCATGGCGACAGCCATGGGCGACCTCCTGGCGAACGGTGGGCGAGGGCCCTCCCCGGGACCCTCACCTTCACCCTCGATTTTAGTGGCGACCACTGACAATCGGCCCTGGCCAGACGGGCTTTGGCGGTGCTTTCGCCGGTGCTTCCCGGCGAGGTTCCGGCGGTGGTTCCGCCGGTGGTTCCGGCGGTGGTTCCGCCGTGCGTTCCGCGGTGCGTTCGGCGGTACGTTGGGGGCATGGAGATCTGGATCAATCCCGCCTGTTCCAAGTGCCGCAGCGCGCTGACCCTGCTGGACGCCGAGGGCGCCGACTACACCGTGCGCCGCTACCTGGAGGACGTGCCGTCGCCCGACGAGATCCGGGAGGTGCTGAAGCGGCTCGGCCTCGAACCGTGGGACATCACGCGGACGCAGGAGGCGGCCGCGAAGGAACTCGGCGTCAAGGACTGGCCCCGGGACGAGACGAACCGCGAGCGCTGGATCGAGGCGCTCGCCGCACACCCGAAGCTGATCCAGCGGCCCATCATCACCGCGGAGGACGGCACGGCCGTGGTCGCCCGTACCGAGGACGCGGTGCGGGACGCGCTGTCCCGCTGACCCACTGGCCCGCTGACCCACTGGCCCGCTGATCCGCCGGACTGTCTGCCGGTCTCAGCCGGCGAGGTGGCGGGCGATCCGGGCGTGGGTGCCCGGTGGGGCCGCCACCGGCAGCGTGAAGTGGGTGGCGTCGGGCAGGACCGCCGTCTCCACGCCCGGGACGGCGGCCCGGGCCCTGCGCTCCACGGCGTACGGGTCGTGCACGCGGGTGCGCCCGGCGAGCAGCACCAGGGCCGGCGGCTTCAGCGTGCCGAGCCGTTCGCCAGTGGGCCGGGGCCCGTTCACGGGACGGACGGCCCGGAAGGCGGTGGCGAGGCCGTGCAGCCGACGCCAGTCGGGATCGAGCGCCGTGCCCCGGGTCTCCCAGTCCAGGAGCGCGGTGCCGCGCGCCGGGGTGGGGCGCAGCAGCACCGGCAGGGCGCGGAGCAGGAAGCGCGGGGCGAATCCGGTGAAGCAGTTCGTGGGGTCGAGGAGCACGAGCCGGTCGACGCGCCCCGGGGCGGCGAGCGCGTACTGGAGGGCGATCCACGCGCCGTAGGAGTGGCCGACCAGTCCGATCGGGCGGGTGTCCGGTATGCCGAGGCCGTGGAGGAGCGCGTCGAGCCAGCCGACGAGGTCGTCGGCGGTACGCAGCGGGCGCCGGGGGTCGGCAACGCTGCGGCCCGCCTCCCCCACCAGGTCCACGGCGTGCACGCGGTGCGTACCGCCGAGCGCCGCGGCCGTCCCGTACCAGCCGGTGGCGGTGGCGCCTCCGCCCGGCAGGAGCAGGACGGGCGGTGCGTGCGCGGGTCCGAGGCCGATGACGTGTGTCGTGCCGTACGGAGTGGGGACGGTGGCGGTGGTGGTGCCGGGCGGCCATTTCGCCAGGACGGCGTCGTAGGCGAGGTCGAAGGGTGGGACGGCTGGTGCGGGCGGAGCATCCGGTTGGAGCGGGTGGGACGGTCGGAGGGGGTGGGACGGTCGGAGGGGGTGGGACGGTCGGAGGGGGTCGCGGGGCATGACACGGATCCTCTCGCTCGGCGATAATCTCGCTGAGCGAGATAATAGAACGGAAGACGGGACACCGACACCTCCATGACCGAGACCGAACCGGAAGAGCTGAGGATCTTTCACCTGCTGCGCGCGGTCACCGTCGAATTCGGTCTGCGCCAGGCCGAGTTCGCCTCCGCCAACGCCATGCACCCGACCGATGTGCGAGCCCTGATCTGCCTCCTCGACGCCGAACGGGCCGGCACCGACGTCACCCCGGGGGTGCTGGGCGCGCAGCTCGGCCTCAACTCCGCCGGGACCACCTCCGTCATCGACCGCCTCGAACGGCTCGGTCACCTCGCCCGGGTGCGGGACGAGCGCGACCGGCGCCGTGTGCTGCTGCGGGTCGAGGACGGGGCGAAGGAACTGGGCCGTTCGTGGTTCGGGCCGCTGATCGAGAGCACCGTGGGGCTGCTCGCGGACTTCGACGCCCGCGAGACCGAGGCCGTACGCCGCTTCCTCACCGGCGTACGGGACCTCATGGCCGGGCCGTCCGCTCCTCCCCCGCCGGCTCCGTAGCCACGGCGGCCTCCGCCTCGGCCAGGATCTCGGTGAGCCGTGCCCCGAAGCGGACGTCGCACGAGTGCGGCTCCCCCGTCCGTATCGCCTCCAGGAGCGCGTCCACCGCCGCCCCGAAGGCGCCGAGCGCGCCGTCCCAGCCCGGCATGGTCGCCCGCCCCCGCTCCCCGTACAGCGACAGCGCCGCCTCCGACGCCCCGGGCGGGGCGCTCAGGGTGAGCGTCGCCGTGCTGCTCGCGCCCGAGGTGTGACGCAGCACCAGGTGCCGGGTGTCCCCCGGGCCGGCCGCGCAGGTCACCGAGGTGACGTCGCCGAGGACCGGCAGGTAGACGGACAGGACGTGCGGCCCGACGTCCCACAGACCGCCCTTCTCGCGGCGCCAGGGCGAGGCCGCGTACGCGCTGTCGGATCCGGGGGCGAAGAGGGAGCCCAGCCAGTGGGCCTCGCCGAGGAACCAGCCGCCTGCCGCCGCCTGTTCCTCGATCCAGCGGGCGGTGGGCTCGGCGAAGCGGAGGGTGCAGAAGACTATGGACGCCACCCCCGCCGCCGTGACGGCGTCGGCCAGCGCTCGGGCCGACGCCACGGAGGTCGCCACCGGCTTGTCGAGGATCACATGGCATCCGGCCGCGGCGGCGCGGGCCGCCAGTGGGGCCTGGACGTCCGGGGGCAGGGCGAGCGCGACGGCGTCGCTCGCCGCGAACAGGGCGTCCGCGTCCTCGTACGCCCGCGTCCCGCACGCGGCCGCCACCGCTGCGGCGGCCTCCGGGCGTCTGCCCCACACACCGCTGAACTCCACGCCCGGGTGGGCCGCGAGCGCGGGAGCGTGGGTGCGCTCGGCCCAGGGGCCGGTGCCGAGGAGGCCGATGCGCGGCGGGCCGCCGGTGGGAGACGCGTTGCCGGTGCGGGGCTTCGTGCCCGGAAGGTTCGTCATGGGCACAAGTCTGCCGGGCCGGGCGGTTCGGCGGCTCCGGGATGCCCCCGATCCGGCCCTGGCCGGGCCCCGAGCGCACGCTCCGGGCGCGTCCCGGAGCTGCGGGTGCGCCCCCGCCGCCGGCGCCGGGGGTGGTGCCGGGGTCCGGGACCTCCGCGGGGGCAGGGGTGTCCGGACTGCCACCTCCGCTTCGCTTCGCTCGCGGAGGAGGCCTAACCG
>NZ_JBHXTJ010000069.1:0-25865 GCF_042677525.1 Streptomyces sp. NPDC127114
TATAAAAACCCCCCAAACCCGGCGGCCTGCGACTGTTTTTAATACGCCCCGGGGGGGGGGGGGGGGGGGGGGGCCGCGGGGGCGTCCCTGCGACGGGACGCACCCGGGCGCCGCCGGAGCGGGCGCGCGGCCAGCCGTCGGGGGGTACGTGCGGTCGGGTGCGGTGCCGCCGGTGGTGGTCATGTCCGGACGGTACGCAGCCGCCCGGACGACGAACCGTTCCGGCTGAACGACCTTCCTACGAACGAGGGATCGCACCCTCGTCGGCGTCCTCGCTGTCCTCGGTGTCGTCGGCGTTCGCGTCCGTCGCCCCCTCGACCTCGGTGCCGGCCGGGGCCAGGAGGAAGACGTTGCGGTCGACGCGGTGCATGCCGCTGCCGAGTCCGAAGACGACGCCGCTGCTGAAGTCGAGGATGCGCTTGGCGACCTCGGTGTCCGCGCTCGTGAGGTCGAGGAGCACGGGGATCTGGGCGATGAGGTACTCGGCGACCTCGCGGGCGTCGGCGAAGACCTGGACCCGCAGCACGACCATGCGGCGCTGTTCGGCGGCCTCGTACCGGTCGGGGATGGTGGGGTGGTCGACCCTGGACGGCCATTCGTCCCGGCCGCGCAGGGGCACGACCTGTGCCAGGCCCTCCCACTGCTCGTCGGTGACGTCGTACCTCTCGTACCTACTCATGCGCCCATCCTCCCGTTCCTCACCCGTTCGGCCCAACACCGACACGAACCGTCTCGGCCCGGACGCTCCATGATGCTCGTCCGGGCCGAGGTGCCGAGGTCAGGGGGCAGGGGCGGAGGAAGGGGCGGGGACAGGGGCACGGGCAGGGCAGGGCACGACGGAGGCGGCCTCAGGGGCAGCTGATGCGGGTGTCGCCCGGGTCGGTGGTGCAGGTGTCCGTGCCGCTGCCGCCGTTGGCGGTGTCGTTGCCGGACACGCCGTCGGTGGTGGTGAGGCGGTCGTTGCCGTAGTAGCCGGTCAGGGTGTCGTTGCCCTGGTCGCCGTACAGGGTGTCGTCGCCGAAGCCGCCGTCGATGTTGTCGTTGCCGAAGCCGCCGTGCACCGTGTCGTGGCCGTTGTTCGCGCGGATGGTGTCGTTGCCGCCGAGGCCGCAGATGACGTCGTTGGCGGAGCCGCCGGTCAGGGTGTCCGTGCCGCTCGTGCCGATGATCGTGCAGCCGCGCGCGTTGTTGACCGAGGTGGTGGCGGTGGCGGTGTTGTCGGAGGGCGTCGGGTCCTGCGGGCTGCCGCTCGCGGTGGCCGTGTCGGTGAGGGTGCCGGTGGCGCGGGGTTCGGCGGTCACCGTGACCGTGGCGCTCGCGCCGACGGCGAGCGAGCCGAGGGCGCAGGTGGCGCCGGTGGCGGTGGTGGTGCAGGAGCCCTGGGTCGTGGTGGCGGAGATCAGGGTCGCGGCGGCGCCGGAGAGGGTGTCGGTGAGGGTGACGCCGGTCGCGGTGGCGTTGGAGCTCGTGGAGTTGGTGACGGTCACCGTGTACGTGGCGCGGTCGCCGATGCGCACGGTGGTGCTGCCGCTCTTGCTCACCGTCAGGTCGGCCCGCGGCGCGGGCGGCGGAGGCGTGGTGCCGCCGCCCTGGTAGCGGGCGAGGGCGAAGGCGAAGCCGGCGCCGTAGCCGGCGGCGACGATCTTTCCGTCCGGCTGGACGAGCACCCCGCGCGCCTCGTCGTAGTCGCCGAATCCGGTGACGACGAAGCCGTCGCCGCCGAAACCGGTGTCCGGTGTGCCGTTCGGCGTGAAGCGGGCGACGCCGAAGTCGTTGGCCTCGGCGCTGCCGGGGTCGTCGGCGATTCCGGCGACGACGATCTTGCCGTCGGTCTGGAGCGCCATGGCGTTGGCCGCCCCGCCGTCGCCGGGGAAGGCGACCGAGGTGCGGCCGGCGGTGCCGAAGCCCGCGTCCGGGGTGCCGTCGGCGTTGTAGCGGAGCAGGGCGACGCCGGAGCCGCCGGAGCCGGCGGCGACGATCTTGTCGTCCGGCTGGATGGCCACGGCGTTGCCGAACTCGGTGCCGCCGAAGTCGGCGGTGACCATGCCGTCGCCGCTGAAGGTGCTGTCGAGGGTGCCGTCGGTGTTGTAGCGGGCCAGGCCGATGTCGAAGGCGGTGTTGCCCACGTAGCCGATGGAGACGGCCTTGCCGTCGGGCTGGAGGGCGAGGCGGCGGGCGATGCCGCCGGCGTCCTGGGGTGAGGAGGGCGTGAAGCCGGCGACCACGGCGCCGTCACCGCCGAGGCTGTCGTCGAGACTGCCGTCGGTGCCGTTCAGCCGGACCAGCGCGAAGCCGCCGCCACCGCCCTTGCCGGCGGCGACGATCCGCCCGTCGGGCAGCAGTGCCACGTCGGCGCCGTCGGCGGACCCGCCGAACTCCATGACCCGGACGAGTCCGGCGTTGCCGAATCCGGTGTCCAGGCTGCCGTTGGCGTTGTAGCGGGCCACGGAGAAGAAGCAGCACCCGCCGACCTCGTCGAGGAACTCGGTGGTGCCGACGACGACGATCTTGCCGTCGGGCTGGACGGCGACACCGTTGGCCGAGTGGCTGCCGCCGCCGAAGTCGCTGGTGGCGATGCCGTCGCCGTCGAAGGTGGCGTCGAGGCCGCCGGCCTCGTCGTAGCGGGCGAGCGTGAAGCCCGCCTCGCTGGTGCCGACCACGAGCAGTTTGCCGTCGGGCTGGCGGGTGATGTCGTGGCCTTCCGCGTATCCGGTCACGGGTGTCGTCACCCGTCCGTCGGGCCCGAACGCCGGGTCCAGGTCCCCGGGCGCGGCCAGCGCGGTGCCGGGCAGGGCGAGGGCGGCCACCAGTCCGAGCGCGACCAGGGCGGCGGCCCTCCGGACCGGTCCGCGGCGCCGCCGCGCCGGCCTGAGGTGTGCGTGGGGGGTCATGCGGGGCGGAACCTCCGTCTTCGCGGCGTACGGGAACGGGAAGAGCACCCACACTGTCCGGTTCCGCCCGCCCCGGCCCCAGGGGCCGTGCCGCGCTGCGTCCCACTGGCCCCGCCGGATCCACCCGGCAGAGGGAGCGCGCGAATCCCCCCGCATGCGCCGCCCGTTCACATGGCCGCCGGGTGTGCGAGGTACGCGCGGCCGCGCCGCCCGTTCACGCGGCCGCCGGGTGCGCGAGGTACGCGCGGCCGCCGGGTGCGCGGGCCGCTTCCCCGTTCGCCTCCCTGGTTGTCGGTGCGAGGACCTAAGGTCGTTCCCGGGTGCCCGTGGCGGGCGGCCGTGGATCGACCGCAGGGGGAAGTCGTGCAGGCGAAGGAGACACTGTTCGCCGATCTCGTCCAGGGCAGGGCCCAGCAGTTCCAGGTGCCCCTCTACCAGCGGACGTACGCGTGGACGGAGAAGCAGCTGCGGCAGCTGTGGGACGACGTCCTGGAGCAGGCCGAGCTGCTGGAGTCGGGTGACACCGCGAGCACGCACTTCCTGGGATCCGTCGTGCTCGCGCCGTCCCCGCAGAACGAACCGACGTTCCCCCGCTGGCTCGTCGTGGACGGTCAGCAGCGGCTGACCACGCTGTCGCTGGCCCTCGCCGCGATCCGTGACCACCTCGCGGACACCGAGCCGGACGAAGCCGAGCGCATCGACGAGGACTACCTGATCAACAAGCGCAAGAACGGCAACGACCACTTCCGGCTGCTGCCCACGCAGGCGGACCGGGCGTCGTTCGCCGGGCACGTACGCGGTCCCCGCGCGGAGCAGTCCGCGGGCGGCAGCGTCGCCGCGGCCTACGGTTTCTTCCGCCGCAAGCTCGTGGAGGCGGCCGATCCGGCCGCCCCGCAGAGCGTATTCCGCATCGAACAGGCCATCACCTCACGGCTCACGCTGGTGGCGGTGATCGCCGAGCGCGGCGACAACGTGCACCGGATCTTCGAGTCCCTCAACAACACCGGCCTCAAGCTCAGCCAGGCCGACCTGCTGCGCAACTACCTGTTCATGCGGCTGCCCACCCGCGGTGAGCACGTGTACGAGAGCTACTGGCTTCCGCTGCAGAAGAGCCTGACCAACGACGAGCTCGAACAGCTCATGTGGCTGCAACTGGTGCTCGACGGGGACGACCGGGTGCGCCGCCAGGACCTCTACGCCGCACAGCAGCAGCGCTTCGAACGCGGGACGGCGAGCGGCCGGGCGAGCGAGGAGGCGATCGAGGCGTACATCAGGGAGCTGCACCACCGGGCTCCGCTCTTCCGCAGGCTGCTGCACCCGGAGGAGGAGCAGGACCCTGCGGTCCGCGCCCGGCTGCGGCGCCTCGACGCGTGGCAGGCGCAGGCCACGTACCCGGCGCTGATGCTGCTGCTCGACCGGCGCGAGCGCGGGGAGCTGGACTCGGCGGACACCGAACGCGCGATGTCGTACGTCGAGAGTTTCCTGGTGCGCCGGATGCTCTGTCGGGTGCCGACGAACAACCTCGGCAGGATCTTCCAGGCCGTGCCCGGGCAGCTCCCGCTCGGCGTGCCCGTCGCCGACGGGCTGCACCGGCTCCTCTCCTCCGACAACCGCTTCTGGCCCGACGACGACGAGCTGCGCGGAAGGATCAGGGACGCGCCCTTCTACCAGTTCGGGCGCTGGCACCAGCGGAAAATGGTGCTGCAGCGGCTGGAGGAGAGTTACGGGCATCCCGAGCCGCTGGACTTCGCCGCCGCGCAGCTCACCATCGAGCACGTCATGCCGCAGTCGCCCGGTGACGAGTGGATCCGCGCGCTGGGCGAGGAGACCGCCGCCGGGGAGAGCGCGGAGGACCTTCACTCCCGTTTGCAGCACACGCTCGGCAACCTGACGCTCACGGCTGTCAACGCGGAACTCTCCAACCATCCCTTCGAGCGCAAGCAGGACCTGCTCAAAGGCAGCCACCTGGAGATGAACCGCCGGATCGCCGCCACCGAACGCTGGGGCGCGAAGGAGATCCTGGCCCGCGCCGACGAGCTCGCCGACCGCGCGGTCGCCCTGTGGCCGGCCCCGCTGCGGGGGGTGGGGCGGGCGGAGCGCGGCCGGGACTGGGTGCTCGCCCATCAGCTGCTCGCGGCGCTCCCGCACGGCACGTGGACCGCGTACGGCGACCTGGCCGCGTCCATCGGCTCCGGCGCCCAGGCCGTCGGCACCCATCTGGCCAACACACCGGGCGTGGCCAACGCGTACCGGGTGCTGACGTCCGAAGGCCGGATCTCCGACGGCTTCCGCTGGGGTCCGCAGGACGCGGGCGGCGACGTCCGGGCCCGGTTGGCCGCCGACGGCGTCCGCTTCACGGTCAACGGGGCGGCCGACCCGGCGCAGCGCCTCACCGCCGACGACCTCGCGCTGCTGCTCTCCGGGGCCGACGCGGACCAGGAGGAGGAGAGGAAGGAGCAGGAGCAGGAGGGCGGTGGCGGCGAGGAGACGCGCGCCGACCGGTTCCTCCGTCAGCTCGCGACGGACGACTCTTCCGGGACGGTGGCGGCGGTGCGCGAGGTCCTCGCCCGCTGGGAGGAGCTCGGCGGCTGGGTCGGCCACGGCACGGGACGGGTCACCACCAGTGCCTTCCTCATGCTCGGAGAGGCGGGTCCGCCGGGGCGCGGGATCTGGCCGCTGGTGTTCTACCCGGGCGGCGGGCGCGGCGGCACGGCCGAGGTGGTGTTCCAGCACCTGGCCGCCCGCGAGCCGTTCACCGACCGTGCGCTGCGCCTCGAACTCCTCGGCCGGCTCAACGCCTTGGAGGGCGTCGACATCCCGGAGGGCAAGCTGGAGCTGCGCCCGGGCTTCCGGCTGTCCACGCTGGAGAAGGAACGCGACCGGGAGCTGCTCGTGGAGACGCTGTCCTGGTTCCGGGACCGCTGGGAGAGCCGGGGTACGGCCTGAGCCCCTCGCGACCGCGCGGGTCACCGGCCCCTGACGCCGGCGACCCGCGCTCGTGCGGAGGTTCCCCGGTCAGACGCCGAGGCGGCGGGTGAGGGGGCGGCGGAGCAGGAGGAGGGTGGCGCCGGTCGCCAGGGCCGCGGCGGCGAGGCCGAGGAAGAAGCCGGGGCCGGGGACGCTGTCGCCGGACGCCTTCAGGGCGTTGGCGCCGATGCCGCCGCCGAGGGCGCCGGAGAGCCAGAACAGGCCGACCATCTGGCTGACGAAGGTGGCGGGGGCGATCGCCGTGGAGGCGCTCATGCCGACCGGGCCGAAGGAGACCTCGCCGGCGGCCAGCAGCAGGAAGGCGAGGAGCAGCCAGAGCGGCGACACCTGGGTGCCGCCCGCGGCCAGGGTGGCGGCGGAGGCCATCACCAGGTAGGCGGTGGCCGTGGCGCCCATGCCGACGGCGTACTTGGCGGCGGTCGAGAGCCGGTCGCCCGCGCGGGTCCACAGCCAGGCGAACACCGGGGCGAGGATCAGCACGAACAGCGGGATCGCGGACTGGAACCAGCTGGCGGGCAGGGTGCGGCCGAAGATCTCGCGGTCGGTGGAGTGCTTGGCGAACAGCGAGAAGGCGGAACCGGCCTGGAGGAACAGCGCCCAGAAGACCGCCGAGACCAGGAACAGCCAGATGTACGTGCGGACCCGGACCCGTTCCACGGCCGTGAGGAGCGGGTTGCGCAGCAGCCGCCAGAAGCAGATCACCGGCGAGGTCACGGCCAGCAGGCCGACGAGGATCATGATGTGGGGCATGCGGAAGGTGCCGAGGGCGATGTCGGTGCCGTACGCGAGGACGACCACGGTGAGGGCGGCGAGCGCGACGCGCAGCACGCGGCTGCGTTCGGCGGGCGTCGCGGCGCGCTCCGGCGCGCGGCCGACCTCGCCGAAGTGCCGGATGCCGCGGGCGTACTGGAGCAGTCCGGCGCCCATGCCGAGGGCGGCGACACCGAAGCCGAGGTGCCAGTTCACGCCCTCGCCGAGGGCACCTACGACGAGCGGCGAGATCAGGGCGCTGACCTGGACGCTCATGTAGAAGACGGCGAAGCCGGCGTCGCGTCCGGCGCGGTCCTCGCGGTCGTAGAACGCGGCGAGCAGCCCGGCCATGTTGGGCTTGAGCAGTCCGGTGCCGCCGGCGATGAGGACCAGGCCGGGGTAGACGGAACCGGTGACCGGCACGGCCATCGAGAGGTGGCCGAGGGCGATCAGGACGCCGCCGTACAGGACGGCGCGCTGGGTGCCGAGGATGCGGTCGCCGATCCAGCCGCCCGGCAGCGAGGACAGGAAGACGGCCGCCATGTACGCGCCGAACAGGATTCCGGCGTCGCCCGCGGCGAGGCCGAGTCCGCCGCGCGCCGTGTCCTCCGTCGCGTAGAGCACGAGGACCGCGGTCATGCCGTAGAAGCTGAAGCGCTCCCAGACGTCGGTGAGGAAGAGCGTGGTGAACCAGCGCGGCCGGCCGAGCGGTCCGGTGCGCCGGACGGCGTCGCCCGGCTGCGGAGCGGTGCCGTTCTGCCGGAACCGCGCGTCGGCGGCGGGCGGTCTGATCGGGGCGGCCATGGATTCCTCCCTGCGGACGTGCGGCTGGGCTGCCGTCGGACGGTCGTCCGGAGAATCTGACGGCGCCGGTTCGGGCACGGCTCGAGAATCGCTCGGGAGGGCCGTGACCGCGGGAGGAATGCGCGCGGCGCCCGGCCGGGGGATGTACCGGGCGCCGCGGGTCGAGGGAACGGGCCGAAGCGCAGGAGTCGTACGGCGGCGGGGGCCGGGCCGCACCCCTGGCCCCGTGAGCCGTTCTGCCCCGGAGGGCCGGGACGCCCCGGGAGCCGCTGCGCTCGCTCCCGGAACCGTTCCGGGCCTCGTTCCGGGCCATCGCTCCGGGCATCCGCTCCGGAGGCCGTTTCCCTCTCGTCTGAAGGAAACCCGGCCGTCCTCGGAGCTCGCTCGGGTCCGGCTCGTCAGAAGTACGCCGGCGAGCGGTCGTCCGCCCTGCCGCGGAACGCCCACCACTGCATCGCCTGGAAGGCGAGCAGGACGGGCAGCACGAGGAGCACCACCGGGCCGACGACGGCGAGCGTCGACGGGTCGGCGGCGGCCTCGGCCACCGACAGGTTCTCGTGCGCGCCGACGCCGCTGACCAGGGCCTGCGGGTGGTGGGTCGCGCCGAGCAGCGGTACGGGTGCCAGGGCGGCGAAGCCGCTGAGGAGCGGCGCCCGGCGGCGGCCGCGGGCCGCGAGGCGCGGGGCGAGCAGCAGGGCCGCGACGGCGGCGAGGAGGAGCAGGGCCGCGGGCAGGGGGTTGAGCAGGCCGTCGCGCGCGTTCCCGTCGGCGACGGCGGCCGCCGCGGTGAGGACGGCGAGGCCCGCCGCCACGGGCGCGAGCCGGCCGGCGGCGCGCGAGGCGCGCGCGGCGAGCGCGCCCTCGGTGCGGACCGCGAGGAACACCGTGGCGTGCAGCGCGAAGACGGCGACCGCGGTCAGCGCCGACAGGACCGGTACGGGACGCAGGAGCAGGCCCGGGTCGATGTCGAGGTGGCCGCCGCGCAGCGGCAGCGTGCCCAGCAGGGCGCCGCCGAGCGCGCCCCAGGTCAGCGCGAGGAGCAGACAGGTCAGCAGGACGAGGCCGTCCCAGAAGCCGCGCCAGCGGGCGCCGGGCACCCGGCGGCGGAACTGCGTCGCCGCCTCCCGTACCAGCAGCGCCGCGACGGCGAGCACGACGAGCGGGTACATCCCGCTGATGACGCTGGACTCCAGGCCGGGGAAGCCGCCCAGGACGATGCCGCCGGCGGCGATCAGCCAGACCTCGTTGCCGAGGAAGAACGGGCCGGTGGCGGCGGCGACGGTGCGCCGCTCGGTGTCGTCACGGGCCAGCACGCGGCCGACGAGCCCGGTGCCGAGGGTGATGCCGTCGAGGGCGAGGTAACCGGCCAGGAACAGTCCCAGCAGCGCGTACCAGAGGGTGTGCCACACGATGAACTCCAGTGCGGTCGGCGCGGTTCAGCCGCGATCGGGCGCGGTCGGGCGCGGTCGGGCGCGGTCAGAAGGTGCGGATGGTCGGCGAGGAGGGCGACGTGGAGGCCGGGGTCGAGGCGTTCGACGGCGCGGAGGGCGAGGCGGTGGCCGGGGACGGGAGTCCCGCGGCGCCGCCCGTGCCTTCGGGGTCGTCCTCGGGCGGCCGGCCGAGCTGCGTCGCGTCCGGGCCGCGCCGCGCGAAGCGGAGCAGCAGCGCCCAGTCGACGAGCACCAGGAGCGCCACCAGGCCGCCGAAGACGAGCAGCGAGGTCAGGACGGTGCCGGAGGTCAGGCCCGGGGTGATCGCGTCCTCGGTCTTCAGCACGCCGTAGACCGCCCAGGGCTGGCGGCCCACCTCGCGGAAGACCCAGCCGGAGACGTTGGAGAGGTACGGCAGGACGAGTGCCGCGGTGAGCAGCCACAGCAGCACCCGGCGGCGGATCAGGTTGCGCCTGATCATGAACAGGACGGCGAGGACCGTGAGGGCGCCCATGAACAGCGCCGGGATGACCATGAACACCTCGGCGGTGCGGCTGAGTCCCGGGGGCAGGTAGTCGTCGGGTCCGAAGCGCTCGGTGAACTCGCGGATCACGGCCGCGGTCTCGGGTGAGCGCTCGCCGTACTTCGTCGGCGTCTGTTCCACGGAGAAGCCGATCTGCACGCCGCCCAGCGCGGCCGTCAGCGCGACGAAGACCGGCGCGAGCGGCAGGGCCAGCTTCATCGAGGACCAGAAGAACTCCTCGTGGCCGGTGCGCCTGCGCAGGTGCCAGGCGCTGACGGCGACGACGAAGAAGGAGCCGGTGACCATCGAGCCGGCCATGATGTGCGCGGCCGCCGAGAGGGCGTTGGTGTTGGTGAGCAGGGCCGTGAAGTCGGTGAGCCGGACCTGGCCGTCGACGATCTCGTAGCCCACCGGGTGGTTGAGGAAGCCGTTGGCGGTGAGGACGAAGTAGACCGAGGACCAGGCGGTGAGCGCGACCAGCCACAGGATCACGGTGTGCGTCGCCCGGCCCATCCGGTCCCAGCCGAAGATCCACAGTCCGAGCAGGGTGGATTCGGCGAAGAACGCGACGAGGGTCTCGATGGCGAGCGGGGCTCCGAAGACGTTGCCGGTGTAGTGGGTGAGTCCGCTCCACACCAGCCCGAACTGGAACTCCATCACGATGCCCGTGCCGATGCCGAGGGCGTAGTTGACGAGGTAGAGCTGGCCCCAGAAGCGGGTCTGCCGGCGGTGTTCCTCCTTGCCGGTGACAGCCCAGCGGGTCTGCATGATCACGAGGTAGGTGACGAGGCCCAGGGTGAGGGCGACGAAGACGTAGTGTGCGATGGCCGTGATCGCGAACTGAAGGCGTGCGAGTACCAGCACGTCGTCCACGGGAATGCCTCTCGGGTTCGGGGTACGGCGAAGGGAGGCCGGGCCGGCCGGCCTCCCTCGGTGCGGTTCCGTGTTTCCGGTGGGTCCGGTCAGTCGGATCGGCGGGTCAGTCGGGGCGGTTGCCGTTCTTGCCGCCGACCGTGTACGGGGTGGTGACGTTCTCGTACGCGACGTGCATGACCATGCCGAGCTGGGCGTGGGTGAAGTTGTGGCAGTGGTCCATCCAGATGCCCGGGTTGTCGGCCTTGAAGGCGACCTCCCACTCCTCGCCGGGGCGGACGAGGACGGTGTCCTGCCAGATCGCGCTGCCGCTCAGCGGCTTGCCGTTGTAGCTCAGGACCTGCACGTGGTGGCCGTGCAGGTGCATCGGGTGGTCCTCCTGTCCGCGGTTGAGGAAGCGGACGCGGATCAGTTCGCCCTCCTTGACCATGAGCATCGGGGCGTCCGGGAAGACCCGGCCGTTGATGGTCTGGCGGAGCGCGAAGGTGCCGTTGTAGAAGCCGAGCCACTCGTCGAGGACGAGGTCGAAGCTGCGGTCGTACGTGCTGCGGACGCCGAACGGCTGGGGCGACGGCTTGCCGTACGTCGTCTTGTCGAACTCCGGCCCGTCGAACCGCGGTTCCACGGTGCCCTTGCCGTCGGCGGAGAAGGCGATGCCCGCGTCCGGGGAGTCCTCGGAGGCCAGCCGGACCGGCTTGTCCGGCATGGTGAACTCGACGTCGAGGCGTCCGGCGCCGGCGATCACCAGGCGGCGGCCGGTCAGTTCGCCGGGCTGGTTGATGTCCATGCCGTCGATGGAGGTGACGGTGTACGGGGCGCCGGTGAGGGTGAACGTCCGGGTCAGGACGTCGCTGTTGATCAGGCGGAGCCGCACCTTCTGGCCGGGGCGCGCGGTGCGGCGGTCCAGGGTGTCGGAGCTGCCGAGGGCGGTCACGGTGCCCTGCGAGGTGTCCCAGGTGTGGGCCTGGACGGTGACGTCCTGGTCGACCGGCCGGGTCTGCTCCGCCGGGTCGATGACCATCGGGCCGAACAGGCCGCGCTGCACCTGCTCGGAGGACGACTGGTGCGAGTGGTACCAGAAGGTGCCGCGCTCCTTCACGCGGAAGCGGTAGGTGTACGTGCCTCCGGGCTGGACGGCGTCCTGGGTGACGCCGGCGACGCCGTCCTCTCCGTTGGGGACGTCGAGGCCGTGCCAGTGGGTGCTGACGGGCGTGTCCTTGAGCTTGTTGACCAGGGTGATCTCGACGAGCTCGCCCTGCTTCATGCGCAGTTCGGGGCCGGGGATCTGACCGTTGAAGCTCCAGGCGTCGACGGTACGGCCCGAGGCGAGCCTGACCTTCGCCTCCTGGGCGGTGAGGGTGAACCGGCGGTCCGGTGTGCCGGACTTGGGGCCCTTGAGCGCGTCCACGCTGACGGCGGCGGCCTTGGCGCCGGCGGAGTGGCCGGCGGCGTGGCCGTTGCCGTGGACGCCGAGGGCGTTGGTGGGGGTGCCGGCGGAGCCGCCGTGGTGTCCGTCGTGGCCGTCGGCGGCGAAGGTGGTGCCGCCGCCGTAGTCCATCGTGCCCTTCATCATGGAGAAGGTGTCGGGGAAGCGGCTGCGCTGGGACTCGAGGGTGAGCAGGGTGCCGATGACACCGAGGACCACGACGGTGGTGCCGAGCCGCACCGCGACCCGGCGGCCGCGCGTGCGGTGCGGGGCCGTCGTACGGCCGTCGATCCGCTCCGCCCGGCGGCGGGCCCGGAGGATCAGCCAGCTCGCGCCGGCCACCAGGATCAGCCCGTAGACCGGGTAGTTGAGCGCTGCCGGGCGGTCCGGCGGCAGGAACTTCTCGAAGAAACCGCCGAGCGCGCCGAAGGCCGCGAGCTGCGGCGGGACGGTGATCCGCGGCGCGGCGAGGGCCTTGGGCTCCTCGGGTCCGCTGCGGCGGGCCGCCGACCACACCTTCGGGAGGCTGAGCACGAGGGTGGCGAGCACTCCGGGCAGGAGCAGCAGCAGGGTGGTGACGGCGCGCCGGTCACCGACCAGCTCCCAGTTGATGCCGGCCATCTGGGAGAAGGTCAGCAGCCGGCCGGCGGCGAGCAGTAAGCCGAGCAGGGTGAAGCCGACGGCGATCCGGGCGCCGCGGCGCAGCCGACGGGTGTCCGGGCGGGTGGCGAGCCGCCGGACGGTGAGCGCGGCCAGCAGCCAGACCGGGAAGAGCACCAGGGAGACGATGAAGTCGAAAATGGAGATCGCGAGATACATTCCTTGCTCCGATCAGTGGAACGTGCCCGGGGGCGCTCACGGCCCTCGGGCAGGTCCCTCGACGGGTGGGGTGGTGGGTCAGGCCCGGTCGACGGTCAGGGCGCTGGCTCCGCCGAGCACCTCGATGTCGTAGCGGTCCTCGGAGGTGTCGTAGGCCGGTCCGGCGAACGTGGCCCCGCCGCCCGCGGCGCCGAGGTGCTGGGTGTCGAAGGTCAGCTGGGAGACGCCGCCCCTGACGGCGATCCGGGCGGCGACGTCCTGGGGACGGCGCAGGCTGACGTTGCTGACGCCGCCGGCGACGCGGATGCTCACGGTGCCGCGCGGCCGGGGCAGCGAGATGGAGACGTGGCTGGCGCCGCTGCCGAGGTCGAGCCGGGTCAGGACCAGGCCGGAGAGGTCGGCGGTGAGCCGCCCGGTGCCGCCGTCGACCTCGATCGCCCAGGCCACGGTCGGGTGGAGGGTGAGGCTGCCGCTGTGGCGGCGGACGGAGAACGGGTGCAGCCGCCGCGGGTAGCGGACGGTGACGACGCCCGCCGTGGTGTCGATCTCCGGTACGAGACCGGAGAAGGTGCCCTGGTAGAGGTGCTCGCTGTCCTTGGGGCCGGCGGCCAGCGTCAGTTCGGACGCGCCGCCGACGAACTTGAGCAGTCCGGTGGTGACCGCGCCGAGCGCGCCGTCGAAGGTCTTCTCCTGGGTGGTCATCGTCGGTTCCTTCCGTTCGTGCTGGTGGTGCCGCAGGTGGTACGGATCAGGCGTGCGGGGCGCGGTCGAGGAGCTGTGCGAGGACCTCTTCGAGGCGGGCCTGCGGCTCGTCGGCCGCGCCGGCCGAGCGCCAGGCCACGAAGCCGTCGGGGCGGACGAGCACCGCGCCGTCGGCGTCCACGCCGTAACGGGAGGCCCAGTCGCCCGCCGGGTCGGTGACGAACTCGCCGCCGATCCGGTACACGTCGAGGTCGATGCCGAGGCGCTGGGCGGCCGGTCCCGCGGCGTGCTCCCAGCCGGTGCCCTCGGGGCCGGTGAGGAGCACGGGCGCCTCGCCGAACAGGTCGAGGGCGGACAGTTCCTTGCCGCGGCAGCGCACGGTGACGTGCGGGGCGCGGGTGCCGGGCCGGCCGAGCACGCGCGGGTCGAGCGCGGGCGGCAGCCCGGTCCCGTCCTCGGTGCCGTCGCCGTCGGCGCCCTCGGGGAGCAGCGCGCCGCTCGGGTAGAGCTGGCCGAGGATGGCCGCGGCGTAGCTGGGCCGGCCGTCGGAGCCCTCGTCGTGCGAGCGCTCCTGGAGCTCGGCGAGGGCGTAGTCGATGGTGAAGCGGGCGACGGGGCGGCGCTCCGCCTCGTACGAGTCGAGGAGTCCGGGTCCCGCCGTGCGGTGCAGCACGGAGGCGAGCTTCCAGGCGAGGTTGTCCGCGTCCTGGATGCCGGTCGCGGCGCCGAAGGCGCCGGTGGGCGGCATGGTGTGGGCGGCGTCGCCGACCAGGAGGACCCGGCCCTGGCGGTAGCGCTCGGCGAGCCCGGCGGAGATCTCGAAGCCGAGGATCTTCTGGCCGGTCTTCTCGACCTGGACCTCCAGGCCTTCGACGGCGAGGTCCGGAATGCCGATCGCGGCGCGGATCGCCTCGACGCAGCGGGCCTCGTCGAAGTCCTCGAGGCGCTCGCCGCGCTCGGGGTGGTAGGGCGTGTAGAAGACCCAGCGGGAGCCGTCGAGCGGCATGAGCAGGGTGCCGGTGTCGGGCCGGTCGAAGTAGCCGAGGCCGAGGTCACGGCCGCGCAGGGGTTCGGTGAGGTCGGCCTTGAAGACCACGCTGACGGTGTGGATCAGGGTGCCGGGGCCCTCGACGGCGATGCCGGCGGCCTCGCGCACGGCGCTGCGGACGCCGTCGGCGCCGATCAGGTACTGCGTCCGTACGGTCGTCTCGGCGCCGGTGGCGGTGTCGCGGAGGGTCGCGGTGACGCCGTCCTCGTCCTGCTCGAAGCCGACGAGTTCGGTGGACCAGCGCAGTTCGGCGCCGAGTTCGGCGGCGCGGCGGGCGACGAGGCGCTCGAGCCGGTCCTGGTCGATGGAGCACCAGGTGCAGGGCGTGACCTCGGAGGTGAGCTCGGGCGCCTCGTCCTGCATGGGGGCGGAGAAGATCTCCGGGCCGGCCAGGGTCTCGGCGCGGACCATCAGCTTCTCGCTGAGCTCGGAGGTGAGCGAGCGGTCGGCGAAGATCTCCTCCTCCAGGCCGGCGGCCCGGAAGACCTCGACGGTGCGCGGGTTGATGACGCGGGCCCGCGGGTGGCCCAGGGCGCCGGGGTGGCGCTCGACGAGCAGGGGGCGGATGCCGCGGCGGGCCAGGAACAGCGCGGTCGACAGGCCGACCACGGCGCCGCCGACGATCAGGACGGGCGTCTGCTCGGTGGGAGCGGGTGTCATGGGTACCTCTCCGTTCGGGACGGTCGGTCGGGGCGGGGTGGTGCGGGGCGGGCGGACGGGCGGTGCCGGACGGGCGGGGCGGTGCGGGACGGGGCCGGCGTCGTCCCGCCGGGTCGGGCCCTGCCGGCGGGGACGGGGCGGGCGGCCGGGCGGTGTGGGCGGTGCCGGCGGCCGGGCGGGCCGGAGGCCCGGTGGGCGATGGGCCCGTTGGGGCTGCAGGCCCGGTCCGTCCGGACGGCCGCCGAGGGGTCGCGGCCGTCCGGTCGGAGGTGGTTGCTCAGGCGGTGCGCGGTTCGGCGACGCCCGGGCCGGTGGGCTCGGTGCCGGGTTCCGCGGTCTCCTCCCAGGCCTCGTCGTGGTGCCTGGCCTGCTTGGGCAGGAGCAGGACCAGGAGCAGGACCAGGGCGGTCAGGCCGATCTGGGCGTAGATGGTGCGCTGCAGGGCGGTGGAGAAGACCTCCCGGCGGGCGTCCTGGGCGGCCGCGCCGATGGCGGCGCCGGCCTGCGGGTCGGTGACCTGGGTCAGCGGGGCGCAGCTGGCGGGCTCGACCGTCGGGTCCTTGGCCTTGGTGCGCTCGGTGAAGCAGGTCTGGAAGGCGTCGGTGAGCTGTCGCTGCTGGTCCTCGGACACCTGGGTCTGGACCAGCGCGGTGCGGAGCTGTCCGCCGGCGTCCTTGGCGGCGGTGTCGGCGGATCCGCCGAGGAAGCCGAGGAAGATCGCGCCGATGACCGCGATGCCGAGGGCGCCGCCGACCTGCTGGAAGGCGTTGACGACACCGGATCCGGAGCCGGCGTGCTCCGGCGGGACGTCGGTGAGGATGAAGTCCAGGATCGGCGCGATGATCATGCCCATCCCGAGGCCGCCGACGAGCAGCGCCGGAAGCAGCGACCAGGAGCCGATCTCCTCGCCGCGCAGCTGGATGGTGAGGGAGATCCCGGCCAGGCCGGTGGCGAGCAGGACCGCGCCGATGACCATGACCTTGCGGCCGAGCTTGGCGGTGAGGACGGTGGCGGAGAAGGCCGCGCCGAAGCTGACGCCGAAGGACCAGGGCACTCCGGTGAGGCCGGCCCGCAGGGCGGAGAAGCCGAGACCGTTCTGCAGGAAGAGGATGAAGATCAGGAAGTGGCCGATGGTGACCGCGAAGAACACCGTGTTGGCGATGATGCCGGCGGTGAAGGAGCGGCTGCGGAACATGGAGGGCACGATCAGGCCGGGGCGGCCCTTGTCGCCGAGGCGCCGCTGGTAGGACCAGAAGACGGCGAGCACCGGGACCGAGGCGATCATGGCGACGAAGGACCAGAGCGGCCAGCCGAGCTCACGGCCCTGGACGAGCGGGACGAGCAGCAGCAGGAGTCCGGCGGTGAGCAGCAGGGTGCCCACCACGTCCAGCTTGATCGACTCGGGCGACTTGGACTCGCGGATGACGGCGGAGGCCGCGAGGAAGAGCAGGATGCCGACCGGGAGGTTGATCAGGAAGACCATGCGCCAGCCCTGGTCGAACAGGTCGGCGTCGATGAGGAGGGCGCCGATGATCGGGCCGCCGACGGTGGCGAGGCCGGCGACGCCGCCGAAGGCGCCGAGGGCGGCTCCGCGCTCCTTGGGCGGGAAGGCCGCGGTGATGATGGACAGCACCTGCGGCACCATGAGCGCGGCCATGGCGCCCTGGAGCACGCGGGCGCCGACCAGCATCCCCGGGCTGCCGGCGAAGCCGCACAGCGCGGAGGCGACGGTGAAGCCCGCGACGCCGGTGAGGAAGAGCTTCTTGCGGCCGTACATGTCGCCGAGGCGGCCGCCGAGGATCAGCAGGACGGCGAAGGACAACAGGTAGCCGGCGACGACCCACTGGACGGTGGCGTATCCGGTGCCGAGGTCGGTCTGGATCGACGGGATGGCGACGTTGACGATCGTGGAGTCGAGCAGGTCCATGAAGGCGGCGAAGAGCACCACGATCAGGGCGATCTTCCGCTTCGGGTCCCCCTCGACGACCGCGGCCGTCGGAGACGGGTTCGACATGGTGCACCTCTCTTTGATCTAGACTGGCCAGACAATCAGCAACTCGGATGCTTACTAGGCAGGAGTCTTTCTGACTCGTTATCTTAGTTGCTGAGATAACGATGAGGCAAGGTAACTGGAAGGACGGGGCGTATGTCAAGCGCGGAACGTGCGGATCATGCGGATCGGGCACAGCTGGCAGCGGCCGTGGACCAGGAGCTGCGCACCCTGGTGAGCCGCTCGGTGCTCTTCCACCAGGCGGTCGCCGACCGGCTGGGGCTGAGCGTGCTTGACCTGAACTGTCTGGGAGCGCTGGTGGCCCGCGGCCCGATGGCGGCCGGGCAGCTGGCCGAGGAGAACGGCGTGACCACCGGAGCCATCACCGGCGTCATCGACCGCCTGGAGGCGGCCGGCCACGTCCGTCGCGACCGGGATCCCAAGGACCGTCGGCGCGTCCTCGTCACGCCGATGCCCAACCTGGAGGCGAAGGTCTTCCCACTGTTCGAATCGCTCGGCAGTTCGCTGGCCGAGCTGTGCGAGCGGTTCACCGAGAGCGAGCTGGAAACGGTGCTTGACTTCGTCCGGTCCGCCGCGCCGATCACGCACGACGAGGCGGTGAAGCTCCGGGCCGGCAAGAGTGCCGCCAAGGGCTCCAAGCGGGCTGCCGCGGCCAAGTAGGGCCCCGGAACGGGCGGTTGCGGGCTGGTGCGTAACGAGCGTACGCACCAGCCGCCGCCACGTCACCCGGGTATTCGGCCGACTACCAGACGCAGCGGAGTGCCGCTCGGCACCACCCCGGCGAACTCGAAGCCGGCCCGCTCGAACATCGCGCCGTACTCCTCGGCCGTACGCTCCCAGCCGCCCATGACCAGCAGCATGTGAAGGTCCATCAGGGCGTCCCAGGGCGTCTCCGGCGGATCGGCCACCAGCTGTTCGAGCAGCACCACGCGGCCGCCCGGGCGGCCCGCCTTGAGGCAGTTGGTCAGCACCGTGTGGCAGGCGTCGTCGTCCCACATGTGCAGCACCTGGCGGATCACGTACACGTCCGCCTCGGGCACGCTCTGGAAGCAGTCGCCGGTCACCAGCTCCGTCCGCCCGCCCAGCGGGCCGCCCTCGCGCAGCTCGGGCAGCGCCGCGGAGATCGCGTGCGGCCGGTCGAACAGCACGCCCTTGACGTGCGGATTGCCTTCGAGCAGCGACTTCAGCAGGCTGCCGTGGCCGCCGCCGACATCGCACAGGGTGTCCACGCCGGCCAGGTCGAGGGCCGCGACCACGCCCGGGTTCATGGCGCGGGACTGCGCCGCGTACCCGTTGAGGCACATCTCGCCGGCCGCGTTGTCGTCCTCGTGGAAGTACGTGAACAGGTCCTTGCCGTACGTCTCCTGGAAGGCGCAGCGGCCGGAGCGGACGCTCTCGGCGAGCTTGCCCCACATCTCCCAGCCCCAGTGCGAGCCGGTGAGCATGATGTCCGTGACCGAGCCCGGCGCGTCCGAGCGCATCGCCCGGGACATCTCGGTGTGGGCGTAACGGCCGGGCGCGGCCTGCCGGAAGATGCGGAAGCCCACCAGGGCCCGCATCAGTCGGGTCAGCGCGGGCACGTCCGCGCCGACCGCGGCGGCGATCTCCTCGACCGAGGCCGGCTCGTCGCCGACCGCGTCCGCGAGCCGCAGCTGGGCCGCGGCCTGCACCACGGCGCTGGCCCACATGCCCCAGCCGAGCTCGGCCACGGCCTGGGCGGGCGGCGGGCCGATCACGGGCGCGCCCTCGCAGGCGTCCACCCGGTCCACTTCCGGATCAGCTGACATCCTCAACCACCTTATTCAGCAAGGACCTTGTCAGGCCCGGACGGATTCGATCAGTGCGATGGGGGCCCGCTCGTGGCCCACCAGCGGCAGTCGGCGGCAGTGCTCGAAGCCCGCGGCCGCGAGCAGCCCGCGGTACTCCTCCTCGGTGCGGGCCCGGCCGCCGGTGAGCACCATGAACTCCACGTCGTTGGCGTGGACGTGGGAGGAGTGCTCGGTGTACTCCCAGTCGAGCAGCACCAGCCGGCTGCCCTGGCCGGCGGCCTTGGCGCAGTTCTCCAGCAGCTGCGAGGCCGCCTCGTCGTCGAGGTCGCACAGCACGTTCTTGAGCAGGTAGAGACTGCCGCCGGCGGGGACCTCGTGCCGGAAGTCACCGGCCACGAGCTCCACGCGGTCCGCCAGGCCGTCCTTCTCGAAGGTCTCCCGCGCGAAGCCGACCGCCCACGGCAGGTCGAGCAGCACGCCGTGCGCGCCCGGGACCTCCCGGAGCAGCCGGGCGAGCACCGTGCCGGGGCTGCCGCCGACGTCCACGATCTCCCGCTCCCCCGCCAGGGAACAGCTGGCGACCAGCGCCTCGGCCGCCTCGACGGAGAGGGAGGCGCAGGTCTCGGCGTAGCTGCGGGCCTCGTCGGGGTTGGCCGCGTAGTACTCCCAGTGGTCCATGCCCCACACCGTGCGGGTGGCCGGGCAGCCGGTGCGGACCACGTCGGCGACCAGCTCCCAGGGGCGGGTCATGCCGGGCGCGTTGACCGCGATGCTGAAGCCGCGCAGATTGGGCACGTCGGAGCGCAGCAGGTGGCCGGCCGGGGTGAGCTCCCAGCGGCGGGCCTCTTCGGAGCCGTCGGCCGGCGCGACCAGCCGGTGCAGCTCGCACACCCGCAGGAAGCGCTCCAGGCTGGGCCGGTGCGCGCGGATCGCCTCCGCGATCTCGTCGGTGGTGCGCCGCCCGTCGCCGAGGGCGTCGGCGATCCGCAGCTCGGCCATGCCGCGGGCCACCAGACCGGCGGACCACTGGAAGGGCCTGAGCTCCTGGAGCGCGCCCAGCGGGCTGAAGGCGGTGTCCTGGGCCGGGGCCATCAGTGCCCGCCGTCGACGTAGAGCACGTTGCCGGTGATGTTGCCGTTGGCCGGGGAGGCGAGGAACAGGGTGGCGTTGACGACGTCCTCGACGGTGGAGAAGTGCAGGAAGGGCATGGCCTTGTTGAGCGCGGCCCGGGCCCCTTCGGCGTCGAGGCCGGCGACCCGGCCGCGTACCTCCTCGGGCAGCTTCTCCAGGAGGCCCTCCGTCACCACCGGCCCCGGCGCGACGACGTTGGAGAGGATGCCGTGCTCGAAGAGCTCGGTGCCGAGCGTGCGGCTCAGGCCGTGCAGGGCCGACTTGCTCGCCGCGTAACCCTCCGCGCCCTTCAGTCCGCGCTGCACGATCGCCGCCGACATGAACACGATCCGGCCGCCGCCGCGCGGCTTCATCGCCGGAAGCGTCGCCTGTACGGTGTGGAACGCGCCCTCGACCTCCGCCCGCAGCGGCGGCAGCCACTGCTCGGCCGGGATCTCCTCGAAGGCGGGCGCGTGCGGGCTGGGTCCGCCGGAGGCCGAGGCGTTGACCACCAGGACGTCGATGCCGCCCCACTCCTCGGTGACCTCCGCGACCGCGCGGCGCACGGAAGCCGGGTCCGTCAGGTCGAGGTGCACGGGCAGCGCCTGGCCGCCGCCGTCCGCTATCTCGGCGGCCACCGCCTTGGCGTTCTCCACCCGGCTGAGATAGGTGAGCGCGACCTTGGCGCCCTCGTCGGCGAAGGCGCGGGCGAGCGGGCGGCCGATGCCGCCGCTGCCGCCGGTGATCAGTACGACCTTGTCCTTCAGGCCGAGTTCCATGGCAACTCCCGTCCTTTCCGGCGCTGGGCCGGTGTCGACACGTCAGGGCCCGCGCCGCGCACACGCGGGCACCGCACCCCAGCTTGGAGATCGCGACTGGAGTGTCACTTGAGCGATTCGCCGCGAGCGCCGGTCCATCGGGATTCCAGTTCGGATTGAGGTGGCGTCCGGATAGTTCACCGGGCGTGCTCACCACGTCCGGACTGTTCACCGGGCGTGCACACCAGACCGGGCGCGGCCACGACACCACCGGAAAGGAACCGGCGCATGACCAAGACCCGTGAAGAGCAGGGATCCCTGGACCTGAACGGCATCATCCAGCTCGGCATGGCGTTCGGCAGCGCGAAGATCCTGCTCACCGCGAACGAGCTCGACCTGTTCACCGTGCTGAGCGACAGCGGGCCGGCCACCGAGGAGGAGATCCGGACCAAGCTCGGCCTCCACGAGCGCGGTGCCCGGGAGTTCCTCAACGCCCTGGTCAAGCTGGGCCTGCTGTCGCGCGAGAACGGCCGCTACGGCAACACCCAGGCGGCCGACACCCACCTGGTCAAGGGCCGGCGGACGTACGTCGGGCGCTTCCTCAGCCGCTCCAACAGCGTGCTGTACGGCGCCTGGGGCGGTTTCACCGAGTCGCTGAAGACCGGTGAGTCCCAGATCGAGGGCCACGGCGACGACAACATGTTCAAGCACCTGTACCGCTCCGAGGAGCAGATGCGGGACTTCGTCGCCATGATGGACGCGCTCAACTGGGCCGTCGGCCCGGAGCTCGCCAAGGCCTTCGACTGGAGCAAGGTCAAGACCGTCACGGACGTCGGCGGTGCCCGGGGCAACCTGGCCGCCACGCTGATCGAGGCCCACCCGCACCTCAAGGCCACGGTGTTCGACCTGCCTGCCGTCGAGCCGGCGTACGAGGACCACATCGGCGGCCTCGGCCTGAAGGACAAGATCGCCTTCCACGGCGGCGACTTCTTCGCCGACCCGGTTCCGACGGCGGACGTCGTCATCATCGGCCACGTGCTGGAGGACTGGTCGCCGGAGCGCCGCAAGCAGCTCATCAAGTCGGCGTTCGACGCCCTGAAGCCGGGCGGGTCGCTGCTGGTCTACGACCCCATGCTCGACGACGAGCTCAGCCCGCTGAACAACCTGCTGACCAGCCTCACCATGCTGGTCGTCACGCACGGCGGCTCCGAGTACCGGGTCGACGACTGCCGTTCCTGGATGACCGAGGCGGGCTTCGCGGAGACCTCCGCCCAGCTGCTCGACACCAACGACATCCTCGTGGTCGGCGTCAAGAAGTAACCCCACGCGTGACGGGCGGCACCTCCGGGTCTTCGCGACGGAGGGGCTGCCCGCGCGCTTGTCCGCACCATCTCGCTCGCTCCCCCGCACATGAAGGGATTCCGATGTCGATCGACGAGGCACCGCCGGCCTTCCCCTTCCCGGCGCCGGACACGTTCGAGCCGCCGGAGGAGTTCCGCCGGCTGCGCGAGCGGGCTCCGGTGGCCCGGGTGACGCTTCCCACCGGCGACCGGGCCTGGCTCCTGACCCGTTACGCGGACGTGCGCGCCGCCCTGGTCGACCCGCGGCTCAGCCGGGCCGCCGCCGAGGCGCCGGAGGCGCCCCGGATGGGCAACACCACGCCCGGACCGAAGACCATCCTGGGCATGGACGCCCCGGACCACTCGCGGCTGCGCCGCCTGGTGATGCAGGCGTTCACCGCCCGCCGGGTCGAGGCGCTGCGCCCGCGGATCGAGGAGCTCGCCGAGGAGCAGATCCGTCTGGTCCTGGTCGCTCCCCGCCCGGTCGACCTCATGTCGTGCTACGCGCTCAGCCTGCCCATCAAGGTGATCTTCGAGCTGCTCGGCGTGCCGTACGACCACGTGGACCGGCTGCACGCCTGGAGCGAGGTCATCTTCAGCCTCGGCGGCCACAGCGTCGAGGAGGTGAAGGAGGCCCGCGGCTCGATCATCGGCTACCTCCGCGAGCTGATCGAACAGCGCCGCGAGGAACCCGCCGACGACCTGCTGAGCGTGCTCGTGCACGCCCGCGACGAGGGACAGCAGCTGTCCGAGGAGGAGCTGCTCGACTTCGCGATGATCATCATGACGGTCGGGCACCAGTCGACCGCGAACTCGCTCGGCACCGCCCTGTTCACGCTGCTGCACCACCCCGACCAGCTGGAGCTGCTGCGCAAGAAGCCCGAGCTGATCCCCGGAGCGGTCGAGGAGCTGCTGCGGTTCAACCCGTTCGTCTTCACCGGGACGCAGCTGCGGGTCGCCACCGAGGACCTGACCATCGGTGACACCGCGATCAGGAAGGGCGAGGCCGTGATCGCCTCGCTGGGCTCCGCCAACCACGACGAGGACGTCTTCGCCGACGCGGACCGCTTCGACGTCGAGCGCGCCCCGAACGTCCACCTGTCGTTCGGCTACGGCATCCACCACTGCCTGGGCGCCCAGCTCGCCCGCCTGGAGATGCAGATCGCGCTGCGCACGCTCATCGAGCGGGTGCCGGACACGCTGCGGCTCGCGGTGCCGTCCGACTGGCTGACCTGGAAGACCGGGCTCACCGCCCGCGCGCTCGTCAACCTGCCGGTGACCTGGTGAGCCGGGGGGCGGCGATGAGCGAGCAGTGGCAGATCTCGGTCCACAAGTCCTGCCGCCGCAGCGGAATCTGCGCCGCGGCGGCGCCCCGCTACTTCTCCGTGGGCGAGGACCACCGCACCCGGCCCGCCGCCGGGCCGGTCGCCCCCGACCCGGAGCTGATCGACGTCGCGGAGGCCTGCCCGGCCGAGGCGATCACCCTGACCGACCTGGCGACCGGCCGGCCGGTCGAGGCCGCCCCGGAGGCGGCCGCGGAACGCGCGACGAGAGAGGCACGACCATGACACCCCAGCGCAGCACCCGCCGTTCCCTGCTCAGACGGGCCGGCTTCCTCGGCTCGGCGCTCGCCGTGGGCTCCGCGGCCCCGGCCGTGGCGCACGACGAGGGCCGCGGGCACCGCCGCAAGGACCGGCGGCCTTCACCGGTCGGCAGCTGGTCGGTGACCGTCACCATCGAGGGCGTGCCCGACGTCGAGCACGCGCACTACTCGTTCGGCTCCGACGGACAGCTGATCCTGCAGACCCACCGGCACACCCACACCGGCATCGGCACCTGGGAGTGGACCGACGACGGCTTCGTGTACGTGACCCGGGGCCTGCGGCCGAACGCCGACGGCGGGCTGCTGAGCGAGCTGCGGATCCGGCACACGGCCCGGTTCGGCGCCGACGGCTCCTTCACCTCGACCGGCACGGGCCAGGCCCTGGACGCCGGCGGGAACGTCCTGATGGAAGTCCAGTCCACGGCGGTCGGCACCCGGTTCGGTGTCGACGGCTGACCGGCCGCGGCCGGGACAGAGCAAAGGAGAGTGCTGGCATGTGTGGGATCGCCGGCTGGGTGGACTTCGCACGTGATCTGCGTCAGGAGGCCGCCGTCGTCCGGGAGATGACGACGACCATGACCCTGCGCGGCCCCGACGCCGGCGACGTGTGGATCGCTCCGCACGCCGCACTGGGCCACCGCAGGCTCGCCATCATCGACCTGGAGGGCGGACGGCAGCCCATGGTCGCCGAGGAGGGCGGCCGGGTCCAGGCGGCCCTGACGTACGCGGGCGAGGTGTACAACTTCCGCGAGCTGCGGGAGGAACTCGTCCTCAAGGGCCATCGCTTCACCACCCGCAGCGACACCGAGGTGGTGCTGCGGTCCTACCTGGAGTGGGGCGAGTCCTTCGTCGACCGGCTCAACGGCATGTTCGCCTTCGCGATCTGGGACGCGCGCACCGAGGAGCTGCTCCTGGTGCGCGACCGCGTGGGCATCAAGCCGCTCTACTACCAACTTCTGCCGGGCGGCGGGGTGTTGTTCGGCTCCGAGCCGAAGGCGATCCTCGCCCATCCGCAGGCGAGCCGCACGGTCGACGCCGACGGGCTGCGCGAGCTGTTCGGCGGGGTGAAGGCGCCGGGGGCGGGCGTGATCGCCGGCATGCCCGAGCTCGCCCCGGGGCACGTGCTGCGGGTCTCCCGCGACGGCCACCGGCTGCGCCGTTACTGGCAGCTGGAGGCGCACGAGCACACCGACGACCTGCCCACCACCATCCGTACGGTGCGCGAGCTGCTCGAGGACATCGTGACCCGGCAGATCGTCTCCGACGTGCCGCTGTGCACGATGCTGTCCGGCGGGCTCGACTCCTCGACGCTCACCGCCCTCGCCTCGCTCGCCAAGCAGCGCGACGGCAGCGGCAAGGTGCGGTCGTTCGACGTCGACTTCGTCGGCTACCTGGACAACTTCGAGCCGGACCTGACCCATCCCACCGCGGACTCCCCGTACGTGCGGCAGGTCGTCGACCACGTCGGCGCCGATCACCGGCACATCCTCCTCGGCAACGCGGAGATGATCGACGCGCCGACCCGCCGCGCCGTGGTCCAGGCGCTCGACTGGCCGGTGCTCATCGCCGGCCCCGGCTCGATGGACATCTCGCTGTACCTGCTGTTCCGGGCGATCCGCGGCCACTCCACGGTGGCGCTGACCGGCGAGTCGGCGGACGAGCTGTTCGGCGGCTACCCGTGGTTCCACCACCCCGAGTACGGGCAGCCCGGCACCCTGCCGTGGAGCCTCGCCCACAACCTCGGCATGCCGGCCCTGTTCGGCCCGGTCACCACCCGGGTCGACGTCCGCGGCTACCAGGCGGAGCAGTACCGCCAGGCGGCCGCCGCGGTGCCGCGGATGCCCGGGGAGAGCGGCCGGTCCCTGCAGTTCCGGGAGTCGACGTACTTCTTCCTGACCCGTTTCATGCGCACCCTGCTCGACCGCAAGGACCGGCTCAGCATGGCCGTCGGTCTGGAGGTCCGGGTGCCGTTCTGCGACCACCGGCTGCAGGACTACGTCTTCAACGCGCCGTTCGCGTTCAAGACCTTCGACGGGCAGTGGAAGAGCCTGCTGCGGGCGGCGGCGAAGGACCTGCTGCCGGAGGCGGTGCTCAACCGTCCCAAGACGGGCTACCCGATCTCCAACGACACCGCCTACGACCGCTACGTCCAGGAGCGGTTCGCCAAACTGGTGGCCGCCGGCGACTCGGCCGTGCTGCCGCTGCTCAACCCGACGGTCGTCGAGGACGTGCGCCGCGACGCGACGGCCGCGGCGGGGCTGACCCGCATCGAGATCGACATGGCGCTGCACCTCGACGAGTGGATCTCGTCGTACGGCCTCGACCTGGCGGTCTGAGCACCACCCACACGGAAGCTCCCC
>NZ_JBHXTJ010000070.1:0-25341 GCF_042677525.1 Streptomyces sp. NPDC127114
GGCGAAGCCCGCCGCCGCCGCTCCGGCCGCCGCGAAGCCCGCCGCGCCCGCCCCGGCGAAGCCCGCCGCGGCCCCCGCCGCCGAGGCCCCCGCCGGCCCCGAGCTCATCACCCTGCGCGGCCCCGCCGCCGCCGTGGCGAAGAACATGAACGCCTCGCTGGAGATGCCGACGGCCACGTCCGTCCGCGCCGTCCCGGTGAAGCTGCTCTTCGACAACCGGATCGTCATCAACAACCACCTGAAGCGCGCCCGGGGCGGGAAGATCTCCTTCACCCACCTCATCGGCTACGCGATGGTGCAGGCCATCAAGGCCATGCCGTCGATGAACTGGTCGTACGCGGAGAAGGACGGCAAGCCGACCCTGGTCAAGCCGGACCACGTGAACTTCGGCCTGGCCATCGACCTGGTGAAGCCGAACGGCGACCGCCAGCTCGTCGTCGCCGGCATCAAGAAGGCCGAGACCCTGAACTTCTTCGAGTTCTGGCAGGCCTACGAGGACATCGTCAAGCGCGCCCGCGTCGGCAAGCTGACGATGGAGGACTTCACCGGCGTCACGGTCTCCCTGACCAACCCCGGCGGCCTCGGCACCGTCCACTCCGTGCCGCGTCTGATGCCCGGTCAGTCGGTCATCATGGGCGTCGGCTCCATGGACTACCCGGCCGAGTTCCAGGGCACCTCCCAGGACACCCTGAACAAGCTGGGCATCTCCAAGGTCATGACCCTGACCTCGACCTACGACCACCGGGTCATCCAGGGTGCCGCCTCCGGCGAGTTCCTGCGCATCGTCTCCAACCTCCTCCTCGGCGAGGACGGCTTCTACGACGACGTCTTCAAGTCGCTGCGCATCCCCTACGAGCCGGTCCGCTGGCTCAAGGACATCGACGCCTCGCACGACGACGACGTCACCAAGGCCGCGCGCGTCTTCGAGCTGATCCACTCCTACCGGGTCCGCGGCCACGTCATGGCCGACACCGACCCGCTGGAGTACAAGCAGCGCAAGCACCCCGACCTGGACATCACCGAGCACGGCCTCACCCTGTGGGACCTGGAGCGCGAGTTCGCGGTCGGCGGCTTCGCCGGCAAGTCGATGATGAAGCTCCGCGACATCCTCGGCGTGCTCCGCGACTCGTACTGCCGCACCACCGGCATCGAGTTCATGCACATCCAGGACCCGAAGCAGCGCAAGTGGATCCAGGACCGCGTGGAGCGCCCGCACGCCCGCGTGGAGCGCGAGGAGCAGCTGCGCATCCTGCGCCGCCTGAACTCCGCCGAGGCCTTCGAGACCTTCCTGCAGACGAAGTACGTCGGCCAGAAGCGCTTCTCCCTCGAGGGCGGCGAGTCGGTCATCCCGCTGCTCGACGCGGTCATCGACTCCGCCGCGGAGTCCCGCCTCGACGAGGTCGTCATCGGCATGGCCCACCGCGGCCGCCTGAACGTCCTCGCGAACATCGTCGGCAAGTCGTACGCGCAGATCTTCCGCGAGTTCGAGGGCAACCTCGACCCGAAGTCGATGCACGGCTCCGGCGACGTGAAGTACCACCTGGGCGCCGAGGGCACCTTCACGGGCCTCGACGGCGAGCAGATCAAGGTCTCCCTGGTCGCCAACCCCTCCCACCTGGAGGCGGTCGACCCGGTCCTGGAGGGTGTCGTCCGCGCCAAGCAGGACGTCATCAACAAGGGCGGCACGGACTTCACCGTCCTGCCGGTCGCCCTGCACGGCGACGCGGCCTTCGCGGGCCAGGGCGTCGTGGCCGAGACCCTGAACATGTCGCAGCTGCGCGGCTACCGCACCGGCGGCACGGTCCACATCGTCATCAACAACCAGGTCGGCTTCACCGCGGCCCCCGAGTCCTCGCGTTCCTCCATGTACGCGACGGACGTGGCCCGTATGATCGAGGCGCCGATCTTCCACGTGAACGGCGACGACCCGGAGGCCTGCGTCCGGGTGGCGCGGCTCGCCTTCGAGTTCCGCCAGACGTTCAACAAGGACGTCGTGATCGACCTCATCTGCTACCGCCGCCGCGGTCACAACGAGGGCGACAACCCGCAGTTCACCAACCCGCAGATGTACAACCTGATCGACAAGAAGCGTTCGGTGCGCAAGCTGTACACCGAGTCGCTCATCGGTCGTGGCGACATCACCCTGGAAGAGGCCGAGCAGGCCCTCCAGGACTTCCAGGGCCAGCTGGAGAAGGTCTTCGCGGAGGTCCGCGAGGCCACCTCGGCCCCGGCGCCGACCCAGGTCCCGGACGCCCGGCCCGAGTTCCCGGTCGCCGTCACCACCGCGGTCTCCCAGGAGGTCGTGAAGCGGATCGCCGAGTCGCAGGTCAACGTCCCCGACCGGGTCACGGTCCACCCGCGTCTGCTGCCGCAGCTGCAGCGCCGCGCCGCCTCGATCGACGACGGCACCATCGACTGGGGCTTCGGCGAGACCCTCGCCATCGGCTCGCTGCTCATGGAGGGCACCACGGTCCGCCTGTCGGGCCAGGACTCCCGCCGCGGCACCTTCGGCCAGCGCCACGCGGTGCTCGTGGACCAGGAGACCGGCGAGGACTACACCCCGCTGCTCTACCTGACCGAGGAGCAGGCCCACTTCAACGTCTACGACTCGCTGCTCAGCGAGTACGCGGCGATGGGCTTCGAGTACGGCTACTCGCTGGCCCGCCCGGACTCCCTGGTCATCTGGGAGGCCCAGTTCGGTGACTTCGTCAACGGCGCGCAGACCGTCGTCGACGAGTTCATCTCCTCGGCCGAGCAGAAGTGGGGCCAGACCTCCGGCGTCACGCTGCTCCTGCCGCACGGCTACGAGGGCCAGGGCCCGGACCACTCGTCCGCCCGCCCGGAGCGCTTCCTCCAGATGTGCGCCCAGGACAACATGACGGTCGCCATGCCGACGCTGCCGTCGAACTACTTCCACCTGCTGCGCTGGCAGGTCCACAACCCGCACCACAAGCCGCTCATCGTCTTCACCCCGAAGTCGATGCTGCGTCTGAAGGCCGCGGCCTCGAAGGTGGAGGAGTTCACCACCGGCGGCTTCCGCCCGGTGATCGGCGACACCACGGTCGACGCGGCGAACGTCCGCAAGGTCGTCTTCTGCGCCGGCAAGGTCTACTACGACCTGGAGGCCGAGCGTCAGAAGCGCGGCGACACGGAGACCGCGATCATCCGTCTGGAGCGCCTGTACCCGCTGCCGGGTGCCGAGCTGCAGGCCGAGATCGCCAAGTACCCGAACGCGGCGAAGTACATCTGGGCGCAGGAGGAGCCGGCGAACCAGGGTGCCTGGCCGTTCATCGCGCTCAACCTGATCGACCACCTGGACCTGGCGGTCGGCGCGGACATCCCGGCGGGCGAGCGCCTGCGCCGGATCTCCCGCCCGCACTCCTCGTCCCCGGCGGTCGGCTCGGCCAAGCGCCACCAGGCCGAGCAGGCCCAGCTGGTCGCCGAGGTCTTCGACGCCTGATCCCCGGACCGGGTTCGTACGACCGGAGGCCCGGCACCCCACTCGGGGTGCCGGGCCTCCGGCGTTTCCGCGTCACGGGTTCTCGCGGGAGCTCAGAGGTTGGCCTCGAAGTCCCAGTACGGCCGGTTCCGCTGACGCGCGGACAGGGTGTGCGGGTGCTGGGCGCCGAGCGTCCGGGTGAGGGTGAGCAGGGCGTCCTCCTCCAGCTTGGCCGCCTCCTCGTTCTCCCGGAGCCCGCGCAGGTCGGTGGCGAGCGCCACCTGGCTCGACAGGGTGAGCGGGTGCTCGTTGCCGAGGGTGTGCCGGGCCCGGCGCAGGGTGTCGCGGCTCAGCTCGGCGGCGTCGGCCACCCGGCCGTTGAAGTTGCGGGCGGCGCCGGTGTTGAGGGCGCAGCCGAGGACCCAGGGGTGGTCGGGTCCGAGGGAGGAGGTCAGGCCGGCGAGTGCGGCCTCCAGGATGGCCAGCGCGCCGGTCCGTTCGCCGGACGCCTGCATGACGAGGGCGGTGTTGGCGAGCACGCCGGTGGCGACGGGGTGGGCGGGGCCGAGGAGGGCGCGGTAGCCGGCCTCGGCCTCCTGGCTGAGTTCGCGGGCCTGGTCGAGGTCGCCGTGTTCGCGCAGGTAGTTGGCGTAGTTGTTGATGGACGAGAGCGTGAGGAAGTGGTCGCGCCCGTGCACCTGCTGCATCTGGTCGAGCAGGCTGGCCATGGTGGCGCCGAGGTCCTGCGGGAAGCTGCCCTCCCGCCGTCGGCACAGGGCGAGCTGGGCCCGGGCGTACAGGGTCTGCAGGTGCTGCGAGCCCAGGATCCGTACCTGTACGCGGACGTTGGCCTCCTGACGGGCCAGGGCCTCGCGGTAGTGGCCGAGCAGGCGCAGGTCGTGGGCGACGTTGTTGCTGGTGATGAGGGTCTGCGAGTGCAGGGCGCCGAGGGCGCTCTCCGCGCGGGTGAGGGAGGCGATGTCCTGGTCGTAGGCCTCCTTGTAGCGGCCGAGGCTTCGCAGCACGATGCCGAGGTTGTTCCCGGCGACGAGGGTGAGGTACTCGTTGTCGCCGAGCAGGCGCTGGGCCTCGGCGAGGGCCTCGCGCTGCATCCGCTCCGACTCCTGGTACTGACCGAGGTAGCGGAGGTCGAGGGCGATGGAGATGGCCGAGCGGAGGGAGCCGAGCGGGTCGGGGGCCGCCGCCTCGTCGAGGCGGGCGCGCAGGGCGAGGTCCAGCTGGTACGCGTCGCGGAAGCGTCCGTACTTGCGCAGGATGTCGCACTCCTGGTTGGTGAGCTCCAGCATCTCGGGGCTCACCGGGTCCATGAAGCCGGCCCACTGTTCCCGGATCTTCTCCGCGAGCCGGATGCCGGCCCGGTACTCGGCGCTGCGGTAGCAGTAGCGCAGGCAGTTGAGCACGGCGGTCTGCACGCGCGGGTTGCGGCTGGCCAGTGCCCCGGAGGGCTCCAGGTGCGGCAGGAGTTCGGCGTAGCGGGGCCAGTTCCGGCTGTCCATGGGGTCGCCGGGGTCGGCCTCGGCGAGCAGGGTGCGGACGGCCTTGCGGTGGGCCGTGCGGTGTTCGCCGTCGGTGAGCCGGGCGACGATGTCGTGGACGAGCCGGTGCATGTGCACGGACTCCTGGTGGGGTCCCACCTCGCCGCTGACGACCGAGCCGCGTGACTCGCGGCTGAGCACGGAGAAGTTCACCAGGGTGTCCAGGGCCCGGGACCAGGCGGCCAGGTCGGTGACCATCCAGCGCAGGTCCTCGGGGAGGTCGGCCTGCGGGTAGGCGCGGATGAGACCGAGCGGGATGCGGCCGGGGGCGAAGGACGCGCACAGGCTGAGCACGTCGATGGCCTGGGGCTGGGACAGCCGGAGCCGGTTGATCAGTATCGACCAGGAGGTGAGGGAGGCGTGCGGGAAGCCCTCTCCGCCGGACGGCTCGTCGACGGTGGAGAGCCGTCCGTCCCGGACCATGCGGAGGTACTCGGGGACCTCCATGCGGGACTCGCCGAGCCAGGCGGCGGCCTGGACGAGCGGCAGCGGCACGTCGCCGAACTCGGCGGCGACCTCGTCGGCCTCGGGTGCGGTGATGTGCGGGGCGCGGCGCATGAGGTACGCGGTGGACTCGGCGCGGTCGAAGCTGGGGACTTCGAGGATGTCGGTGTAGTCGCCCCAGCCGCGGTTGCGGGAGGTGATGAGGACGTGGCCGGGTCCGTGCGGCAGCATCACGCCGGCGCCGTCGGTGTCGTCCCAGCCGTCGAAGACGACGAGCCAGCGGGAGTGCGGGGTGCCGCGGCGCAGGGCCTCGCGGACGGCGCGGATGCGCTCGCCGGGCTCGTTGCCGGTGGACAGGCCGAGTTGGGCGGCGAGCTCGCCGAAGCGGTCGCGCTGGACGTTGCGGTCGTCGGAGCTGACCCACCACACGACGTCGTAGTCGGAGCTGAACCGGTGGGCGTACTCGGCGGCGATCTGGGTCTTGCCGATGCCGGACATGCCGAGCAGGGTGCAGGCGGCGTTGCCCCGCTCGGCGTCCATGAGCCGTTCCTGGAGCTCGGTCAGCAGGTCGTCGCGGCCGGTGAAGCGCGGGTTGCGGCGCGGGACCTCGCCCCAGATCTCGGGCGGCGTGTCCGGGAAGCGGACGAGTGCGCCGGCGGACAGCCGGCGGCCGGCGGTGCGGCCGGGGTCGATGCCGAGCCGACTGAGCAGCCGGGCCTCGGCCTCCTCCTCGCCGACGCCCCACAGGCTGACGGGTTCGAGGACGGCGGTGGCCGGGAGCAGGGTGCGGTTGGTGAGGTTGACGGCGGCGAACCGCTCCGCGTGGGCGGCGACGAAGCCGCGCAGCACGTCGTTCCACTCGCCGGCCTGGCGCGGGCCGAGCTGGAAGAACCAGTCGTCCAGGACGAGCAGCACCTGGCCGCGGGCGAGCAGCAGGTCGCCGAGCGAGTCCTCGAGGGGCACGTCGCGGGGCGGGTCCCAGCGCTGGAGGCTGGCGCGCACCCCGTGGGCGTCGAGCCGCTGGTTGATCCAGGTCGCCCACGGGCGGTGATAGCCGGGGAAGACCACGAGGACGTGCGCCGGCGCACTCCTGGCTCCGTGGTCCACCGCACCGCCCGACCGCTGTTCCGCCATGTGTCGTGTCTCCCGTCCCGCTCCCGCACGCAACGCAGTGTCATGTGCCGTAGGCACAGTGTTACCCAGCGGCGAGGGGAGTCGCGCCGAGGCTCGCATGGTGCCGCCTCATTTGGTCCGCGAACTCCCGTCCCTCCGCAGTCAGTTCATCGGATTCAAGCAGGATCGTCAGTGCGTCGCCCACCTGATCGTGGATGTCGTCGAACTGTTGCCCGGCGCGGGACCGCCAGGCCTTCGGCACCTCGTCGGCGGTGGCCGCGCGCCGCCACAGGTCGGCGAGGGCCAGGTGCGCGTAGGCGCCGTGCAGCACGCCGGCGATGGGCCTCGGGTCCGGCCGCCAGCCGACCCGGTGCACGGTGTCCCGCCCGGGGCCGTAGAGCGGCACGAGTTCGTGGAGCGTGGCCAGTTTGCTGTGGTGCAGCTCGTGGACGAGCGTTTCGGCCATCCCCTGGGCTCCGGCGGGCAGCGAGGTCAGTACGGCTCCGGGGGCGGCGCTCAGCGTGGCGCCGCGGTGCCGGGGACCGCGCGGGACGAGGGGGACGACCACGCGGACGGCCCGGGCGATCTCGGCGGCCCGGCCGGGGTCGGTGCGCCGCAGCAGGTCCTGGGCGGCGCGCCAGCGGGCGGACCAGGCCGCGTGGTCGGTGTCGGCGTGGTCGGCCGCGGTGCCGACGGCGCCGCCGCCCGCCCCGGCCCGGTACGGGTCGAGGTCGTCCAGGCATGCCGCGCCGCCGGGCAGCGGGTGGAGCTGGCTCCAGCCGGGCCCGTGGCCGGTGAGGAGGCCGTGGCGCACGCCGGTGAACGTCAGGACGGCGGGCGCGGCACGGCGGGCGCCGTCCGGGTGGAACCGTACGATCCGCTCGCCCGCGCTGATCCGGACGCGGGCGGCGGCCACGCGCAGCCGGCCGACGCCGGGCAGGGAGAGCAGTCCGTCGGGGGTCTCGACGGTCACGTCGAGCGGGCCGCCGGCGCGCAGGGCGGCGGTGGCGGCGATGCTGTCGAGGCGGGCCAGCAGCCGGTCGAAGCCGGGTCCGGCGGGTTCGGCGAGCGCGCCGGCGAGCCAGGCACCGGTCGTCGGGTAGTCGAGGACCTCGCGGACCACGGCGGGACGGTGCCGGTCGACCCGCTCCACCAGCTCCCAGGAACGCTCGAAGCGCCGGAGCGCGCCCGGTTCGACGGTCCCGCGGTGCCGGTGCACCCGGACCAGGAGCGCCTTGAGGAGCAGCAGTCGCCGGGTGTGCAGGGCGGAGCCCAGGAAGGCGAGCCCCGCCGGGTCGGGGCTCGTCCGGGCCAGCCGGGCGAGGGCGGCCTCGGACAGGGGCACGACGTTCACTCCCGCCTCCCCGGCCCGTCGGCGACCGGGCGGCATCTGGCCGGAAACGGCCGGTCGGCGCGGCCGATGCGCCGGAGGTCAGCGGGCCGGGCGCCGCGGACCCGGCCATGATCCGGAAAGTACGCGTCAGTCCTCGAACCAGGAGTCGGCCAGGTCCTGCGGGCGCCACAGCACCCGCTCGACGGCGGCGGCCAGGTCGGGATCGTCCATGAAGCGCAGGGTCCGCAGGTCCACGCCGGTGAGATCGGGCAGGCGTCGTGGCCGCGCACCGGCCCGGTCGACGCCTGCGACCCGCTTCGTGTGCTCCAACACCCTCGGCTCCTCCTCACCGACCCTTGTCCCCCACGGTCGTAGCGGCGGAGCGGTTCTTCCCGACGGCCGAAAGCCGGAAACCCGTTCGACTCAACTGCGCCCATGTGCGCCCCCGTTATCCAGCCGTTCCGCCTTTCCTTCGCGCCACTCCCACCAGGGCGGTGCGATCCGGCGCCGTTCCTCGCGGGAGAAGCGCTGCGGCGTCCGGCGGGAGTCGGCGCCCACTTCGGCGAGCAGGGTCCGGGTCCGTTCCACGTCGGTCCAGTCCACCGTCAGCAGCGACGCGTCCAGCCGGCGCCACTGCTCGGCGGCGGCCTCCAGGAGCCGGGTGGCGCGGGCGCGGCGGTCCGTCAGGTGGAGCAGGGCTCCCTGCGCGTGGAGGGCGCGGGCGAGGGTGACCGTGCCCGGGGTGTCGCCGTGGGCGGCGCGGGAGTCGGCGGCGGCGTTCTCGTACGCGGCGAGCGCGTCGGCCAGTGAGGCGTCGAGGGCCACCTCGCTCAACCGGGCGCGGACCCAGCCGAGTTGCAGCCACACCTCGGCCCGCGCCGCGGGCCCGCGGGCGGCCCGTACGGCCTGTTCGAGGAGGTGCCGGCTCTCGAACAGGTCGGGCAGGAAGCCCGCGCGGTCGAAGCGCAGCGCGAGGACGCTGCCGATGAGGACGACGGCCCGGGAGCGGACGCCCGAGTCGGCGGGCAGGCAGGTCAGGGCCTCGCGGAGGACGGACTCGGCGCGGTCGACGGGCGCGGTCCCGGTGGCGGCGGCGGCCCGGCGCAGCAGCGACTCGCCCCAGGTCAGCAGGAGCCGGCCGCGCTGTTCGCCCTCGGCCGGGGTGAGCAGCGTGGCGCTTTCGTACGCCTCGTCGGCGGCCGGGCCGTCGCCGGTGCTCTCGTACAGCCGGGCCCGCGCCGTGGTCCAGCGCAGCCGCAGCGCGACGGAGTCGCCGAGCAGGGGTTCGGCCCGGTCGAGGGCGTCGGCGACGGACTCGGGGGCGCTGCCCGCGAGCTGGTGGGCGTCGGCGAGGTCGAGCAGCACCGGGCCGCTCGCCTCCGTGGCCAGGGCCTCGGTGAACGCGGTGGCCGCGGCGTGGCCTTCGCCCCGGGCGAGCAGCAGCCTTCCGCGCCGTACGAGCAGGGCGTGGCGGTGGCTCTCGGGCCAGTCGGCCGGGTCGCCGGCGAGGGCGGCGAGGGCCGCGTCGAGCATGCCGTCGTCGCCGCTGTCCCGCCACAGGGCGTGCCGGGCGGCGGCCTGTTCGAGGCGGGCCTCGGCCCCGTCGGTGCCGCCGGGTCCGGCGAGCTCCGCGGCCCGTACGAGCTCGGTCACGGCCCGTTCGAGCAGCTCCCGGCGCTGTCCCCGGTCCCGTACGGCGACGGTGCCGGCCTGCGCGTGCAGGACCTGGCCGAGGACCAGCCGGGCGGCGGCGATCTCGTCGGGGCGGCCGGGCGGCCCGTCGGCGGCGAGCGCGGTCTCGACGAGCTCGCGGGCGGAGTCCAGGAGGGACGGGTCGGACTGGGCGCGCCACTGGTCGAGCAGCCGGCGGGCGGCGGCGAGCGGTTCGGGGGTGACGAGGTCCGGGTGGTAGAAGCGCAGCACGCGCGCGGGGATGCGGGCGAAGAGCTCGGACGCGGCACCGGCCGGCTCCTCGTCCTCCTCTCCGGGACCGGGGGCCGCGGAGCCCGGCGTCCGCTCGTCCTCGTCGGTGCCGTGCCCGGCGAGCCGGGCGGCGGCGAGCGCGGGGAAGTTGCGCATGCCCTGGCCGAAGTGGCGCTCGACGAACTCGGAGCAGTGTTTGAGCACGAGCGCGGCGGCGCCCCGGTCGAGCGAACTGAGCAGGTGCTCCTGCACGGCCGGCGGGTAGCTGAAGCAGGGGTACGGCGTGGGCTCGGGCAGGCGCCGGAGGAGCCCGCTGAGCAGCACCTCGGCGAGCTCCATGGGTCCGGTGTCGGGGAGCATGGCGCGCTGCACGAGCTGCATCACGGGCAGGGCGAGCGGGGCGGCGGCGAGGTGGACGGCGAGCCGCACCGCTCCTGGGGAGGCTCCGGCCCGGAAGGCGCGCAGCAGTTCCTCGTCGGCGCGCCGGACGGACCGCCCGGGACCGGGTCCGGCACCGGGTCGGGCCCCGACTCCGGCGGCGGTCGTCGCGGCGGCCGTGGCTCCCGTGTCCGGGCCGATGCGCGCGGCCCAGCCGTGTACCGCTCCGCCGCCGTGGCCGGTGAGCAGCCGGGCCCAGGAGGCGAAGGCCTCCGGGGTCGGGGTGAGCACGGGAACGGCCCGCAGGTCGGCGGCGACGGGCTCCCAGGCCTGTTCGTCGGGTTCGAAGCGGACGTGGCCGCCGGGGGTCGCGGGCCGTACCAGGGTGCCGGGTTCGACGGGCAGTCCGGTGCGCTGCCACAGCCGGGGCGGCAGCGGCTGGACGAGGGCGAGCGGGGAGTGCCGTGGCCACTGGTGGATCAGCCGCTGGGCGGCGCCGCGCTGCCAGAGCGGGCCGACGCAGTCGCTGACGACGAGCGTGAGGCGACGGCCGGTGGGTTCGTGGAGCTGGTCGCCGGGCCTGAGCCGGGGCCGGCCGTCGCGGTCCGAGGTGGTGGTGACGAGCGGCGGGCCCTCTCCGGTGTCGTGGAGGCGGTGGACCTGGACGTCGCGGAAGGCGCCGGACTGCTGGCAGGCCTGGCGCAGTTCCTCGACCATCCGGGTCCACACGACCATCGCGGGGCCGGCGTCCATGAGGAGCTGGATGTCGGGGCGCTGGCCGGCGGCGGGGCGCAGGACGGGAGTGAGGATGCCGGAGGCGGCGCTGCGTTCGGCGGTCGCCTCCTCGTCGAGGCGTTCCTCGCCGGGCCGGGCGGGGAGGTGGGCGGCGTAGTGGCGCAGGGGCCGGAGCGCCTTCTGCAGTCCGAGCAGCCCCGGCAGGGCGTTGGCGCCGGGGGCGCGGACGGGCAGGGCGGCGCCCGGCAGACCGCGTGCGCTCCCGCCGCCGGCCCGGCCGCCGCCTGCGGTGACGGTCGCGGTGCCGCGGGGCGGCGGCATGAGGAGGTCGACGGTCTCGCCGGGGCGCGTCGGCGATGCGGGAGTGCCGGGTGGGGGCGGTGGTGCTGTCGTGGCGGGGGCGCCGGTGGCCGGATCTCGACGGTCTCCGGGAGCGTCGGAGGTGCCGGAGGGGCGGGAGGGGTCGGAGCTGCCGGAGGGAAGCCGGTCCGGCGGCGGGTCCGTCCCGGCGTCCTCCTCCGGTCCTCCTCCGGAGCCGTCCCCGTCGGCGCGCGGCAGCCACTGGGCGAGCCAGACGGCGTCCGCGAGCTCCTCGGCGGTCGGGTCCTGCCCGCCGGCCCGGAGTCTGCGGGTGAGCTCTTCCAGATGCATCCGGTGCATCCGGCCATCACCTCGGCTGATCGAGCGGCTGCATGAGCATGTCCGCGATGCGGTCCCGGGTCACCCGCTCGGCGCGGGGGGCGTGCTGGGTCAGATAGAGGGCGTTGAGGAGCTGGTCGGTGGCGATGACCTCGCCGGGCTCGCGGTCGAGGAAGCGGGCGACGAGACCGGGTTCGGACGCCGCGGCGTCCGCGCCGAGATGGGCCTCGATCATGGCGTTCAGCTGCTCCTCGCCGGGCGGCTCCAGTTCCAGGCGGATGCAGCGGCGCAACAGGGCGGCGGGGAAGTCCCGTTCGCCGTTGGAGGTGAGGACGATGAACGGGAAGGTGGTGCAGCGGATCCGCCCTCCGCGCACCGGGACCTTGCGGCCGTCGTCGGTGAGCACCTCCACGACCGGCTCGCGGTCGGCGAGCCGCTCCAGCTCGGGGATCGCGAACTCGCCCTCCTCCAGGGCGTTCAGCAGGTCGTTGGGCAGGTCGAGGTCGCTCTTGTCGAGCTCGTCGATGAGCAGCACCCGGGGCAGCTCGGAGGGGAGCAGCGCGGTGCCGAGCGGTCCGAGCCTGAGGTACGAGCCGATGCCGGCCGGGCTCGCGGCGCTCCCGTCGGCGTCGGCGCGGGCGCGCTCCAGCTGCACGTCCTGGAGGCGGCCGATGGCGTCGTAACGGTAGAGCCCGTCCTGGAGCGTCGACCGGCTGACGATGGGCCAGCGCAGCACCCGGCCGAGGCCGAGCTCGTGGGCGACGGCGTGGGCGAGGGTGGACTTGCCGGTGCCGGGGTTGCCGGTGACGAGCAGGGGGCGGCGGAGGTAGAGCGCGGCGTTGACCGCGTCCGTCTCCGCGGGTCTGGGGTGGTGGTTCTGCACGAGCCTGCGGCGCACGCCGAGCCGCCGGTCGGACCCGGCGAGCGTGTCGTCGGCGCCGCCGGCGGAGAAGTCGCGCCAGGGCGGCGGCGGGGGAAGCCGCCGTATCTCCTCGTGCGGATGGCCGGCACCACGGTAGATCCGCCAATCGTTCACGCCTGACTCCTCCTGGCTGTGATGACTGTGCCGGCCCCGACGAAGGTACCGCTCGACGGCCCGCCCTGCCGACTACCAAACCGGCCCGGTTGCCCATGAGTTGACGGAGGATCGGGCCGCGCGCGCAGCGCCCTCGACCGTGGCGCCCGGACGCGCGCGGGGCGGCCCGTGGTGGGCGCACCCGCTCGATGCCGCGGGCGGTGAGCGGCCGGCATGCGCTTCCGCCCCTGCGATGCGGTGCCCTGGACGGGCCGCCCGGGGAGCCGGGTACGGGCCGCGTCCGCGGGGCGGGCGGCCGCGCGGCTCACCGGTCGCCCTCGCCGAGCAGCGGCGGCCCCTGCAGCGGGGCCTCGTACGGTGGGCGGTCGGGCGGGTCGTAGAGGACGGCCAGGTCCTCGGCCCAGGCGTGCTCGGACCGCTCCTCGGGGCCGGCCTCGGCGTCGTCGGCCCGCATCCGGCGCAGGGTGCGCACCGGCCGGTGCAGGCCCTCGGCGCCGCGTACGCCCTCCAGGAACATGCCGGCCCGCTTGTGGAAGTCGGCGCAGTCGGCGTGCTCGCGGGCCGAGTGCCGCCACAGGGCGATCGGGTGGCCGGCGGCCAGCGCGGCCTCCATGGCCCGGTGGCCGTCGCCGCCGCCCGCCGGGCCGCAGTAGACCGGCACGCTGCCGTCGGCCGCGGCGTCGAGACGGATGAAGGCGGCCATCCGGCTCTCCCTGCGCAGCTGCGGCGCGTGCCCCTCGGCGCCCTGGGTGAGGACCTCGGCGCGCAGCGGGACGGCCCGCAGCGGGCCGCTCTCGCTGCCCCGCCAGCGCCGCCGCCACTCCGGCGACGGCGGGTGGTGGCTGCGGTAGCGGTCGCGGATGACGACGGCGCGCCGCTGGCCGAGCGGCAGCGAGCGCTCGCCGAAGGGCTCGTCGTCGGGCGAGAGCCGCCAGGTGTCGAGCGGTTCGTCGAACAGCTCGCGCGGCAGCACCACTTCGACGGCCGCGAGGTGGTCGCCGCTGTCGCCGAGGCCGAGCGCGTCGGCGAGCGGGCCGCGAAGCGTCTCGCGGAGCCGGTCGCGGGTGACTCCCGTGTCGTCGCCGCTGAGCGGGCTGACGGTGCGGCCGTCGAAGAGCAGCATCACGCGCCAGGCGTAGCGCTGCGGGGTGCTGTACGGGACGGCGTCGACCTCGACGCGGACGTCGGCGCGCGCGCCGGGCCGCCGGCCGGGGCGGGCCGCGGCGGGCGGGGGCGCGGGGTCGAGCAGGGCGGTGATCTCCTCGTGCACGGCGGGGTGGGCCTCGCCCGACTCGTCGGCGATCCAGTCGATCAGCCCGGGCAGGCCGGCCTCATCCCCGTACCGCTCGGTGATGTGGCGCACGACGTGTGCCGCGTACAGCAGGACGGCGTCGAGGCCGAGGTCCGCGCCTTCCAGGCGGCCGGCGGGCAGTTCGTGGAGGAGGCCCACGCCGTCCCGCCAGGTGCGGGCGTCGGTCTCCAGGACCGCCTGGTAGTCGGGGTGCAGGACACGACGCTTGACCGCGTCGACGAGGGACATGACCTCACCGGGGCCGTCGGGTGGCGGGAGTTCGGCGAAGTGGCCGTAGAGGTGGGCCCGGCGGCGCGGGCTCACCCCGCGCGCGGTGGGCGACCACAGGGCGGTCTGGGCGGCGGTCCAGCCGCGCCCGGGGCGGCTCGCGCGCCGGCGGTGGTGGCGGTCGTGGGCCCGTAACGCGTCGTGGAGCAGCGGCGCGTCGGACAGGTCGTGGAGCTCGCGCAGCGAGGTCAGCGGGACGACCGCGCCCTCGCCGTCGCCGCGGCCCTTGATGACGCCGATGACGGCGCCGCGCCCGAGGTCGACGACGGGACCGCCGGAGCAGCCCTCGATGAAGACGGCGTCGCGCACCAGCAGGGCCTTGCCCACGGCGCCGAACGCCTCTCCCTCCACGTCACGGACGCCGGGCTCGCCGGTCTGGAGGGCCCAGCCGTGCATGCTGACCCTGCTGGGGGTGGTGGGGGGCCGCTCGCTGAGCCGTACGCACTCGGCGTGTTCGGCGCCCTCGACGCGGACGAGCGCGAGGTCGGGGAAGTCCCAGGAGGCGAGCTCCTGGTCGGGCGTCGCGGGGCGCGGCTTGGCCAGCACGACCCGGCCGGTGGTCCGGCCGCCCTCCCAGGTGATGCCGACGGCCGGTTCTTCCCTCCACACCGCGCTTCCCCCCTTGGCCACGACGTGGGCGCAGGTCAGCACCCAGCCGGGGGCGATGAAGAAGCCCGTGCCCCAGAACGGGTCGCCGTGCGGGTCATACCCGCCGCCGGGAGCGGCGATGCGCACGAGCGCGGGGCGCACGAGCGCGTCGAAGGCGCTCATGCGGCGCCAGGGCCGCCAGGGCCGTTCTCCGGCGAGACGGCGGGCGCGGGAAGGGTGGGGGTGGAGGTGGGGGCGGAGGTGGGGAGAGCGGGTGCGGGGAGGGCGGGCGCGGAGGGCGGGGCGGCGGTTGCGGTCGAGGTGGCGGGCTCGCGGCCGGGCTCGGTCCAGGTCAGGGAGACGTTGACCGAGGCCTTGCCGCCGCCGTCGGCGAGCACGCCGATCACCTTGCCCGCCTGCGCGGAGAGTTCGATGCCGAAGCTGACGGCGACCTCGACCGAGCCCTGCGGGTCGAGTCCGGCGCGCAGCGAGCCGACCACCCCGCGCACCACGTCGGTCAGGCCGCCGGCCATCGACACCACGCGGTCGCCGATCCCGGTGTCCTGGAACCCGCCGCCCCGGCCGAGTTCCTCCGCCCCGCTGATCCGGGCCCAGACGGGCGTGCCGTCGTCCAGCCGTATCCGAGCGATCCCATGCGTCACAGCGGCCCCCGCTCCCCGAAACGATGATGAACGAGGCTAGACCGTGGTGCGGAGGAGCAACAGGGGACGCGGTCGGGTCCGCCGGCCACGGCCTATTCTGATCGCATGTACTTCACCGACCGTGGCATCGAGGAACTGGAGAAGCGGCGCGGCGAGGAGGAGGTCACCTTCGAGTGGCTCGCCGAGCAGCTCCGGACGTTCGTCGACCTCAACCCCGACTTCGAGGTGCCGGTCGAGCGCCTCGCGACCTGGCTGGCCCGACTCGACGACGAGGACGAGGACGAGTAGGGGGACGAGCACGGACACGAGCAGGGAGACGAGCAGGGTCGGGACGGGCTCACGGGCCTGTCAGGACGGGGTGTCGCGCAGCCGGTCGTAGGCGAGCCCGAACACCCCGTGGGCGACGAGCAGCACGCCGGCCGTCACCCAGCCGCCGCTGCGCCGCCCGACGCCCCAGGCGAGCAGCGGCACTCCCGCCGCGAGCTGGGCCGCGGCGAGCAGCCGGGCCCTGGGACCGCGGAGGTACGGGCCGAGCCGGCCGCCCTCCACCGCGTCGAGTTCGGCGCGTACGGCGTCCCGCAGGGCGGACCGTTCGAGGAATTCGGCGCCCTGGGCGTGGGCCGCGGAACGGAGCCGGTCGGCGCCCTCGCCGGGCGTGAGGCCCGCGGGCAGGTCGAGTCCGGTGCGGGCGAGGACCGCGGTGAGCCCGACGATCCGGGCGTGGGCGTCGGCGTCCGGGTCGCGCCGGGTGAGGGGTTCGAGGGCCTGGACGTCGAGCACCGGGTCGAGACCGAGCCGGTCGGCGAAGGTGCGCATCGCCTCGTCCTCGCCGGCCGGGGTGCCGTCGGCGAGCCAGGTGTAACCGACGGTGCGGCGGAAGCCGGCGGCGAGCGTGAACCCGGCGCGGTCCGCGTCCCACCACAGCGCGAGGACCGGCCGGCCGGCGGCGGAGACGGCGAGTGCGGTGGCCCAGCCGGTGACGACCCGGTCGACGGGTTCGCCGTCGTCGAGCCACGGCTTCCCCTCGGGGACGAGGACGCTCCAGTCGGATCCCGCGGGCGCGAGGAGCAGCTGCTCGCGGAGCAGCTGGGCCGGCGGGCGGACCGCCGGGAGCTCGGCACGGCAGAGCAGCAGCGCTCCGGTGGAGCGGGAACCCGGTGTCGCAGTCATGCCCCCACGCTAGGCCACTTGTCCCGATATGACGGCGATTGCCCCACTCTCGGCTCACCCTCGACTCCCTTCCCGACTCACCCTGAGCTTCCCTCCCGACCCGCCCCCGACTCCCTTCCGGACTCACCCCGGGCCCCCTTCCCCACCCGCCCCGGCCCACCTCGACGCGCCCCCGACGCGCCCCTGTCAGGGGTGAGTCGGGGTTGACTCGACGAGAGTGCGATATATCGTGTGTATCGGAAGACGCGATATGTTGCGTCGATGTCCGTGACACGGGAGGTCAGCACCATGACAGAGTGGTCCGTCACCGAGCCGGGAAAGATCCCGCTGGCCGGCCCCGTGAGCCAGGTGCAGGTGCGCGTGGTCAACGGAGCGGTGAACGTCGTGGGCACCGACGAGGGTTCCGCCCGGCTGGAGATCTCGGAGATCGAGGGTCCGCCGCTGATCGTCTCGCAGGAGGGCTCCACCCTGACGGTCTCCTACGAGGACCTGCACTGGAAGGGCTTCCTGAAGTGGCTCGACCCCAAGGGCCACCGGCGCCGGGTGGTGGTCTCGGTCGCGGTCCCGACGGGCGCCGACGTCGAGATCGGCTCGGTCGCCGCCGAGACCGTGGTCTCCGGCGTCCAAGGGCGCACGGCGGTCCGCTGCGTCACCGGCGACACCACGCTGGTGGGTCTGCGCGGCCCGGTCCGGGCCGAGACGGTCTCGGGGAACCTGGAGGCCCAGTCGGTCACCGGAGCGCTCCAGTTCAACTCGGTGACCGGCGACATCACCGTGATCGACGGCGCCGGGTCCGCGGTGAAGGCCGAGACGGTCAGCGGGGACATGGTCATCGACCTCGACCCGGCCGCCGGCCTGGACGGGCCGCCCGCCGACATCCGCCTCACCAGCGTCTCCGGCGAGGTCGCCATCCGGCTGCCGCACCCGGCGGACGCCAAGGTCGAGGCGAGCACCACCAGCGGCTCCGTCTCCAACGCCTTCGAGGACCTGCGGGTCGGCGGACAGTGGGGCGCCAAGTCCATCACCGGCACCCTCGGCGCCGGACGCGGCGTGCTCAAGGCGACCACGGTCTCCGGCTCCATCGCCCTGCTGCGCCGCCCCGACCCCGAGCCGGACGACGACGGCCACGGCGACGGCACGGCCGCCACCTCCCCCACGTCCGGAAAGGTCCTCTGACATGCCGCCCGTCTTCGCCCACGGCCGTCTCCGGCTCTATCTGCTCAAGCTGCTCGACGAGGCACCCCGCCACGGGTACGAGGTGATCAGACTCCTGGAGGAGCGCTTCCAGGGCCTCTACGCCCCGTCGGCGGGCACGGTCTACCCGCGGCTCGCCAAGCTGGAGGCCGAGGGCCTGGTCACGCACGCCACCGAGGGCGGCCGGAAGGTCTACTCGATCACCGACGCCGGCCGCGCCGAACTGGCCGGGCGCGGCGGAGAACTGGCCGACCTGGAGGTCGAGATCCGCGAGTCCGTCTCGGAGCTGGCCGCCGAGATCCGCGACGACGTGCGCGGCGCCGCGGGCAAGCTGCGCAGTGAGATGCGGGCGGCGGCCAGCGCCTCCCGCTCCACCACGAGCTCGCCCTCCTTCGCCGAGGCCAGGGAGGAGCTGCGCAAGGCGAAGCAGGAGTGGAAGGAGCAGGCCCGCCAGGCCCGCGCCGAGGCGCAGTCGGCGCGCCGCCAGGCCAAGGAGTTCCAGCGGATCGCCAAGCAGGTCCAGGAACAGGTCCAGGACCGGGTGAAGCACGGCGACTGGCCGACGGGCGTGTGGGAGGGCATCTCCGACATCACGGCCCAGCTGGGCAACCTGGTGACGGGCACGGTCCACGGCCCGCCCTCCGCCCGCCCGGCCTCGCCCGAACAGGCCGTCTCCGACTGGGCCAAGGACATCGACGGCGCGGCCGAGCCGGCCCGCGAGCTCGACCGCCTCCTGGACCGCTTCCGCGACGACATCCGCGACGCCGCCCGCGACCACGGAGTCTCCCGCACCCAGCTCACCGAGGCCCGCCACCACCTGTCGACGGCGGCGGACCACATCCTCACCCTCCTGTCCCCGACCAACAGAAAGCCGTAAGGGCGGCCCGTCCGCCGGGGCAGGGGGCCGGGGACTGCCCGGTCTTCTTGCTCCTCAGCCCCGTCCGGTTGCTCCCCAGCCCCGTCCGGTCGCTCCTCAGCCCCGTCCGGTCGCCGTCACCGTGACCGTGACCCGTGCGCCGGGGGCGGCGAGGACGACGGCCCGGCCCGCCTTCGGGCGCAGCACGATCGCCCTGCCCTCGGTCTCGACCTGCCACGCGCCCGGGGGCAGGGAGAGTTCGGTGGCACGGGAGCCGCGGCCGGGGGCGTCGTCGTACGCGAGGCGGTAGACGCCGGCGGCCGGGTCGTAGGAGGAGGTCCGGACGGTGCCGGCGACGGCCTCCGCGTAGGGCTCGGCGGTCAGCTCCTTGTTCGTACGGAAGGCGCCCGCACCGTCCACCGCGCAGTAGCCGCCGCCGTAGCACCACTCCCAGCCCGCCCAGCCCGAGCCGTAGCGGCCGAGGGAGGCCATCGCCTCGCGGAAGAAGCGGTTCATGTTCGGCAGGGAGTTGTTGAGCGGCCCCCACTCGCCCACCAGCACCGGCACCCCGTACTCCTTCGGGTACTGGGTGACGGCCGCCTCGTAGGCCTCGATCCAGCCCGCCGCCGGGTCGTAGTCGGCGCCCGCCTCCATGCCCGTGTTGTAGAAGTGCGGTGCGTAGACGACCTTCGGGTCGTCGATCCGGCCGAGCCCGGTGGGCACGCCCTCGCCCACGATGGGGGTCGGCTCGACGAACACCCAGCCGTCCCGGTCGACCGACCGGATCGCGTCCGCGATCCGGTCGTACATGGGCGTGACCTGCTCGCGCTCGATGCGCCGGGCCGCCGTCGCCAGGTCCTCGCCCTCGCGCAGCTCGCCCATCGGCTCGTTGAGGAGGTCGTAGCCGAGGACGGCCGGGTGGTCCTCGAAGCGTTCGGCGAGCACCCGCCACATGCGGGCCTGGGCCCGGCGCAGGTCCTCGTCCTCGTAGAGGTGGGTGAAGGCCCGCTGGACGGCGGGTTCGAAGTACTCGGAGAACCAGTCGTCGGGGTGCGGGGTGAAGGACAGCCCGTCGGTCCGGGTCGCCCACTCCGGGATGCCCCGGTGTCCGAACGCGGGCCCGAAGACGTCCTGGTGGGCGTCGAGGACGACCTTCATGTCGTACTTCCGGGCCCAGTCCAGCAGGCGCTCGATCCTGCGGAGGTAGTCCTCGCTGTAGCGGCCGGGCCGCGGTTCCAGGTCGTCCCAGAAGACGACCACGCGGGCGAGGTTGAAGCCCTTGGCGCGCATGTCGCGGAAGTGATTCTCGGTGATAGCGCTCAGGGCCTGGTCGCCGCTGTGGGCCTTGTCCGCGACGTTCCAGCCGCGCAGGGTGAGGACGCGGCCCCGGGAATCGGTGAGGGCGGGTATCGCACCGTCCCTTCCGTCCCCGCCGCCCCTTCCGGTCTCGGCGTGCGCGGTCGTCGGGACGAGGAGCGCGGCGACAACGGCGGTTGCCACGAGGGTGGTTCGCAAGGAGGACCTCCAGCACGAGGAAGTGAGCGTTGTTCACCTTTCACGTGCCGGAGATCCCATCAGCCCGACTGACGAGTCATCAAGAGGTCGGGAGCAGGTTGCTTCAGGAAGCCGTCGGGAAGCCGTCGAGAAGTCGTCAGGACGTCGTCAGGAAGTCGTCAGGACGATCTTGCCGAAGAGCTCGCCCGACGCCATCTTCTCGAAGCCCTCCCGGGCCCGGTCCAGCGGCAGCACCTCGTCGATCACCGGCCGCAGACCCGTCGCGGCGCAGAACGAGAGCAGGTCCTCGAGTTCGTCCTTGGAGCCCATGGTCGAGCCGACCACCTTGAGCTCCAGGAAGAAGATCCGGGTCAGCTCGGCGTGCGACGGGCGGTCGCCGCTGGTGGCGCCGGAGATGACGAGCGTGCCGCCGGGGCGCAGCGACTTGACCGAGTGGGACCAGGTCGCGGCGCCGACGGTCTCGATGACCGCGTCCACGCGCCGCGGCAGCCGCGCGCCGGGCTCGTACGCCTCGACGGCGCCCAGCTCGACGGCCCGCTTCCGCTTGGCCTCGTCCCGGCTGGTGGCGTAGACGCGCAGGCCGGCCGCCTTGCCGAGGGCGATGGCGGCGGTCGCGACGCCGCCGCCCGCGCCCTGCACGAGGACCGAGTCACCGGGCCGTACACCGGCGTTGGTGAAGAGCATGCGGTACGCGGTGAGCCAGGCGGTCGGCAGGCAGGCGGCCTCCTCGAAGGAGAGCTCCCTGGGCTTGGGCAGCACGTTCCAGCTGGGCACGGTGACCCGCTCGGCGAAGGTGCCCTGGTAGCGCTCGGTGAGGATGGAACGCGGCTCGTCGGGGCCGACGCCGTGTCCGGTCTGGCCGATCACGGAGTGCAGGACGACCTCGTTGCCGTGCTCGTCGATGCCTGCGGCGTCGCAGCCGAGGATCATCGGCAGCTTCTCCTCGGGCAGCCCGACCCCGCGGAGCGACCACAGGTCGTGGTGGTTGAGCGAGGCGGCCTTGACGGTGACGGTGGTCCAGCCGGGCCGTGCCTCGGGTTCGGGGCGTTCGCCCAGTTCGAGGCCGTTCAGCGGCTGGTCGCGGTCGATTCGGGCGGCGTAGGCAGCGAACATGGCCCCGACCCTAGGGGCCGGACGGTGAGTGACGGAACCTCGCACCGCTGTGACGCATGTCCCTCCCGGCCGTACGGCAACGGCCCCGCCCCTACGGCAGGGGTCCCGCGCCGCGCCCGGACACGAAACCCGTACGCCGAAGGACCCCCGTACGCCGAAGACCCCCCTACGCCGAAGGACCCCCGTACGCCGAAGGGCCCCGCCCGGTTCGGCCGAACCCGGGCGAGGCCCCTCGTGGTGCTGCGCGCGTCAGCGGCGGGCGACGCCCTCCGCGCGGGCGGCGGCGGCGACCGCGGCCGCGACGGCCGGGGCGACCCGCTCGTCGAACGGCGACGGGATCACGCACTCGGCGGACAGCTGGTCACCGACCACGCCCGCGATCGCGTCGGCCGCGGCGATCTTCATGCCCTCGGTGATCCGGGAGGCCCGGACCTGGAGCGCGCCGGCGAAGATGCCGGGGAACGCGAGGACGTTGTTGATCTGGTTCGGGTAGTCCGAACGGCCGGTGGCCACGACCGCCGCGTACTTGTGCGCGACGTCCGGGTGCACCTCGGGGTTGGGGTTGGCCATGGCGAACACGAAGGCGTTCGGCGCCATGGACGCGACCGCCTCCTCCGGGACCGTGCCGCCGGAGACGCCGATGAAGACGTCCGCGCCGGCCAGCGCGGTCTCCAGGGAGCCGCTGAGGCCCGCCTTGTTGGTGAGCCCGGCGATCTCGCGCTTGACGTCCGTGAGGTCCTCGCGGTCGCTGCTGACGATGCCCTTGCGGTCGGTCACGCAGACGTCACCGATGCCGGCCTCCAGCAGGAACTTCGCGATCGCCACACCGGCCGCGCCCGCGCCGGAGATGACCGCGCGCAGGTCGCCCAGGGTCCGGCCGGTCAGCTTCGCCGCGTTACGGAGGGCGGCGAGGGTGACGATGGCCGTGCCGTGCTGGTCGTCGTGGAAGACCGGGATGTCCAGGCGCTCCTGGAGCTTGCGCTCGATCTCGAAGCACCGGGGCGCCGAGATGTCCTCCAGGTTCACGCCGCCGAAGGACGGGGCGAGCCGGACGACGGTCTCGACGATCTCGTCGGTGTCGGTGGTGGCGAGCGCGATCGGAACCGCGTCCACGCCGCCGAACTGCTTGAAGAGGATGGCCTTCCCCTCCATGACCGGAAGCGAGGCCTCCGGGCCGATGTCGCCGAGGCCGAGCACCGCCGTGCCGTCGGTCACGACCGCGACGACCTGGGACTTCCAGGTGTAGTCGTTGACCAGCTCGGGCTGCTCCGCGATTGCCGTGCACACCTTGGCGACGCCGGGCGTGTACGCGAGGGACAGGTCGTCCTTGTCACGCAGCGGCACCGTGGCCTGGATGGCCATCTTGCCGCCGCGGTGCAGCGCGAACACCGGATCGAAGGGCTCTCCGGGAGCCCCTTCCGTACCGCTCTCGCTGCGAGGATTGACGATCTCCGCTGCCATTGGGTTGACCCCTTAAGTCTTCTTCATTTGAGGGTGGCCACTCCTTGTTGAGGAGGGGTGGGTGGGTCCCGCGGCCGCCCTGTCTGGCAGCCGCGCGGGCGCGCCGCACAACGCGCCCTGAGCCCCGGATGAGGGGTGTAAGGATCCTTCTTACCGGACAGAAGGCTCCGGAGACGAGTCCATACCTCCTCGGTGACGCGACTCATACCGAGTGCTACCGGCCCCGGATGGAGCATGGATAGAGAAGGACTCGTCACCGATGTCCGGATAGGTGCACCCGACACCCGAATAGCGGCCTTCATGTCGTCCGAATGGCGAGATAGGCAGGAGAATCTTCGGTACCGGCGGCACCTCTCCGCAGAAGGTTTCGCCTTGGGGGGACTGGCCATCGCGATTCGGCCACGACCCGTTATCCGATTTTGACATCCGTGGCCGTCGGTTTGAGGCGGTCCGAATGGCAAGATGCCGTAATCACACGAGGTCGCGGCACTCGAAGGTGCGTGCGCGACCTAAGGCAACTCCCTCACACGCCGGAGGAACCCGACCATGACCGCACGCTCCACGCGCTGTACGACCGCCGCCAAGACCCGCACGTCCCGTCTTGCCGCGGTCGCCGCCATCGCGGTCGCCGGCTCGATGCTGCTGACCGCCTGTGGCGACCAGACCGAGGGCGGCTCCACGAAGGAGGGCGGCGAGTCCACGGCCGCCGCGAGCAAGGCCCCGCTCTTCTCGAAGCTCCCGGCCGACGTCCAGAAGGCCGGCGTCATCAAGGTCGGCACGGACGCCTCGTACGCCCCGATGGAGTTCACCGAGGGTGGCAAGATCGTCGGCGTCGACCCCGACATCGCCCAGGCCCTGAGCAAGCAGCTCGGTGTGAAGTTCGAGTTCACCTCGGGCACCTTCGACGGCCTGATCACCTCGATCTACACCGGCCGCCAGGACCTGATCATGTCCTCGATGACCGACAACAAGAAGCGCCAGGAGGGCCTGGACGACAACGGGAAGAAGATCGGCAAGGGCATCGACTTCGTCGACTACTTCTCCTCGGGCGTCTCCCTGCTCGTCAAGAAGGGCAACCCGCAGGGCATCAACTCCCTCGACGACCTGTGCGGCAAGACCGTCGCCGTCCAGCGCGGCACGATCTACGAGGACACCTTCAAGGCGCAGGCCACCAAGTGCGGTGACAAGAAGCTCACCATCCAGGCCTTCGACACCGACGCCGAGGCCCAGACCCGCGTCAAGGCCGGCGGCGCCGTCGCCGACCTGAACGACTACCCGGTCGCCGCGTACATCGCGAAGACCTCCGGCGGCGGCAACGACTTCGAGGTCGTCGGCAGCCAGAGCGACGTCGGCCTCTTCGGCATCGGCGTCTCCAAGGACAACACCCAGCTGCGCGACGCCGTCAAGGAGGCGCTCGACGCGATCATCAAGGACGGCTCCTACGCGGAGGTCCTGAAGAAGTGGGACGTCGAGGACAGCGCCGTGAAGCAGGCGACCGTCAACGCCGGCAAGTGATCTCCTCGCTCCACTGAAGGGCAGTCGTCGTGACTGACAAGATCTCCAAGGAACCGGCCGACGCCACGCCGGCCGGCTCCGGCCCCTCGGGCACCCCGTACGAGGCGATCAAGGCGATCCCCGTGCGCCACTACGGCCGCTGGATCAGCGGTGTCGTGGTCGTGGTGCTCCTCGGGTGGCTCCTCTACGCCTTCTCCCAGGGCAACATCATCTGGGACACGGTGTGGGACAAGCTGTTCGACCCGTCGATCCTCGACGGCCTGGCCAACACGGTCATCATCTCCGTCGCCTCCATGGCTCTCGGCCTGGTCCTCGGCATCGTCTTCGCCGTGATGCGCCTGTCGAAGAACCCGGTCACGGGCGCGGTCGCCTGGCTCTACATCTGGTTCTTCCGCGGCACCCCGGTGTACGTGCAGCTGCTGGTGTGGTTCAACCTGTCGCTGATCTTCGAGTACATCAACCTCGGGCCTATTTACAAGAACGAGACCGTGGACGTCATGACGCCGTTCATGGTCGCCCTCCTCGGTCTCGGCCTCAACGAGGGCGCCTACATGGCGGAGATCGTCCGGGCCGGCATCCAGTCGGTCGACGAGGGCCAGACCGAGGCCGCGCACGCGCTCGGCATGTCCCAGACCAAGACCATGGGGCGGATCGTTCTTCCGCAGGCCATGCGGGTGATCGTGCCGCCGACCGGCAACGAGTTCATCAACATGCTGAAGACCTCGTCGCTCGTCTCGGCGGTGCAGTACACCGAGCTCCTGCGGGCCTCGTCGAACATCGGCAGCACGGCCGGCGCCGTGATGGAGATGCTCTTCGTCGCCTCCATCTGGTACCTGGCCCTCACCAGCGTCTTCAGCGTCGGCCAGTACTACCTGGAGCGCCGCTTCGCCCGCGGTTCGACCCGTAACCTGCCGCCCACCCCGTGGCAGCGGGTCAAGAAGAACCTCACCACGTTCAAGCGTTCCCCGGAGATGGCAGCATGACCGAGCCCATGGTCAAGGCCGAAGGCGTCCACAAGTCCTACGGCGCAGCGCACATCCTCCGAGGCATCGACCTGGAGGTGCAGAACGGCGAGGTGTTCTGCCTCGTCGG
>NZ_JBHXTJ010000071.1:0-23549 GCF_042677525.1 Streptomyces sp. NPDC127114
TCATCCTCCTCGTCGGCGTCGCCATCGACCTCCTCGTCTTCAGCCCCCTCGAACGCACCGTCCTGCGCCGCCGCGGCCTGCTGGTGAAGGCCTGACCATGAGCTCCCCGACTCTCCTCGTCATCGCCCACGGCAGCCGTGACCCACGGCACGCGGCGACCGTCCAGGCCCTGGTGGCCCGGGCCGCCGCGCTGCGCCCGGGGCTGCGGGTGGAGACGGCGTTCCTGGACTTCAACCTGCCGTCCGTGACGGGGGTGCTCGACCGGCTCGCCGCCGACGGGGTGCGGGAGGTGGTGGCCCTGCCGCTCCTCCTCACCCGCGCCTTCCACGCGAAGGCCGACATCCCCGCCGTACTGCGCCAGGCCCCGGCCTCGCTGCGGATCCGGCAGGCGGAGGTCCTGGGCCCGTCCCCGCTGCTGATCGCGGCGGTGGAACGGCGCCTGTACGAGGCCGGGCTGACGCCCGGCGACAAGAGCACGACCGGGGTCGTCCTGGCCTCGGCGGGCTCCACCGACCCGGAGGCGATCGCAGTGATCGCAGAAACGGCGCGGGAGCTGCGGAACACCGGTTGGTGCTCCGTGCGGCCTGCGTTCGCCTCCGCATCTCTTCCCCGCACGGACGAGGCGGTACGGGCGCTCCGCGCCGACCCGGGCGTCCGCCGGGTGGCCGTCGCCCCGTACGTCATCGCCCCGGGCCGCCTCCCGGACCGCATCGCGACGGGCGCGGCGGAAGCCGACCTCCTTGCGGACGTCCTGGGCCCGGCCCCCGAACTGGCCCGGCTGCTCGTGGAGCGGTACGAGGAAGCGACCCTGGCTCCGGAGCGGGTGGCCGTCGCGGGTTAGGGCCTGTCCGGGCTTCAGCCGAAGTCGAGGCCGCCCGTGCGGGTGCGCTTGATCTCGAAGAGGTCGGGGTGGGCGGCCAGGACGCGGAAGCTGTCGAAGAGTTCGGCGGCGCGCTCGCCGCGCGGGATGGCGCGCAGTACCGGGCCGAACCAGGCGGTGCCGTCGACGTGGATCGTCGGCGTGCCCACGTAGGCCTCGGCTTCGGGGTCCTTGCCGGCGTCGTGGCTGCGGCGGACGGTCTCGTCGTACGCGGGGTCGTGGGCCGCCGCGGCGAGTTCGGCGGGGAGGCCGAGTTCGGCGAGGGACTCGGCGATCACGGCGTCGAAGTCCTTGTTCTTCTGCTCGTGGATGCGGGTGCCGTACGCGGTGTAGAGCGGGCGCAGGATCTCCTCGCCGTGCTGCTCGGCGGCCGCGGCGGCGACCCGGACCGGGCCTATGGAGTCGTCGACGAGGATCCGGTACCAGTCGGGCAGTTCGTTGCCCTCGTTGTGGAAGTAGAGGCTCATCACCCGGAAGCGCAGGTCGATCTCGCGGTGCCGTTCGACCTCGAGCATCCAGCGGGAGGTGATCCAGGCGAAGGGGCAGGCGGGGTCGAAGTAGAAGTCCACGGTGGTCACGGGCGTCGTCTCGGTCGTCATGGCCGGAACTCTAGACCCGGGGTGGCCCGTCGGGGCGGGCCATTCACGATGCGTCGGACTGGGCCACTTCGGTCAGTTCGACGAGCTTGCGGACGGTGTTCCAGTTGCGTGCGGTGGCGGTGACGCCCTTCAAGAGGGCGGGCCTGGACAGTGCCTCGGCAAGCTTGGAGCGGCCGAGGCCGTCGGGGGCGTAGAGGTAGAGGACGCGGTCGCCGAGCGCGAAGGCCTCGGGGCGGAAGGCCTCCTGGTCGAGTCCGGCGAAGCGCTTCTCGTCGACGGGGCCGGAGAGGTAGTAGGCGTGGAGCTGCCTGCCCTCCAGCTCGGCGGCGGGGAAGGGGCAGTCCCGCTCGACGGCGGCGAGGTAGTCGTGGTCGCGGACGAGACAGTCGACGGTGAAGCCGAAGTGCTTCTGGATCGCCGCTTCGACGGCCTGCCTGACGGCCTCGTCGGAGCGTGCGGCGCCGGGGACGGCGAAGACGGCGTTGCCGCTCTGCAGGTAGGTCTTCACGTGCTGGTATCCGAGGCCTTCGAGGACGGCTCGGAGTTCCGCCATGGGGACCTTGCGGTGTCCCCCGACGTTGATGCCGCGGAGCAGCAGGGCGTACGTCGTCGTCATGGTCACACCATAGGGCGACCGCCGTGCCCCGTGGGGGAGGGCACGGCGGTCGCCGTCCGGGGTTCGCGCCGTTACTCGACGATCTTCAGGAGCTTGTTGGCGGTGCCCGCCGACGGGTTGGAGATCTTGTCGGGCGTGGCGCCGTCGATCAGCGCCTGGGCGACCTGGTCCGGCGTCGCGTCGGTGTGGCCCGCGAGGTAGACGGCGGCGGCGCCGACCACGTGCGGGGTGGCCATCGACGTGCCGGAGATGGTCTTCGTACCGGTGTCGCTGTCGTTCCAGGCGGAGGTGATCTCCGAGCCCGGGGCGTAGAGGTCCACGACCGAGCCGAAGTTGGAGAAGCTGGACTGCTCGTCGTCCTTGGTCGAGGAGGCGACGGTGATCGCCTCGGTGACCCGGGACGGCGAGCCCTGGCCGGCATCGGAGGACTCGTTGCCGGCCGCGACGCCGAAGGTCACGCCGGAGGCGATGGCCTTCTTGACCGCGTCGTCGAGAGCCGGGTCGGCGCCGCCGCCGAGGCTCATGTTGGCGACGGACGGGCCCTGGTGGTTCTGGGTGACCCAGTCGATGCCCGCGACGACCTGCTCGGTGGTGCCGGAGCCGTTGTCGTCGAGGACGCGGACGGCGACGATCTTCGCCTTCTTGGCGACGCCGTGGTCCGTGCCGGCGATGGTGCCGGCCACGTGGGTGCCGTGGCCGTTGCCGTCCTGGGCGGTGTCGTCGTTGTCGACGGCGTCGAAGCCGTACGAGGCACGGCCGCCGAAGTCCTTGTGGGTGATGCGGACTCCGGTGTCGATGACGTACGCGGTGACGCCCTCGCCCCCGCTGTCGGGGTAGGTGTACGTGGAGTCGCCGGCCGTGTCGGTCTGGTCGACCCGGTCGAGACCCCACGAAGGCGGGTTCTCCTGGGTGGCGTTGATGGTGAAGCGGCGGTTCTGGACGACCTTGGCGACCGCCGGGTCGGCAGCGAGGCGCTTGGCCTCGGTCTCGGTGAGGTTGTTGACGGAGAAGCCGTTGACGGCGGAGTCGTAGCTGCGGCGCAGGGTGCCGCCGTACTCCTTCGCCAGGTCGGCCTTGTTCGCCTGCTCGTCGAGCAGCACGACGTAGCTGCCGGCGACGGCGCCTTCGACTCCGAGCCCGTAGACCGTGCCTTCGGCGGGCGCGGGGGCCGCGCCGGCGAACTGGCCGGTAAGGACGGTGACTCCGGCGGCCGCGGCGATCGCGGTCGTGACGGCGATGTAACGGGTCCGACGGACACGCTTGTGTATGGCCATGAAGAGGGGTCTCCTCGTCAGGATTTGTGGGGGGTTGGGCCACCGGACGCAAACTTTCCGGTCGCTCGTTCGAAACCCTTTCGCATTGACGAGTGCAAATCAAGGCCTTCACACACCTGTGACTTTTTCAACAAGCTTTCTTAAAGAGAAAAGGGGCGAGTCTCCTCAACTCGCCCCTTGCCACAGGCTACTTAGATGTGCGGCAGCTCCGCCTCGATCAGATCCGCGGCCCGCCGCGTGCCGCCCTCCCGCGCCATCTGGTCCTTGATCTCCCGTGCCCTGCGGGCGACTTCGGGGTCGGCGACGAGCGCGAGTACAGCCTCGCGCAGCCGCTCGGGAGTCACCTCGTCCATCGGCAGGTGGCGGGCGACGCCGAGCGACTGGAGCATGTCGGCGTTGCCGAACTGGTCGACGGCCTGCGGCACGGCGACCATCGGCGTCGCGGTGGCGAGGCCCTCCTGGCTGCCGCCCGCGCCCGCGTGGGTGACGAAGGCGTCGGCCTCGCGGAGGATCGCCGGCTGCGGCACCCACGGGTACACCTCGACGTTGTCCGGGACCTCGCCCAGCTCGGCGGGGTCGACGAACTTCCCGATCTGCAGCACCACGTGCCAGCCGTCGAGTCCGCCGAAGGCCTCGACGCAGTCCCGGTAGAAGGCCGGCTGCTTGGTGAAGGACGAGCCGAGCGAGACCAGGAGCACCTTGTCGGCCGTCGCGGGCCGCCGCCACTCCCCCGGTCCCGTCTCCTCGCTCCGGCACTGGCCGACGAAGGTGAAGACGGACTCGTCGACGCGGTCGGCGTGCGGCTGGAGCGCCCGCGGGATGAGCACGATGCCGCGGCGCGGCCGTCCGACGAAGGGGTCGGGGTGGACGTCGACGCCGTGGGCCCCGAGCCACTCCTCGAAGCGCGCGTAGTAGGCCTTGCCGCGGGGCGAGGCCTTGAGCTCCGCGTACATCGGCTCGGCGACCTCCTCCTCGTATCCCTCCCAGGGAACGAGATTCGGCCAGAGCGAGACGGCGGGGACGCCCCAGGTGTGGGCGAGGACACGGGCGGGGTACGAGGTGATGTCGTGCAGGACGAGGTCGGGGCGGTCGCCCTCGAAGGCGGCGGCGAGCTGCGGCAGGGCCTGCACGGCGTCCGCGAGGAACGGCTCCAGGTTGTCGATGAGTTCGGTGCCCCAGGCGTCGGGGTCGTCGTCGGTGGGGAGCACCGACTCGTAGAGGACGGGAGTGGCGCCGGTGGCGGCGACCTTCTCGGCGAAGGCGGCGGGGATCGCGTAGCTCACGCGGTGGCCCCGGTCCACGAGTTCGCGGATGACGTCCAGGCTGGGGTTCACATGGCCGTGGGCGGCGATGGAGAACATGGCGATGTGGGCGTGCGGGGTCGTGGTCATGAACCCCACCGTATGCGAGACGAAACGTCTCGTCTACTTCATTTCAGTCCCGCTGGTAGCGGGCGAGCACCCGGTTTCCGTCCTCCACCAGGCGTCGTCTCAGCTCGGCGGCGTCGATCGCGCCGCTGTAGTACTCCTGGAAGGCGGGCGTGGCGACCTTGTCCTTCCACTCGGGGTAGCCGCGCACCGCCTGCGCGGGAGCGGGCCGCAGCTCGCGCGCGACCGCGGCGCCGGTGGCCCAGCCGAACTCCTCGGTGTGCAGGGCGGGATCGGCGAGCGCGGCGGTGGAGGTGGGCAGCATCCAGTCGCCGAGGGCGAGCCGGACCTGGTTGCGGGGCCGGAGGAAGAAGTCCAGGAAGGCGGCGGCCTCCTTCTTGTGCGGGCTGTCCTCGGCGATGGAGAGCGTCTGCGGGCTGACACCCTGCGCGAGCCCGCCCGCCCCGGCGGGCGCCGGCAGCACGATCCAGTCGAAGCCCTCGGGCGCCTGCTGGACGATCTGCTGCCGGTACGAGAAGCCCAGCGGCACCATGGCGTACTTCCCGCCGAAGAAGCCGGGCAGCGTGTCGGAGCCGCCGCTGCCGAGGGTGGCCCGGGAGGCGGTCCGGTCGGTGTCGATCATGGCCCGTACGGTGCCGGGCACGACCGCGTCGCCGTCCTCGAAGCGCAGGGCGACCTTGCCGTCGGGCGCGCGGTGGAAGAGCCGGCCGCCGGCCGAGAGGCTCAGGTTGAGCGAGACGGAGACCGGCTCCTTGAGCGGCCAGGCGACCGCGTACCGGCCCTCGCCCATCCGCGCCGCCAGGTCCCGGGCCACGGCCCGGAACTCCGCCCAGCTCCACGGCCGTTCGGCGGTCGGGACACGGACGCCGGCCTCGGCGAGCAGCTTCCGGTTCGCCATGATCATCCGCGGTTCCTGGAGGAAGGGCACCCCGTAGACGCCGTCGCCGAAGGTGGTGCTGCGCCAGCTGTGCTCGGGGATGCCGGCGCGCAGCCGCGCGGGCAGCAGGGGGCGCAGATCGGCGAGGTAGCCGCCGTAGGCGAAGTCGGCGAGGTCGTCGGAGGCGTCGTGGACGATGTCGGGGGCCTCGCCGCCCTCGAAGGAGGTGAGCAGCTGGTCGTGGACGGAGTCCCAGCTGCCCTGGACGTAGTCGACCTGGATGCCGGGGTGGGTCGCGTTCCACTCGCGCACCAGTTCCCTGTTGGCGTCGACGGACTCCTTCTGCCAGGCGAGCGACTGGAAGCGCAGGCGGATCACCCCGTCGTCGGGACCGTCGTCCGCCGTGCACCCCGCCCCCGTGAGGAGCAGGGCGAGGGCGGCGACCGCCGCCGCGAACCGCCGGGCCCGCCTCATGACTTCACCGCGCCGGCCAGCATGCCGCCGGTGATCCGCCGCTGGATGACGGCGAACACGAGGAGGGAGGGCAGGGTGGCGAGGAAGGCCGCGGCGGCGAGCGGTCCGAGGTCGGCCACGCCCTCCGCGCCGAGGAAATGGGTGAGGACCACGGGCAGGGTCTGTTTCTCGGGAGTCTTGAGCAGGACGAGGGCGAAGAAGAACTCGTTCCACGCGGTGACGAAGGCGAACAGCGCGGTGGCGACGAGCCCCGGTGCGAGCAGCGGGGCGGTGACCGAGACGAGGGTGCGCAGCCGTCCGGCGCCGTCGACGGCGGCGGCCTCCTCCAGCTCGACCGGCACGGCCCGTACGTATCCGGTCAGCATCCACAGCGCGAAGGGCAGCGACCACACCACGTACACCAGGACCAGGCCCGGCAGGCTGTTGACCAGGTGGAGGTTCTTGAGGACCAGGAACAGCGGGATGATCAGGAGGACGAACGGGAAGGCCTGGCTGACCACGACCCAGCCGGTGGCTGCGGCGGTGAGCCTGGACCGGTGCCGGGCGAGGACGTAGGCCAGGGGCGTGGCCACGGCCACCGCGACGAGGGCGGCGGCGAGCGCCGCGAGGAGGCTGTTCCCGGCGGCCCTGAGCAGCGGCTGTTCGTCGAAGGCCTGCCGGAAGTTGTCGAGGGTGGGGTCCTCCGGGATCCAGGTGGGATGCAGGGAGCCCAGTTCCGTGGCCGGCTTGAAGGCGGTGGAGACCAGCCACAGGAACGGGAAGGCGAGGAAGACCAGATACGCGAGGAGCGCCGCGTACTGGCCCGCGCGGGCGGGCCCGCGGCTGCGGAGGACACTCACCGGGCGCTCCCTCACCGTTCCTCCTTCAGACGGCCGACGAGATACAGGGCGAGGAGGACGGAGACGACGGCGACGAGCACGCAGCCCATGGCGGCGGCGTAGCCGAACTGCCCGTAACGGAAGGCCTCCTCGTAGGCGAAGAGCATGGGCAGCCGGGTGCGGCCGCCGGGTCCGCCGTTGGTCAGCACGTAGACCAGGGCGAAGGAGTTGAGGTTCCAGATGAAGTTGAGGGCGGTGATGGCGAGGGCGACGGGTCTGAGGGCCGGCCAGGTGACGGTGCGGAAGCGGCGCCAGGCGCCCGCGCCGTCGAGTGCGGCCGCCTCGTGGAGCTCGCGCGGCGTGTTCTGGATGCCGGCGAGCAGCGCCACCGTCGTCTGGGGCATGCCGGCCCAGACGCCGACGACGATCACGGCGGGCAGCGCGGTGCCGAGGCCGCTGAGCCAGGCCCGTCCGTCGCCGAGGCCGAGGTCGCTCAGGGTCTCGTTGAGGACGCCCGCGTCCGGGTTGTAGACCAGCCGCCACATGATGCCGACGACGACCTCGGGCATCGCCCAGGGGACGATCGCCAGCGCACGGGCGAGCCAGCGCAGCCGCAGGTCCTGGTTCAGCAGCAGCGCGAGGCCGAGGGCGAGCAGGAACTGCGGGACGGTGACGCCGACCGCCCACAGCAGGCCGATGCGGAAGGATTCCCAGAAGAGGGTGTCGTGGAGGAGGTCCTGGAAGTTGAGGGTGCCGATCCAGCCGGTGGCCTGGGTGCGGCCGGACTGGGCGTCGGTGAAGGCGAGCGCGATGCCGTAGAGCAGCGGGCCGACGCTGAGCAGCAGGATCGGGAGCAGGGCGGGCAGGACCAGGAACCAGGCGCCGTGGTCGCGGCCGGGGCCGCCGCGGGCCCGGCCGGGAGTGGTGCGGTCCGCGGACCGCTTCGGCGCGGTCACCACACTCGCCAATGCTCCCCCTGTGCCCGGTTTGCCACCTTGCCTGGGACTCGGTCATCGTCCTGACGGGCCGTCGGTTCGTCAAGGTGACCAGCACGGATGCGAGACTTTGGCGAAATCGCACTGCCGTGGGGAGACAACGATGGACGAGGCGCGGGCACGGGAGATCCTGGCCGCGGCGGGACTGCGGGCCGGGGACGCGACGCTGCTCGCCTTCGGCGAGAACGCGGTCTTCGCCGTCGGCGACCTGGTGGTCAAGGTCGGCCGCGACCCCGAGCTGCTGGCGCGCGCCGAGCGGGAGCTGGCCCTGGCCGGCTGGCTCGAGGCGAGCGGCGTCCCGGCGGTACGGGCCGCGGAGCCCAAGCCGCTGGTGGCCGAGGGGCACCCGGTCACCGTGTGGCACCGGCTGCCCGCGGCGGTCCGGCCCGCCGAGCCGCGCGATCTCGCCCCGCTCCTGAAGGCGGTGCACGCCCTGCCGGAGCCGGAGGACCTCGCCCTGCCGCGGCGGGACCTGCTCGGCGGGGTCGAGCGCTGGCTGCGGCTCGCGGGCGACGCGATCGACCCGGCCGACGCCGCGTTCCTGCGCGAGCGGCGCGACTCCTTCGCGCCGGCTGCCGCCGCGCTCACCCCGCACCTCACGCCGGGACCGATCCACGGCGACGCACTCCCGCGCAACGTCCACGTGGGCCCCGAGGGGCCGGTCCTGGTGGACCTGGAGACCTTCTCCTCCGACCTGCGCGAGCACGACCTGGTGGTCCTCGCCCTCTCCCGGGACCGCTACGGCCTCGACCCGGCCGCCTACGACGCCTTCACCGGGGCGTACGGCTGGGACGTGCGCGCATGGGAGGGGTGCGCGGTGCTGCGCGGGGCACGGGAGACCGCGAGCTGCGCCTGGGTGGCCCAGCACGCGCCGTCGAACCCGAAGGCACTGGCCGAGTTCGAGCGGCGGGTGGCGTCGCTGCGGGACGGCGATACCGAGGTCCGCTGGTACTCCTTCTGACAGCCGCCCGTCACCGGGACCTGACATCATGGGCCCGTCGAACCGACCGGTAACGAACGGGGTGTTGGGATGCGGATGGAACTGTCGGACGTCACGCTGGACGTCGAGGTCGGCGGCGAGGGCCCGACCGTGCTGCTCGTGCACGGCTTCCCGGACTCGCACGACCTGTGGCGCCATCAGATCCCGGCCCTGAACGCGGCCGGGTACCGCACGGTCGCGCCGACCCTGCGCGGTTTCGGCGGCTCGGACCGGCCGGAGGGCGGACCGGAGGCGTACCACCCGGCGAAGCACGTGGGCGACATGGTGCAGCTGCTCGACCGGCTGGAGATCGACCGGGTCCATCTGGTGGGCCACGACTGGGGCTCCGGCATCGTCCAGGGCTTCACCCAGGCGCTGCCGGACCGGGTGCGCAGCCTGAGCATCCTGTCCGTCGGGCACATCGGCGCGGTCCGCGACGCGGGCTGGGAGCAGAAGCAGCGGTCCTGGTACATGCTGCTGTTCCAGCTTCCGGAGGTGGCCGAGAACTGGCTGTCGCATGACGACCACGCCAACCTGCACGAGATGCTGGCCGAGCACCCCGACCGCGAGGCGGTCCTGAAGCCGCTGAAGGAGCCGGGCGGGCTGACCGCGGCGCTCAACATCTACCGCTCGGGCCTGCCGGCGGAGGTGCAGTTCGCACCGGTCCTTCCGGTGTCGCCGCTGCCCGCGCAGGTCCCGGTGATGGGCGTCTGGTCCACCGGGGACCGCTTCCTCACCGAGCAGTCGATGGCGGACACCGGCAGGCACGTCGCCGGTTCCTGGCGCTACGAGCGCGTCGAGGACGCGGGCCACTGGCTCCAGCTGGACCGGCCGGAGAAGGTCAACGAGCTGCTGCTCGACTTCCTCGGGGCGAACGGCTAGGGACGGTCCCTCAGCCGGCGACCGGTGCCGGCTCCCGCAGCGGCCACGTCGGGTCGACGACCGCGTCCGTCTCGCCCTTGCGGCGCAGGAAGGACTGGAAGTCCTCGGCCCACTCCCGGTACCAGACGATCTGACGCTCGTGCAGCGCGGCCGGGTCGAGCGCGGCGACGGGGGCGTGCCGCTCGGCTATCGCGACGGCGACCCGGACCGCGGCCAGCGCGTCGGCGGACGCCTGGTGGGCGCTGGTGAGCACGACCCCGTACTCGGCGCAGACCGCTTCCAGGGTGCGCTTGCCGCGCCGGTAGCGGTCGACGGCGCGGTCGATGGTGTACGGGTCGAGGACCGGGCCGGTCGGCGCGCCGCCGAGCCGCTCGCCGAGCGAGGGCAGTCCGTGCCGCCGCAGCTCTGCCGAGAGCAGGCTGAGGTCGAAGGAGGCGTTGTACGCGACGACCGGGACGCCCCGCGACCAGTAGCCGGTCAGGGTGTCGGCGATCTCGTCGGCCACCTCGCGCACCGGGCGTCCCTCGGCGGCGGCGCGCTCGCTGCTGATGCCGTGGATCGCGGACGCCTGCGCCGGGATGCGGATGCCCGGGTCGGCGAGCCAGTCCTGCTGGCGCACCACCTCGCCGCCGTGGACGCCGACGACGGAGGCCGTGACGATGCGGGCCTCCAGCGGGTCCGTACCGGTCGTCTCCAGGTCGAAGCCGGCCAGCTCTTCCCCGTACCAAGCCATCGGGTCCTCCTTACGTGATCTCCCCCGTTGGTGTGCACACCCTCGCACGCCGCACTGACAATCCGGTCGCGAGGGCGTCCGCGGGGTGTCCCAAGGGCGTCTCGCGAGCGGCCGGAAAGAGTCAGGAGACCGGTCGGGAGTCGAGCCACACCGACTCGAATTCCTCCCGGTATGTCGCGAAAAGTCCGTGTTCGCCGCTGCCGTCGTAGCCCTGTCCGGCCCGCACCACGTTCCGTCCGCCGCCGCGCAGCACGAGCACCGGGGCCTCCATGCCGCGGGCCTTGCGCAGGTACGGCTGGACGACGGCGACCCCGTCGGGGCCGTCGCCGTCCACGAGATAGGCGGTGAAGCGCGGCGTCTCGTCGAAGACGTGGATCTGGAAGGCGCCCGGGTCGCGCAGCTTGGAGCGGACCCGGCGCATGTGCAGGATGTTCATCTCGACCGAGCGGCTGAGCTCGCCCTTCTTCAGGCCGAGCTCCCGTTCGCGCCGCTTGACGGCGCTGCTCGCCGGGTTGAGGAAGAGCAGCCGTATCCGGCAGCCCGACTCGGCGAGCCGCACCATGCGCCGCCCGGAGAAGTTCTGGACCAGCAGGTTCAGGCCTATGCCGGTGGCGTCGAGCCGGCGGGCCCCGCCGAACAGGTCTTCGGCGGGCAGCTGCCGCTGGAGCCTGACCCGGTCGGGGTGGACGGAGACCACGTCCGCGTACCGGTCGCCGACCAGGTCCTCGACCGCGTCGACCGGCAGCCGGTCGGCCGAGGGCACCCCGGCCCCGCTCCCGAGGATCTCCAGGAGCCGGGCGGAGGCCCGCTCGGACTGGGCGAGCACGGTCAGCGAGAGGGCCCGGTTGCGGGAGACGACGTTGCGCGTCACCTCCAGCTCGTCCAGGGCGAGTTCCACCTCGCGCCGGTCGTCGAAGTACGGCTCGAAGCACGGCCAGTGCTGCACCATCAGCTCCCGCAGCTGCGGGAGGGTGAGGAAGCTGAGCACGTTGTCGTCGGCCGGGTCGAGCAGATAGCCCTTGCGGCGCGAGACCTCACGGACGGCCACCGCCCGCTGGACCCACTCCTGTCCGGCGGGCCCGGCCGCCGCCACCACCCACTCCTCGCCGTGCACCGGCTCGTACACCGGGCGCAGCACGGCGGCGACGACGGCCCGCAGCCGCTGTTCGACGAGATTCAGCCAGATGTAGGCGCGGCCGGCCCGCTGGGCCCGGGTCCGCACCTCGCTCCACGCCTCCGCACCCCACTCGAGTTCGGCGCCGATCTCGACGGGCCGGGCGACGGAGACCGCGCCGGGCGGCGCCTCCGCGGGCTCGGCCGGTCCCCCGTCGTGACCCGCCTCGCCTGGGGGCAGCTCCAGACCTCCCGAGCTCACCCGCGCACCGCCTTCTGCTCCCGGACACCCGTTCCGCCGACTGGGACACCGGCGGGAACTACCATCTGACAATGATCGGCAACGATCAAGGAAGGGTACTCCGGCAGCGGGAGGCGATGCAGCAGGATCGCCCGGCCTGTTGCTCAACTACCCAGATTCGGGGCGCCGTTCTGGTTGGCGAGATCGGCCGGAGTGAGCGGATTCATAGCGGTTACGTCCCTGGGCGCGAGCTGGAATCCCTGCCAGTGCACCGGCATCGGCTGCTGGTCCTCGTCACGGGCGACGTGGTGGAACCCGATGTTGACCCACACCGCCGGATTCTTCAGGGTCTCGCCGTTCACCCACTTGTCCACGCTGGTCGGCGCGTTGCGGCCGCAGTCAAGGATGTTGTTGCTGGCGAACTGCTCGCAGGCGCGGGCCTGGGTGAAGTAGACGTCGTGCTTGGTGTAGGGACGTCCGGCGTAGGTGTTGGTGTGGCCCGGCACGATCTCGTAGGAGCGCGCGTGGCCGTCCTTGTTCTTGCCGGTCTCGCTGACCACCCGCCACCAGCGCATGTTCCTGGCGTCCCCGGCGAGTTCCTTGGTGACGACGGTCCGGGTGGTCTTCACGGTCGGGCTGCCGTCCCGCGCGGGCGGCGTGACCTTGGAGTCGAACTGTTCGATGCGGCCCTTGTTGCTGCCGTCGAGACCGAAGTCCAGCTTCCAGAAGACGTTGTGCGCGTGACTGGTGGCGTAGTCGCGGGCGCCCTTGCCGATGGGCCAGCCGCGGCCGTCGGTGGCGTTGTAGTCGACGGGCGAGAGGCTGCCGGTGGCGCCGACGTTCATCCCGATGGTGCCGTCGGAGGAGAACCGCCACTCGCTGATGTACTCGTACCAGCCGACCTTGTTGACGGTGTACACGAGCAGGTCCTTGCCCTGGGCCTGCCAGACCTTGCTGCCGGTGTCGGCGGCCATCCGGTAGGCGTGCCCGCGGGCCCGGGTGGTGGTGCACAGGCCGTTGATCCTGCCGACGTCGGGGACCTTCACGGTGGTGATGGTGCCGCCGGGGCACTCGCCGGGCTTGAGGTTCTGCAGGCCCATGCCGAATCCGGCGCCGGTGAGATCGTCGTACTCGGCGTTGCCGTCGTCGTACGGCACGTGGATCTGGGCGAGCTTGGCGCTGTTCAGGACCCGGATCGGGGCCCGCTCGCCGGGCGGCTGGTAGGTGACCTTGTCCAGGATCAGCCCGGAGTCGGTCGAGTAGCGCCAGCACATGCGCCACACGGTTCCGCCGTCGAGCTTCTGCTCGACGCGGTAGGCGGCGGAACAGTCGGCGGGCGCCGGTGCGGCGGGCGCTGCGGCGGCCGTGGTGGCGCCGGTGGTGGTGGCGACGGTGCCGAGCAGGGCGCCGGCGGCGAGGACGGCACCCGCGTTGCGGGCGTGCCGAAGTCGCGAAGAGGACATGGATGCGTACTCCCTCGGTACGTGTGGAACGCGTCGGTGGTCAGCCGACGCGGGTGACGGTCCTGGCGCTGAGGTCGACGATCAGGCCGCGGGTGTCGATCCAGGCACCGTTCAGCACCTTGGTGACGAGCCGGACGCAGCGGTGCTCACCGCACTTCGACAGCTGCTGCGGCACGTCCTTCTCGCGGTAGGTGCGGTAGACGTCGCCGTTGAACCAGAGCTGGTCGGTGGAGGTGAGCTCCTTGCCTGTGGCGTCCTTGTAGTCCTCCTTGACGCCCTTGCCGAGCGGGCTGTCCAGGATCAGCCGCAGGGCGGCGCGGAGCTCCTCGGGGTGGGCCGAGGGCTGCACGCCGCGCTGGGCGCCGGACTGCTCGACCTTGCCGGTGTCGAGGTTGACGGTGCGGGTGATGAGCTCGTCGCGGCCGTAGTCGTAGAAGCGGACCAGGGCGCGGCGCGGGCCGCCGGTCTCCTCGCCGGGCGCCGGGTCGGCGAGTTCCGTCGCGAGGTGCTGCGGTCCCCGGCCACCCTCGGCGTTCCTCTGCGCGTCGGTCCGTGGGGCGGCGGCCGGCGGGGTCAGCGCCAGGACCTCGGCCCGCTTCAGCTCGTCGTCGGTGAGCGGATCGGTGCCCACGCCCTTCGCGCCCTCGGGCGGCGGAGAGGCCAGGGTCGCGGGCCCGGGCGCCGGGCCGTCGCCCTCCTTCGCCCCCGGCGTGCCCGGCGTGCCGGACGTTCCGGACGCGGTCGAGCCCGGGGCGGCGGAGCCGCCGGACGGGGCTTCGTCGGCTCCGGCGCTGCCCGGCAGGGCGACGGCGACGGCGACCGCCGTGCCGGTCACCGCCATGGCGGCGCCGGCCACCACCTTGCCCAGGTGGCGGCGCACTATTTCGTACACACTTCCCCCCAATTCCTCAATTTTTCCCCCTATGAGGTGTGGTCACCCGGTAGGACGGGTCGAAGTCCTAGGAGGTTGCCCCTGTTTCGGGCAGGATCTGGCCGAGTCACCACCCTTGCCGCCGGATCAGAAGTGGAAGAGTTTCGCCTATGCAGGTCTGGCCGGGACAGGCGTACCCCCTGGGCGCCACCTACGACGGTGCCGGTACCAATTTCGCGGTCTTCTCGGAGGCCGCCCACCGGATCGAGCTGTGTCTGCTCGACGACGACGGCACGGAGACGGCCGTCGAGCTGCGCGAGACCGACGCGTTCGTGCGGCATGCCTATCTGCCGGGCGTGATGCCCGGCCAGCGGTACGGATTCCGGGTGCACGGGCCGTACGCGCCGGAGCACGGGCAGCGCTGCAACCCCGCGAAGCTGCTCCTCGACCCGTACGCACGTGCGATTGCGGGCGAGGTGTCGTGGGGAGAGGCGGTGTACGGCTATCCGTTCGGACGGCCCGACGCCCGCAACGACCTCGACTCCGCCCCGCACACCATGACCTCGGTCGTGGTCAACCCGTACTTCGACTGGGGCGACGACCGCCGCCCGCGCACCGAGTACCACCACACGGTGATCTACGAGGCCCACGTGAAGGGCCTGACGATGCTCCATCCGGACCTGCCGGAGGAGCTGCGCGGCACCTACGCGGGCCTCGCGCACCCCGCGGTCATCGGACATCTGAAGGAACTGGGTGTCACGGCCCTGGAGTTGATGCCGGTCCACCAGTTCGTCAACGACCACCGGCTGGCCGACGCGGGCCTGTCGAACTACTGGGGCTACAACACCATCGGCTTCTTCGCCCCGCACAACGCCTACGCCTCGTGGGGCGACCGGGGCCAGCAGGTCCTGGAGTTCAAGTCGGCGGTGCGGGCCCTGCACCAGGCCGGCATCGAGGTGATCCTCGACGTGGTCTACAACCACACCGCCGAGGGCAACCACCTGGGCCCCACGCTGTCCTTCCGCGGCCTGGACAACCCCTCGTACTACCGGCTCGGCAACGACCCCCGGTACTACATGGACACCACCGGCACCGGGAACTCGCTGCTCATGCGGTCCCCGCACGTGCTGCAGCTGATCATGGACAGTCTGCGGTACTGGGTGACGGAGATGCACGTGGACGGCTTCCGCTTCGACCTGGCGGCCACCCTGGCCCGCCAGTTCCACGAGGTGGACCGGCTGTCCTCGTTCTTCGACCTGGTGCAGCAGGACCCGGTGGTCAGCCAGGTGAAGCTGATCGCCGAGCCGTGGGACCTGGGCGAGGGCGGCTACCAGGTGGGCAACTTCCCGCCGCAGTGGGCCGAGTGGAACGGCAAGTACCGGGACTGCGTGCGGGACCTGTGGCGCGGCGAGCCGCGCACCCTCGCCGAGTTCGCCTCCCGGCTCACCGGATCGTCCGACCTGTACCAGGACGACGGGCGGCGCCCGCTGGCCTCGGTCAACTTCGTCACCTGCCACGACGGCTTCACGCTGCGCGACCTCGTCTCGTACAACGAGAAGCACAACGAGGCCAACGGCGAGGGCAACCGGGACGGCGAGAGCTACAACCGGTCCTGGAACTGCGGCGCCGAGGGCGACACCGACGACATCGGCATCCGCGAGCTGCGCGCCCGCCAGATGCGCAACTTCCTGGCCACGCTGATGCTGTCGCAGGGCGTGCCGATGCTCAGCCACGGCGACGAGTTCGGCCGCACCCAGGGCGGCAACAACAACGCCTACTGCCAGGACAGCGAGATCTCCTGGGTGCGCTGGCCGAAGCCGGGGAGCGAACCGGAGGCGACGCTCCTGGAGTTCACCCGGGCGATGGTACGGCTGCGCCGGGACCACCCGGTCTTCCGCCGCCGCCGCTTCTTCCACGGCCGTCCGGTGGAGGGCACCCACGACGAGCTGACGGACATCGCCTGGTTCACCCCGCAGGGCGAGGAGATGACGGCCCGGGACTGGCAGGCGGCGCACGCCCGGGCGCTGACCGTCTTCCTCAACGGCAACGCGATCTCCGAGCCGGGCCCGCAGGGCGAGCGGATCTCCGACGACTCCTTCCTGCTGATGTTCAACGCCTCGTCGCAGGAGCTGGAGTTCGAGGTGCCGGACAGCCACGGCGAGTGCTGGAAGGTCGTGGTCGACACCTCCCATCCGGAGGGCATGCCGCCCGAGGAGGGCCCTCGGGTGGCGGCCGGCGAACGGGTGACGCTCGCCCCGCTCACGCTGACGGTGCTTCGACGGCCGGCCTGACCTCGGCCGTCCGCGCCTCCCGGGTACGGGGGAAGCGCACCACCCAGGAGAGCACCGCGCACGCCACGGCCGCCCCGGCCGCCACTCCGAAGGCGGCCGGGGCGCCGTGCGTCTCGGCGAGCCGGCCCGAGACGGCCAGCGCGAGGGCCTGACCGCCGACGATGCCGCTGGTGAGGAAGGCCATGCACTCGGCGAGCCGGGCGGGCGGCGCGGTCCGCTCGGTGAGGCCGAACACGGTGATGAGGTGCGGGGCGTAGGCGACGCCGAGGACGACGACGCCCACGTACAGCCCGCCGAGGGTGTCGACGAGAACCAGCGGCGCGGCGAGCACCACGAGCAGGGCGGTGGCCGCGCGCCAGCGGGTCGTGAGCCCGATCCGGGCGGGCACGGCGGCCATCGCGAAGCCCGCGGCGGCGCTGGTCACGCCCATCGCGGCGTACACGAGCCCGGCCTGGTCGGGCACGCCGAGGGCCCCGGTGAGGGCGGTGATCCCGGCCTGCGAGGCACCGAACATGGCGCCCTGGAGCACCATCGTGCCGCGCAGGGCGTAGGTGGCGCCTCCGGGGCGATCCCGGCCCGGGCCGGCGGGCGCCACCCGAGTGGCGGCGGGCAGACGCGTCCGTTCGGCGGCACTCGAACGGGTGGCCTTCGGCGCTGCCGTCGAGCGGGCGCTCGGGTGCAGCGCGAACGCGGTGCCGCAGCTCGCGAGGAGCGCGGCGGCCGTCAGCAGGGCCGCGGCCGGGTGGGCGACGGAGGCGGCGAGGCCGACCAGGGCGGGGCCGAGCACGAAGGAGACCTCGTCGAGGGTGCCCTCGAAGGAGAGCACGGTCGCCACCGTGCGGTCGTCGGCACCCGCCCGCCGGGCCAGCGTCACCGAGCGGGTCCTGGCGAGCGGCCCGACCTGCGGCACCGTCGCGCCGGCGAGCGCGCCGAGCGGCACCACCAGGGCCGTGGCGGCGTGGCCCAGCGCGGCGAGCACCAGGGCGGTGACGGCTACGGCGTTGGCGAGCGAGGCCGCGAGGACCACCGGCCGCTGGCCGTGCCGGTCCGCGAGCCGCCCGACGAGCGGTCCGGCGACCGTCTGCCCGGCGGCGAGGGCCCCGCCGACCAGGCCCGCGGTGGCGAGCGAGCCGCTGGTCTCGGCGACCAGCAGAAGGCTGCCGAGCTGGCACATGGCGGTCGGCAGCCGCCCGAGGAAGGACACGGCGGGCAGGACCGGGCCGAGCAGCGACAGGGTGTCGCGATACATCCGGAGCATCACGCGAACGTAACGCGATGCACACGAACGGGCGCATGAGGCGATGACACAGAAGCCTCCGCGCGGGGTACGTACGTTCGCATGACGTCCTTCTCACCGGGCTCGTCCTCGGAACGCGCACTGCCCTCCGCGACCTACCGGCTCCAGCTCCAGCCGGAGTTCCCGTTCGCCGCCGCCGAGCGGGCCGTACCCCACCTGGCCGCACTCGGCGTCTCGCACCTCCATCTGTCGCCGGTGCTCGAAGCGGTGCCCGGCTCCACCCACGGCTACGACGTGACCGACCACCGCTTCGTCCGGGCCGAACTCGGCGGCGAGGAGGGTCTGCGGGCCCTCGCGGCGACGGCCCGGGCGCACGGCCTCGGGCTCGTCCTCGACCTGGTGCCCAACCACATGGCGGCCTCGCCCCGGCACAACCACGCGCTGCGCGAGGTGCTGCGCGAGGGCCCCGGCTCGCCGTACGCCCGCTGGTTCGACATCGACTGGGCGGCGGGCGACGGACGGATGCTGCTGCCGGTGCTGCCCGCCCGGCTCTCCGAGGTACGGGACCGGATGCGGGTCGCGGACGGCGTGCTCGTCCTCGACGGGCAGGAGTTCCCGCTGCGCGCGGGCACCGAGGACCTTCCGCCGGACGAGCTCCTGGACGCCCAGTGGTACCGGCTCGCCTGGTGGCGCCTGGCCCGCACCGAGCTCAACTACCGCCGCTTCTTCACCATTTCGGACCTGATCGGTGTGCGGGTCGAGGACCCGGAGGTGTTCGCCGCGACCCACGCGAAGATCGTCGAACTGGTGGCGGACGGCGTCGTCGACGGGCTGCGAATCGACCACCCGGACGGGCTCGCCGACCCGGAGGGCTATCTGGAGCGGCTCGACGAGGCCACCGGCGGGCGGTGCTGGACCGTGGTGGAGAAGATCCTCACCGGCACCGAACCGCTGCCCGCCTCGTGGCCCGTGGCCGGCACCACCGGCTACGACGCGCTCCGCTACGTCGACGGGCTCTTCACCGACGCGCTGGGAGCCGACGAACTCGCCGATGTGTACCGCGAGTTCGCCGGTCGGGCCGGCGACAGGGGCGGCTACTGGGAGGCGACCGCGCGCCGCGCCGCGTACAAGGTGGTCACCCACGAACTGGCCGCCGAGACGGCCGCGCTGACCCGGCTCGCCGAGCGCATCTGCGCCGCCGACCCGGGGCTGCGCGACCACGCGCCCTGGGCGCTGCACACCGCCGTCCGCGAACTCCTCGTCCGCGTCCCGGTCTACCGGACCTACCGCACCGGCGGCGAGCAGGTCCTCACTCCCGAGGCGGCGCGCGGCGCGAAGGCGGCGTTCGCCGTTCCGGAGGAGGCGACGGCGGTCGACGTGGTCCGCGACCTGGCCCTCGGCGCACTCGGCGACGGCCCCGAACACCGCGCGTTCCGGGCCCGGTTCGCGCAGACCTCGTCGGCGCTGCGCGCCAAGTCCGTGGAGGACACGGCCTTCTACCGCTACACCCCGCTGCTCTCGGCGAACGAGGTCGGCGGCGATCCGGGCCGGCCCGCGGTCACACCCGACGAGTTCCACGCGTTCTGCGCCCGGATCGCCCGCGACTGGCCCGCCACCGGCACCGTCCTCACCACGCACGACACCAAGCGCAGCGCCGACGTACGGGCCGGGATCGCCGTCCTGTCCCAGTGCCCACGGCGCTGGGCGGAGCTCCTGGAGGAGGTCGCCGGAGTCCCCGCGCCCGATCCGCACCTGGCGTGGACGGCCTGGCAGACCGCCTTCGGCTTCGGCGCGCCGGACCCGGACCGGCTCGGCCCCGCCGTCCTCAAGTCCGTGCGGGAGGCGGGGCTGCACACATCCTGGACCGAGCCGGACCCGGCCTACGAGCGGGCCGTGACCGAGTTCGTGGCGGCGGGCCCGGGCCGGATCCCGCTGCGCACCGCCTCCGAGTCGGCCTTCGCCCTGGAGCCGCACATCCGCGCCCACGTCCTCGGCGCCGCGCTGGTCCAGTTGACCATGCCGGGCGTGCCCGAGCTGTACCAGAACACCGAGCGGGAGTACCGCGCCCTCGTGGACCCGGACAACCGAGCGCCGTTCGCGCCGGGCCCGGACGACGACAAGACCGCTCTGGTACGGGCCGCGCTGCGGCTGCGCCGCGAGTACCCGGACGCGTTCGGCCCCGGCGGCGGCTACCACCCGCTCGCGGCGGCCGGCCCGTCCGCCCCGCACTGCCTTGCCTTCCGCCGCGCGGACCGGGTCCTGACGGCGGTGACCCGGCTGCCCCTGCGCCTCGCGGAGGCGGGCGGCTGGCAGGACACGGCGCTCGCGCTGCCGGACGGCCGCTGGCTCGACGTCCTGGACGGGGTACGGGAGTTCACCGGCGGCGCGGACACACCGGTGAAGCTGGCCGAGCTCTTCGAGGCGCGGCCGGTGGCCCTGCTGGCGAGGGCCTGAAGGCCCCCGGAAGCGGCCGAAGTCGCTCGAAGCCGCTCAGGGAAAGAGAGAGTGGGGCGAGGAAGGCGAACGGACTAGAGACGATAGTAATTCGTGTGAGAAGGAAGCCCGTTCATGGCCTCGCCCCGGGAAGAACCTAACACTCAGGCCGGGATCAGGTCGCGCAGATTTTCCGGCGTGATCACCCGCGAGCCGGCGGGCAGCCCCTCCGGCCGCTCCAGACCGATGAAGGTGACCGGCCCGGTGACCGGCTCCTCCGGCGGCGTCCGGCCGTCCCACGGCTCGGTGCGCGCCCCGGCCCGCGCCATCAGCTCCGTGAGGTGCCGGACGGTCAGCGGCGTGCGCTCGACCAGGCCGCGGACCAGGACCGCGAAGGTCACGAGGTTGTCCTCGACCCGGTTCTCCGCCGGCTCGCCCCTGAGGTACAGGTGCAGCCAGCGGGCGTGCCAGCGGCCCTCGTCGTCGCGCTGGAACGCGAGCGGCAGGGCGACCCGGCCGGGCCCGCGCAGATCGGACTTCATGCGCACGGTGCGCGGCTCGAAGGGCCGGCCGCCCTGGTCGGCCTCGCGCAGCATGAAGCCGAAGAACGACTCCTCGACCGAGTCGAAGTTCTCTCCGCTGTAGACGTGCACCTGCGGCACGATGAAGTCGCCGCGCACCGCGCCGAGCCGCAGGTCGATGAACTCGGAGGCCCCGTCGGGCGCTTCGACGACGTCGCCGGAGTGACTGCCCTCGACGTCGGCGAGCGACGTGTACGACAGCCAGGTGACGGCGTCGTAGTCGGCGTCCATGACGAGCGCGGACAGATCGTGGTCCGTGGTCTCGCGCCGCTCCTTCCAGTACGTGAAGAAGCGCAGCAGTTCGCCCTCGACCGGCGAGACGGAGCCGCGCGGCAGGACGCCGAGACCGGCCGAGGCGGCCCGGCCGCTCAGCGGCAGCGCCACGTCCAGGACGGCAGGGTCGACGAGCAGCCGCTCGGGAACGGTGAGCCTGCGCCGGGTCTCGGCGTCGAGCAGCGCGACGAGCCGCTCGCGGACGGCGGACGGCAACGGCCCCCGGACGTCCTCGGTGACCCACGCACCGCCGCTACGGTTCACGAACACGCGGCGCGGTTCACCCCGGCCGGTACGAGGCTGATCCGTACGGGCCTGCTCCGTACCCTGATCCGTGCGGCCATGCTCCGTGCGGTCCTGATCCGTGCGGCCCTGCTCCGTGCGGCCCTGCTCCGTGCGGGCCTGATCCGTGCGGCCATGCTCCGTGCGGTCCTGATCCGTGCGGCCCTGATCCGTGCGGCCCTGCTCCGTGCGGCCCTGCTCCGTCTGGTTGCCCTCCGTACGGTTCTGGAAGTGCTCCCGCAGGGAGAGCACGACGCGGCCGGAGACGCGGGGCGCGGCCCGCTCGGCGGCGGCGAGGACGGCCTCGGCCTCCTCGCCCTCCTTGGCCGTGCGCAGCAGCCGGTCCAGGGAGCGGAACAGCGCGCCGGGCGCGGCGCCGGCCAGCAGATCGGCCGCCCCGGAGACGTCGCCGTCGCCGAGCAGCTCCTCCACGCGCCGGGCGAGCGACGGCGCCTTCCGCTCGCCGCGGGCGACGGCGAACACCTCGGCCGCGTGCGGCCACTGCGGGTACTCGTGCGGGTGCAGCCGCTCGCCGAGCCGCTTCCAGGCCTCCCGGTGCCGGGACACGTCGGCGAGCTTGGCCGGGCTGTCGGCGACGACCGCGTCGAGGGCGGCGAGCAGGGCACGGCGGTGCGGCCGGGACGGCGCGCGGAACCGGGTGGAATCGCGCAGGCTGACGTCGCCGTCCGAGAGGGCGCAGGCGAGGCGCAGGACGTCGGTGACGGTGTCGAGCAGGAGCCCGGCGCCGGCCCGGAGGCGGGCCCGGTTGATCACGGCGCGGTTCTCCCGGACCGGGATGCTCTCGGGCTGCGGGCCGTCGGCGCGGTGCCCGGCGAGCACGCCGAGGTCGGCCAGGTGCTCCTCGCCGAGCGGGGTGCGGCTGCCGGCCAGGGCCAGGTAGAGGGCGGTGACCTCGTCGTCCAGGGGGCCGCCGAGGTGCAGCAGCGTGGTGCGGTCGCCGACCGAGGCGATCAGCTCGTCGTGCGCGGCGAGCAGCTCCTCGTAGGAGTGCTGGTAGCGGCCGTACGCGGGCAGGGTGAGCAGGTCGAGGACGCCGTCGCCGAGGCGCGCGAGCACCGCGGGACGCGCCGCCTCGTCCGCGAGTGCCTTGACGAGGCACTCGGCCCAGAAGGCGGCGGTGTCGGGCACGTTGGCGGGGAAGTCGACGAAGTACGTGTTGTGGCGGACGTGGTCGCCGACGAGTTCGCGGACGGTGTCCAGGGTGCGGGCGGCGAGTGCGGCGACGGTCTTCTCGTCGTACGAGGAGAGCGCGGTGAACAGTTCGGCCGAGAGCTTGAACCCGACGGACATCAGGGCCACGTCGAACTGTCGTGCGGCCGCGGCACCTTGGCCTCCCGTTCCGCCTGCGGCGGCGGGCGGTGCGGGGACGCGGAGGGTGTGGCGTACGACCAGGCGTTCGAGAGTGTGGACCATACGCGCATGCTCCCAGGGGCCGGCGACGCGGCGCACACGGATTTCGCCCGGCTTCGGCCGGACGCGCATGGGTTGGGCGACAGCGGTTACGCGCACAGGAGGCACACAGCGCAGTCGACGAGAGGAGAGCGACATGTCCGAGCCGCGACGCCGGAGCGAGGACGGGCGGGCCGGGTCCGCGACCGATCCCACGGTCGCCCCGTGGCGGACGACGGGCCGCAGGGTGCATGCCGACCTGGAGTTCCCGATCGAGGTGGAGTTCTCCTACGATCCCGGCGACCCGTGGGCGGTCCTGGTCACGTTCGGCCGGTCCGACCACGCGGTCGACTGGACCCTGTCCCGCGAGCTGCTGCACCGCGGCACCCGTACGCCGTGCGGCGAGGGCGACGTCCAGCTGTGGCCGCTGCGGCAGGGCGGCCGGAACGGCCGGCTGCGGATCCGCCTCGGCGGCACGGGAATTCCGGTCCTCGTCGACGTCGACCGCTCGGCGTTCCGCGCCTGGCTGTCGACGACCTTCGAGGCGGTCCCGGCGGGGACGGAGTCGTCGCGCATCGACTGGGCGACGGAGGCGGTCCACATAGGGCCGGGCGTGGCGCCGGGCCGGGCGGAGGGGGCGTAGGGGCTACGGACGTAGGGGCTGGGGGGCGTAGGGGCTGGGGTCGGTCCCTAGGCCGTTTCTTTCGGATCTTGGCCGGGTCCGCGACGCCTGGCACGGCACCCCGCCGCGTTGCCGAAACGCCCCGATAGCTCCGCTATCGCGACGCTCCGGCGCCTTGCGATGCTTCCCCTCGGCCCTGGCGGGCCTGGGGAGACCC